>NZ_JBEOVL010000028.1:0-96170 GCF_040295485.1 Streptomyces sp. NPDC002793 | reverse complement strand
GGTTGGTGTGTGTTTTGTTGTCGGCCTGCTGCTCTGCCTCGGGCTGTTCGGCCCGCCCCTGCCGCGCCGCCCGTGGGCGCCGGTGGGGGCGCGGGGCCCGCCCCGCACGCCCGGCAGCGGGGTGAGGTCGTCGTCCAGGAGGCGGGGGTTTCGGTACAGGAACTCCGAGCCGCCCAGCGTCACCGAGAGCAGCCGGCCGCCCAGCCCGGGCGCGGCGGTCACCGTCAGGGCGCCGGCGTCCAGCGTGATCAGCTCTCCGTGCGCGGTCGGTGTGCGGCGTACCCACACCGCGTCGTTCGCGGCGGTCACCGCTCAGCCGTCCAGACCGGGTTCGAGCACGACCTTGCCCCGGGCAGCGCCCGCGGCGAGCCCGAACGCCTCGTCCGCCCCCGCGAGGCCGAAGCGGTCGCTGACGATGCGCTCCGGCCTGACGCCCCAGCGCACCAGGTTGTGTGCCAGCTCCGCCATGACCGGCACCGAGGTGACCCAGGAGGCGTAGAGCGTGACCTGCTTGTGCAGGAGGGCGTCGGAGACCTCGGTCTCCAGCGTCCCGCCCTCGCCGACCAGTGAGATCCGTCCCCATTCGGCGATGTGCCCGATGGCGGTGGACCTGCCGGGGCGGGTGCCCGAGCAGTCGATCGCGGTCGAGGCCCCCCGCCCGCCGGTGAGCGCCGCCACGGTGTCGGCCGCCTCTTCCGGGGTGACCGTCGCGTCGAAGACGTCCAGACCGTCGGCCCATGCGCGGCGCTCGGGCGAGACCTCCACCCCGATGACCCGCCGCGCGCCACGCCCCCGGCCGGTCATCGCCGCGGCCAGGCCCACCGGGCCGAGGCCGACGACGAGCAGGTCGTCGTCGCCGTTCACGCCGATGCGCCGGATGCCCTCGTAGGCCGTGCCGAAGCCGCAGGCGATGAGTGCCCCGTCGACGAAGCTCAGCTCGTCGGGCAGCGGCACCAGGGTGTGCTCGTCGGCGAGCAGGTAGTCGGCCGCTCCGCCGTCCCGCTGCCAGCCGTAGGCCGCGCGGGAGGGATCGGCGCAGCTGATCTGGTAGCCGCGTGCGCAGTTGTCGCAGAGTCCGCACCCGGCGATGTGGTAGACCACCACCCGGTCGCCCGCCCGGTACCGCCGTACGCCGGGGCCCGTCGACACGATGGTGCCGCTGGGTTCGTGACCGGCGACGACGCCCCGGTAGGCGGGACCGTCCACCCCGCGGTGGCTCTTGTGCTCACGGTAGATGTAGCCGATGTCGCTGCCGCAGATACCGGCCGCGCCCATCCGCAGCAGTACCTGTCCCGGGCCGGGCACGGGCACGGGCAGCTCCCGCACCTCGGCGGTGCTGTTTCCCGGCAGGTACACGCCGCGCATCGTGGCGGGCAGCGGGGCGGTGGTGTCGCTCATGGGGTGTCCTTCGCGTGGGTCGAGCGGGTCATGGCGGACGGGTCACGTGGTGCGCGTCGTGAGGCTCTTGCGGGAGATGACGACGTTGATGAGGACGGCACCGACGATGATCAGGCCGCGCACGACGTCCTGGAGGAAGGAGTTGACTCCCAGCAGGACCAGCCCGTTGGCGATCACCGAGATGAACACGACGCCCAGCATCGTCCCGACCAGGCTTCCCCGGCCCCCGGCGAGAGCGGTGCCGCCGATGACGACGGCGGCGATCACGTCGAATTCCAGGCCCGCTGCCGCGCCTCCGTTGCCCGACCCGAGCCGGGCCGCCATCAGGATGCCGGTGAGAGCGGCGAGCACTCCCGTCGTGGCGAAGAGCACCACCCGCACCCGGCTGATCCGGATGCCCGCCAGCTGGGCGGCGGCTGCGTTGCCGCCCACCGCGTAGACCGACCGCCCGTAGGCCGTCCGGCGGGCGACGTACCAGAACGCCAGGAACAGCAGCACCAGAACGATCGCCGGGGTCGGGACGCCCAGGATCTTGCCGCCGAGCGCCTCCATGAATCCGCCACCGGGGGTGGCGACGGGGAGCGCGTTGGTGGTGTAGAGGGCCAAGCCGCCCAGCGCGCTCCAGAGTCCGAGCGTCGCGATGAAGGACGGCACCCCGAACCGGGCGCGCAGCCAGCCGGCCGCCGACCCCCAGAGCGCACCGGCGATCAGGGTGAGCAGCAGTGCGATCGGCAGCCCGAAGTCCCATTCGGAGGCGGCCTTGGCGAAGAGCACCGAGGCGAAGGCCACGGCCGGGCCGATACTGATGTCGATCTCCCCGGCGATGATCACCAGGGTGACGCCGAGGGCGGGTATGCCGACGGTCGCGGCGTCCCGCAGAATGCCGAGCTGGTTGTCGGCGCTGAGGAATCCGCCTGCGATGACGCCGAGCACGATGTACAGCACCACGACGGCGGCCAGCAGGCCGAGTTCGTTGAGGTGGCGCAGCCTGCGGAAGCGGACGGCGCCTGCCGGTGATGACGGGGGGCCGGACGGCTTGTCTGCCACGAGGGTCGAGGACATGGTTGTCTGCCTCACACTTCCACGGCCATGGTGGCGGCCATGATGTCGTCGAGAGTGATGTCGGGTGCGAGGAACTCGCGGGTGAACCGGCCGTTCTGCAGCGTCAGGACCCGGTCGCAGACGAGCGGCAGTTCCTCCAGCTCGCCGGAGACGAAGACCACGGCGGCGCCTTCGCCGGCCAGGGACCGGATCAGCCGGTAGATCTGCTGCTTGGCCTCGACGTCCACACCTCGGGTGGGTTCGTCCAGGAGCAGCACCCGGCTGCGGGCGTGCAGCCAGCGGCCGATGACGGCCTTCTGCTGGTTGCCGCCGCTGAGGTTGACGATGGGGGTGTCCAGGCCCGGGGTCTTGACCGCGAGCCTGGACACCAGCTCGTCACCGGCCTCAGCGGCCCGGCGGGGAGAGAGACCGGTCCGGCCGCTGATCCCGGCGAACCAGGACATCGTCATGTTCTCGCCGACGCCCAGCAGCGGGACGATGCCCTCGCGCTTGCGGTCCTCGGGGGTCATGCCCACTCCGAGCCGCTTCATCTCCGCCGCGGAGGGACGCGCGACCGGCCGCCCCTCGAAGGCGACCGTGCGCTCGGCCCCGGGCTCGAACCCGGCGACCGAGCGCAGCAGTTCGCTGCGTCCGGATCCCAGCAGCCCGCCGATGCCGAGCACTTCACCGGCGTACAGATCGAAGCCGATGTCCTCCAGCTTCGGCGCCAGCGTCAGGCCCCGCACGGACAGCAGCGGGGCGCCGGAGCGGTCCACCGTGCGCGGCTGGAACGGTTCCTGCTCACGGGCGGCCTGGCCGAGCATGAGCGCGACGATCTGTGTGGTGGTCGCCTCCTGGACGTCCACGGTGTCCACCACACTGCCGTCCCGGACGACGGTCACGCTCCGCGCCACCTGCCGGATCTCGTCCAGCCGGTGGCTCACGTAGATCACCGCGACACCGGATGCGGAGATACGCCCGACCGCTTCCAGGACGGTGCGTGCCTCACCGGCGGCCAGCGCGCTGGTCGGCTCGTCGAGGATCAGCAGCCGAGGTCGGCGGCGTACCGCGCGGGCGATCTCGACGAGCTGCTGTTCGGCCAGCGAGAGGGAGCCGACCGTGACCTCGGGACTGACCCGTACGTCCAGTTCAGCCAGCACCTCGGCGGCCTCGCGGCGCATACGGGGGAAGTCCACCCCGGACAGGCCGCTGCGGGGCCACTCGCCGAGGAACAGGTTCTCGGCGACCGTCATCTCCGGGACCAGGCTCAGTTCCTGGTGGACGGTGGCCGCACCCAGCTCGGCCGCCCGGCGCACCCCGCCGTGTCCCAGGGTCTCACCGCCGATGCGTACCTCACCGCTGTCGGGGATCTCGACACCGGACAGCATCCGGATGAGCGTGGACTTGCCCGCCCCGTTACGTCCGAGGAGGGCACGGACCTCACCGGGTTCGATCCGGAAGTCGACGTCGGACAGCGCGCGGACACCCGGGTACTGCTTGTTCAGGCCGCTCGCCTCGGCGGCCGGCACGGGTGCGGGCCGGCCGGGCGGCGGTGAGGGGGTCGTCATACTCGCTCCATAGGAACCGGAGGGACGGGGAAGGGCCCGGAAGGGTCCGGAAGGGGTCCTGACGGCGTCGGCCGCGGACCCGGCGGCCGTCACGGCAGGCCGTCCGGATGGGTGGTCAGCCACTCGCGGGCGTCCTCGGGGGTGGAGTAGAGCCTCACCGGGGCCGGCACGATGGGGCTGTCCAGCTCCTCGCCGTCGATGACCCGCGCGGTGGTACGCGCGGCCAGCTCGCCGACCTCGATCCCGGAGATGTCCACATCGGCCTTGAGTACCCGGTGATCGGCCAGCTCCCGGGCCAGGTCGGCCGTCATGTCGCTGCCGAAGACCACCGTCCGGCCGACGGAGCCGCGCTGGTGCACAGCGCGCACAGCGCCCATCGTGCTGCCGCCCGACTCTCCGTAGAAGGCATCGACCCGAGGCTGCGCACTCAGGATGCGGTCGGCGACCTCGACAGCCTGATCGATCGTGGTGCCCTGCTGGTTGGCGACGATCCGCGCCTCGGGCAGCTCGGCGAACAGCGCCTTCTCGAAGCCCAGCCGACGCTGGATGCACACCTCGACAGTCTCGCAGTTGAGTACGGCGATGTGGGGATCATCGATACCTTCGGACTTGAAGTACTTCGCGGCCTCCGCCCCGGCCAGCCCCCCGAACTTCAGGGGATCACCCAGCACCCAGGCGCTCACGTACTTCCGCGTCGCCTCCTCGGTCAGGCAGGTGTTGTAGCAGACGACCTTGACACCGCTCTCGTGCGCCAGACGCACGGTGGGGATGGACGCCGTGGTGGAAACGGGCGAGAGCACCAGGGCCTCCACCCCCGCGGCGCTCACGGTGTCGACGAAGGTGCTCTCCCTGGAGGCGTCACCCTGGGCGTTCAGCTCCAGCAGCTGCACCTCGTCCCCGAGGCTGCCGACCGAGTCCTGCATGCCTTTACGGACACCGGCGTAGAAGCCCTGCGCGTCCATGTAGACCAGCCCGACCCGGCCCCCGTCCCCGGCCCGCGGTATGCACCCGGTCAGCGCGACCATCGTCAGCGCAAGACCGAGGCACACGACGACCGCGGCGCGACGCCGCTCCCTGCCGTTCCTCATGACATCACTCCGAATCACGTGCAAAAGCTACGTAGGACCACATTCGGCGCGGATCGGCGCCACGGCGTGCTCCGAGTATGAAAGAGACACCCGAGCAAGGTCAAGATTAATTGCTAATTAATGAATTGATCGTGATCGGTGCTGCAGTGCTCTCCGGGCAGCGACGCCCCCGGAGAGCCCTACGGGCACCGCGAAGTAACGTGCCGGCGGGACGAGACGGCCACCCCGGAGACCAGGAGGCCGACGAACACCGGCCGGGACCCACACACACGCCACCCCGGCCCAGCAGCCAGAGCAGCGCAGTAGCCGAGCAGCCAGAACGGCGGAGCGGCCCAACAGTGCGCGGGTGCAGCGGTCAGAGCAGCGGAGCGGAAGGCCGAACCGTCCTCCGGAAACCGGCATCACCCGCCGCAGACCCGCCGCAGACCCGCCGCAGAGGCACGATCGCCCGCACCCACCCCGTGCACCGGCACCTCACCCACAGCCATCAGGACCACCCCGATGAACGCGGCTACCACCCCAGCCCCGCAGGGGCGCTTGGCAAGACGGCGAAGTCGAGCATGTCGCGGTCGCTCGAGAGGGCGGCACGTGGGATTCACCGCACGTATGGAGAACACCTTGTGGGACCGGCTGTCCGCGGCCCGAGAGGGCAGGAGCCCGCGACGGCACCGAGCCTGCCCGGCATTCTCGTCAGGCGTGGTGCGCCGCCGTGCAGGCAGTGCATCACCTACGCCGACACCAACAGCCCCGGCCCCGATCCCGGCCCGGCCGTCATCGCCTGTCACGACCAACGCGTCGACTCCGTACGCTCAGCCTCGCTGAGTACCAGTTCCGACTTGCGGCGGCCCGGCCGCGGCTCGTCCGCCAGTCCCACCATCCGCCGCTCAGCGAACCGTGAGCGTACTCGCGTACCGTCTCCGCGGATCCCCTGAAGTTCGCCGGCACACGCGTGTTCGATGCGCCTTCCGCGCAGGCCGCAACGATCCGGGCCCGCTCCGCCACCCGAGCCGGGACGCCCCGCACAAGGCCGCCTCACCTCATGCGTGATGAACTGTGGCCCGGCTTCGAGACGTTGATCTCGTCTCGAACAAGAGAATGGGAGGGACCGTGAACCTTGGTGGGGGGACGTGGCAGCGGCTGACCGCCGTGGTGCTCGTCATGGCGGTGGCGGCCGGGTGTACGGGGCAGGGCGAAGGCGCGGGCGGCGGAAACGACGAAGACCTGCTGCGGAACCACGACTGGACACAGATGCCGGGCACCACCAGGCACAACGACATCCTGCGGGTCAGCGCACCGGATCGGCACATCGTGGAGCAGGACTCCTCCGGCGGCCAGCCCAACCCCCCGCTGAACCTGGCCGGCCCGCACCTCAGATCCGAGGGCGACTTCACCGTCACCGCGCGCATGTCCGGTGTGGGTGACGATGACGGCGGCTCCTGGCTGCGGCTGTACGGACGGGTACCGGTCATCTACGACGAGTGGCGGCAGGAGCGGCCCTCACTGCGCGTCGGCGTGACCGCCGACGGACAGGTGAAGATACAGATATGGGACGGCGAAGGCGATGAGCCGGCCACCTCCGAGGACTTCGACTGCGGCTGCTCCGGGACGGTGACGCTCGCCGTGTCGAGCATCGGTGACACATTCCGCGTACAAGCCGACGGGCGTCGGCTGGGAACCGTGCAGGACCCGGGGGTGTTCGCCGAGGGCACTGTCTGGTTCGGTCTGGAGGCGGACACGGGCGAGGACGAGCGCCGCGAGAGATGGCGTCTGACACAGCTGACCGCGCGGGCAGAGAGCGGTGACTCGCTCCGCGTGATCAAGGCGCCGCAGCTACGCCAGGAACAGTCCGACGACTCGCTGCGTGCCCGGGCCGCAGACGTGGGGCGGCCGTTCGACGTCGGCGCCGCCCTGGCCGAGAACCCGCTGCTCACCGACGCACGCTACCGGGCGCTCGCGGGAAGCCAGTTCTCCATGCTCACTCCGGAGAACGCGTTCAAGCCACAGTTCCTCCACCCACGCCGGGGCGTCTACGACTTCCGCGACGCGGACCTGCTCGTACGCTTCGCCCGCGCAAACGACATGAAAGTGCACGCGCACACCCTCGTCTGGCACGAGGCCCTGCCCAACTGGATGCGGGAGAACGACGACCCCGAGGAAGTACGCCGGACCATGCTCCGGCACATCGCCATGGTCGCCGGGTACTTCAAGGGAAAAGTCGCGGAATGGGATGTGGTCAACGAGCCCATGTCCGACGACGAGAAGAGCTACACCAACGGAGATCTCGGTCTGCGCTCCGAGCAGAGCCCATGGTTCGAGGCCATGGGCGAGGAGTACATCGACGAGGCGTTCAGAGCCGCCCACCGGGCCGATCCGAAGGCACGGCTGTTCCTCAACGAGTACGGGGCCGAGGAGGAAGGCGAGCGGTGGGACGCCCTTTACGATCTGGTCAAACGGCTCAAGGAACGCGGCGTACCGATCGACGGCGTGGGCTTCCAGAACCACGAATACGCACCCGGCGACCGCACCGACCCGGAGACCTTCCGCAGCCATGTACGGGATCTGGCGGAGCTCGGGATTCAGGCACGGGTGTCGGAGATGGACGTCCCCATAAACCAGGACGAGGAGGACGGGCGGC
Organism: Streptomyces sp. NPDC002793; assembly: GCF_040295485.1. Lineage (NCBI taxonomy): Bacteria > Bacillati > Actinomycetota > Actinomycetes > Kitasatosporales > Streptomycetaceae > Streptomyces > Streptomyces sp. NPDC002793. The sequence goes on along the minus strand of NZ_JBEOVL010000028.1, from coordinate 88,440 downwards.
AGACCCAGGCCGATGAGATGGCGGGCAAGCTGCGGATCTGCCTGGAAGAGCCGAACTGCACATCGTTCTCCACATGGGGATTCACCGACCGGTACGGCTCCACCGCCGACACCAAAACCTATCCTCCACGCACAGCCGATTCCCTGCCGTGGGACGCAGCCCTGCGACCGAAACCGGCATACGAGCGCCTGCACGAAACCTTTGACGAGGCGTGAGAAAACAAGATGCGATCCCCCCGGCCTGGTGCCGATGGAAGCGAAAACCAAGAACGTTTCACACCGCCAGAAACGCTTGACAAGACGACGAAGTCGAGCAGGCCACCATCACTCGAAAAGGGCAGCACATGGGACTCAACGCAGATACGGCAAACGCCTTGCGGGGGCCGACTGTCCGCAGAGGTCCACGGGGAGGAGGACAGCCCCGTCCCGGCCGGGCCAAACGTGCGGGACATCACCCTGAAGCCTGAACATGCCGACCCACCCGACACCACATCTGCATGATTACGCCGATGCAGCGGGCCAGCAATTCAGCAAATGACGAACACAGGCCGACAAACTCGTAACAGTGCCACACCATGGTCACGCATAGCGCCAGTCCAGGAACGACTCGCGAGCGAACCCACGGCCCACGAGATCAATCGCAGCGAGGCCCCAGGGGAGTCCCCATCGCCGCCACCAGGGTGTCGGCGCCTACACGGCCGGGGTGTACCGACCCCTTCACTCAGCACCCGACAGCTAGTTCTAGCCCTCGACCACCGCCTGGCAGCGCTCCGTACAACCACCAGCGATTCCACGGCAAGACGGACTCCCGCCCGGCACGGACCCCACGACACGGCAGCCGCCGGCCACCTCCGCGCCCGGCGACGGCAGCGAGGAGGACGCGCCCCGGACATCAGCCACGGCCGAACCGGCGTCACCGCAACTCCGTCTGCTGGTGGTATCCCTCGGCTGACCCTCACGTCCCTGCCGTGGGCTGGTGGCGGCACCGGCCCCGCACAGTCATGCGGCATCCGTTTCACGAACAGCGGTCGCAGCGTAGTCGGTCGGGGTCCGGCCGTAGTACTTGCGGAAGGCGCGGGCGAAGTGGCCGCTGTCGGCGAACTGCCAGCGGGCGGCTATCTCCGAGACGGTCATGCGCCGGTGCGATGCGACGAGCTCGCGGCACGCCTCCTCGAGGCGGCGGCGCCGGATGTAAGTGCTCAACGGTCGGCCTTCCCTGGCGAAGGCCCGTTGAAGGGTACGCAGGGAGACGTTCAACTCCCGGGCGAGAACCGAAGGGGACAGAGCGGAGTCGGTGAGCCGGCGGTCGGCCAGGTCCCGCGCGGCTTGAGCCAGGGCCGGCGACAACAGGGGCTCCACGTCGTCCAGTCCGCCCCCGGCAACGGCCCGGGCCAACTCAGCCAGGGTGCCGCGGGCGGCGTCGACCCCGGCTGGCCCGAGACGGTCCAGCATCCGGCCCACCATGGCGGCGTGCGCTGTCAGCAGCCGCACCTCGGCGGTGCCGGCCGGGCCGGAGGCCGGCCCGCCCCTCCCGGGCCGCACCTCTGCGGCAGGCAGGACGAGTACCTGCACGACGGTGTGCGGCTCCGCGGAGAAGCGGGACAGCCTTCCCGTCTGCCAGGAGACGGCCGGCCGGTGCCGTGTGCTCGGCTCCTCCCGGTTCCTCGAACCGCCAGCTCCCCCGGTGGACGATCCACAGGCGTACGTGATCGTCGGCCCCGACCCCTCGGCCCCCCGTCCGCAGGGCAGCCGCGGTCTCGAAACGGTTGAACATCATGTCCCGCACCCAAAACCCACGGGACCGCGCCGAGAAGCCGGACACAGTCGTCCGGCGGAAGGGCGCCAGCGCGAAAGTCTCGCCCATCCGGCTCCGCCACTCGTGTGCGAAGTCGCTGAAGGCGTTCGCGCCGCGCACGTCTGCCGAGAAAGTGCCGCTCATCGTTGTCGCGAATCTCCTGTTCGGGCTGACGCGCCGGTCCGAGACGCCGGGACCACACGCTTCCTATCGTTGTTCCGGCATGCATCGAAAGTCCGACATCCGCAGGCCGGAATGTCGATCCAAGGGTAACGAGGTGGCGAATTTGAGCACGGTCGCGATCGTGGGCGCAGGCCCGCAGCTGGGACGCGCGATCGGTCGGCGGTTCGCCGCCGAGGGGTTCGACGTGGCGCTGATCGCCCGCAACCGTACGACGCTCCAGGCGGTGGCCGACGAACTGTCCGACACGGGCGCCCGGGTCAAAGTGTTCCCCGTCGACGTCACCGATCGCCCCGCTCTGCACGCCGCGCTGACCGCCACCGAGGAGCAGCTGGGGCCGATCGACGTACTCGAGTACTCGCCCGCACCCTCCCCGGCAGACCTGCGCCGCGCGCCGCTCGTCGAGGCCACGAAGGTCACCGTCGACTCGGTTCTGGCCCAGCTGGATCTCTACCTGCTCGGCGGTGTCGCGGCGGTGCAGCACGTCCTGCCCGGCATGCTGGAGCGCGGCACGGGGACCGTCCTGGTCAGCAGTGGCGCGGGGTCGGGCCCGGTGATCGCCCCGCACGTGGCAAACGTCCAGATCGCCACCGGTGGAATGCGCAACTGGATCCTCAACCTGCATGCGGCACTTTCTGGTACCGGCGTCTACGCCGCGCACGTGGCGATCGCCGCCTTCATCGGCCAGGGAGGCCACGACTCCCAGCCTCAGACGATGGCCGACGCCTACTGGCGCCTGCACACCGAACGAACCGAAGCCGAACTGGTCATCCAGGACCTGCCGGACGACTACCTGGAACGGGGCCTGGCGGACAAGTTCGTCGAGTCCTGAGCCACTGACGGCTTCACGGGTCTGTACCAGGCGCATGGGTTCGGAACCCGCCGCCACGGCCACCGGCCTGCCGCTCAGCCAAATCGCGGTTCACCGCCCCACAGCCCGGGAGACCGAAAGCCCCGCCACCCGCAGCGCCGCCCGAGCGACAGCCCGGGTTCCGCCCTCACCGGGGCGACCAGGGACAGCACGCCCAGCACATGACCACGACGGCCCAGGAACAGAGCGGCAACGGTTGGACATGCTACTGAGCCCGAAACGCAAGGAGTTGGGCACCGCCATAACGCAGACACCCTCCGTCCGGACCGCAGCCGCGGAAGCGCGAGAGCCGGGTGCCGGGTGCCGCCGGCCTTCTACTCGGGCACAGCCTGGCCCTACTCCTGATGTGGGTGTTCGTCGAGCCAGGCCTGCTGGAGGTCGGTGACGTACCGCCGTCGCAGTCCCCGCACAGGGTCGGGCGGGGTTCTTGGACGGTGCCCCAGCCGGTTCGCTCCACCGCCTGCCACCGCTCGTCGGTGAACGCCGCTCCGCACTCTGCACACAGGGGACGACGGGTGTAGCGCAGGAAGTGCCGCTTCTGCGCCCGCCCAGCGGGGAAGCGGCTCCCGGTGCTCGCGCCTGCCGGTGGTCTGGACGCCGGCGGTGGCGGTGACGGTCGTGTGCTTGCAGGCGTCGCACAGGTGCGGGTGGGAGTCCTTCAAGGTGCCCCACTCCCTCGCCTGCCCCTGTGCCGCCTCCCAGCGTTCGTCGGTGAACGTTGCCCCGCAGCCGGTGCAGACGGGACGGCGGGCTTCGCGCTCGGCTGCCTTCTTCGCCGCCTGCTCCTGAGCCGCCCGCCGCACCTTCGCCTGGTACTCCTCCTGCCGGAACATGGCGTGTTGTACGGCGCCTGTTCGGCGCCGCCGCGGAGGCGTCCCGGTCTGCCGGGTGGACGGCGTACGACAGCGGACAGATCGCCGCCACCGAACGCCACTACGTCACCGCCATGCGGGCCGCCGCGAGCGCCGGCGACCCGGTCGTCAGCGCCAACACGCTCGCGTTCTGGGCCATCCAGCAGTACTCCACCAGCAACCCGCGCGGCGCGATCGACCTCATCGACGCAGTCCTGGCACAGGCTCCTCGGATCGGCTCCGCCCGCAGAAACGCGGACGCCGCCGCGGCGTACCCGCCGTCGCCGAATTCCTCGACTACACCGCCGAGTAGACCCTGCACGGGCGGTGGACCTTCAGAGAACGAAGACGCTCTGCGCTGTTTCCGTGTAGTACGTCTGGCCCGGGTAGACCAGCCACTCGACCTGGCCGGTGCAGTTCGGACCGGAGTGGACCTCGGCGATGGCGTCGGTGTGGTTGGTCACCGAGGACGGATACCGCTCGATGGCGTAGCAGCCGCTCGGGTCTTTGTGCGCTTCACCGTTGACGGTGAGGACGCCTTCCGCCGCGTACGCCGATCCCGGCACCGCACCCACCAAGGTCACGGCGGCCGCCAGCGCTCCAAGGGTCACGGCCATGCGTCGTCGCATCATGCTGAGCTCCTCCGGTCAAGCGGACCGCTCATGACGCGGCCCACCGAAGTCACTCAATGTATTCGGTGACGTGCTTCACGTATCCGGCGCACAGAGGCGATCCCTCCATCACTGGAATGCGCCGCCTGGCCTCAGTTGTGACCGTCGCCAGGTTTATGCCGTTGCAGCAGCTCTCTGGATCAGCGGTCTCCTGCAAGCTGTTGATCACGACAGAGGGTGGCCTTCACGGCATGAAGGGAACTACCGAAGGTTCATTCCTACCCCGACAGCATGCCTGAGCGAGCGGCGTAGCTGACCGGCGGCACTCAGCGGTGATCTGCCCGTGCTATCAGGGCCTCTCACCGTCGAGTGCCGTTCCAGTGGCCGGGACCCCACCCAGCGGCTCCCCCGGCAAAGAGCGTCTGCTGCACCTACAGCACCGACCCCGCCATCAACTTACGACGGAAGCTCACCACCGGTAAGACCGGGAAGAGCGCGCTGATCCACCGGGAATTGCGGGACAGCCCTTCGACAACGGCAAAGCCTGCACGGACACCTTCGTTGCGTTCGAAGAGACCGCCGCGAAGAGCAGCCGACTTCCAGGGACGCGTCCAGCCGGTGCATCTCGCCGACGGCGATTGCTCTGCGAGTGGGGATCGCGCCCTGGCTGATGCTCAGGACGCTGGGGGTGGGTCGACCGGCATGGCGTCCTTGAAGCCAGTGAACGTGATCGTCGCTTCGATGTCAGGGTCGGACGCGAAGTGAATCGTCTGGCGTACGCGTACGACTCGGCCCTCACTGTCGACCCACGCATCCGCGTCGATTGTGCTGGCGGATCGCAGGTTGCTCCCGACAGCCTTGTCTACCGACTCGACATCTTTCGGGGTGAGGCGGGCCGACACGCGCAGAGGTTCGCTGTCCTGGTGCACGGAGGCGCTGCGCGCGAGCATGAGCCGCACGTACTGCGGGAGCCGGTCCGTGGGTATACCCCCCTTTGCCGCCGATGCAGGGAACTCCTGCCATGGCCCTTGAGTTCCGGTGGCGCGCCGGTACACCCTCTCTCGGGTGATCACGACGTCTTCGGTGTACTGCTCGGTTGTGTCTGTGGCGTGCCCAGTGAATGGCGCGTTGAGGTTGACCCGACCCTCCATGAGCTGGAGGCGTCTGGGCCCCGACTGCGTGAGGGCTCTCAGCTCGGCCGAGTACGGGGCGTCGCCAGCTGCGGCCAGCCGATCGCGGACTACCTGCGGACCGCTTTTCGATGGGGTGGGCTGGATCGAGGAGCATGCGGGGAGCATCAGTCCCAAGAGCACCAGAGTCAGGGGCGCTGCCCGGCAGTGAAACACAGGTGAATCCTCTGAGTGTCGAGCCCGGGCAGGAAGCCCCCCGGGCCGCAGGTGGATGATGAACTGATTCTGTCTGGCCGCGGCGTTCAGGCGAAGCCCAGGGGGAGATGACGTGACCAAGAGAGCGTCAGACCGTTACAGGATTCCCTTCTCCGCCGTACCACTTGCCCAGTTCGCCCGGCCGACTCACGCCGCCAACAAGCAGCGCCCGGCCCGGTCAAGGTCCTGTGGGCGCGCATCAGGCGGATGCCTAACGATCTCGCGCACGATAAGCATCACCGCAGGTCAGCGGCTTACGTCGTCGCGACGCCCGAGCCGTTGACCTGCACAGACGTGGAGGCGGCCTCTATCGTGCACGAGGCCGTAAGGGCTCCCAAAGAATCAACATGTTGGTTTGATCGTTTGTGGGGCTGCTGTTGGCGAGGAACGCGGTGACGTCAGCGGATGTCCGGAACCTGGCTGTCGAGGGCGGGATGGTGCAGCCGTGCTCGGCCAGGAGGGGCTGGACTTGGTGAACGGCCCTGGTGACGGTGCTGGTGTTGGCTCCGAAGAGCTGGGCGAGGAGATCGCGGGGGCCGAGTTTGCTGAGGTAGTGCACGGTGGCCACGACTCTGTCGGCGGTGGTCAGCTTGTCCTTGGCCCCAGCGCCCCGGGCACGGATGCGTTCGCTTCCTCGCTGCCGGAGCCGTCCTTGCTCGGTCGACTACCGGCGAGACCCGTGTTGGTGCCTGTGCGAGGAGGAGCGGTCCTCGCGCGACGATCCGCCCTCTTCGGTTTCTAGGCGGCGACGAGCCTCGGAGGCCACCTCTTCTCGCAGCAAGCTGTAACGGAATTCGTAACTGTGGGTGTGGCCGGAACTCACCTGACGCTCGTAGTAGGCGTCGAAGTCGCCTTCGGCGGCGAACAGATCGGCGCCCGATCCCGCTCCACCCGCGCCGGCCACGATCTGCCGGTGTCTCATTCCGTTCTGCCACTCGATGCGTTCCACCTCCATCGCGAAGAACCGATGGGGCAGCCATCCCACCCGCTGGGCCTCGATGTCCAGCCTGCCGCTGCGCACGTCGCCCTCCAGGGCCGCCACGCGACGCGTTGCTGCGGCGTTGAGGATCTCGAACACGGCAGTTCCGGCGAGATGAGCAATACTCGTACGCCTGGGGTCCAACGTGATGGAACGGCTGGCAGCCCGCCATTCGCCGGGAGTTCCGCCCTGTGTGCGGCCGAACTGCACCGTGATGGAGCCGGCAGCCGAGAGTTCCTGGCTGAAGTGGGGGGCTGCGGCGGCCACGAAGTCAAAGACCTCACGCATCCCCGCGCCGTTGCTCTCGCTCGCGAAACGGACTCCGCTCACCGAGCCGCGGAACGGGGTGTTGACAGGCGGCGGAGTCTCGTGGTCCGAGCCGTAGGCCAGGCCCGAGTCAACGCTGTCGCTTCTGCGCGGCTCCCTTCGGCGGGAAGAACCCCCGGAACCTCCCGGCAGGGATCCGTAGGCCAGGTCGTCGTCGTAACCGCGGTCGTGCCGTCCGCGTTCGGACGCACGCTGCACCGCGACGGCCTCGGCCGTCGCGGCGTTGCCGGCCAGGCGCTGCAGCGACAGGATGTCAGCGAAGTTCGACCGCGTCGCGGACTCCTGCGCACGGGAACGACCGGCGAGAGAGCTACCGGACGCCGTCCATGGGACGTCGCCCGATCTCTCACCACGTCCGGACAGCGCGCGCATATGACACTCCTTGGCATCGCCCCTGATGGCACGGCGGCGTTCGAGATTCACCGAACGACGCGAGACGCCTCCGAGCTTAACCAACACATGCCACTGGAGCCTCAGTTCGACATGCCACCCGGAGGAGAACGTCCTGTCCGCGAAGGGTACTCACTGTCGCACACACGCCGCGACGCCCAGTCAGTCAGCCGTCTCCTGTCCAGGCAACGGCGGCCAGTCGCCCAAGGCATGGCGCAGGGCCGGCCGTCTCCCCCGGCCAAGGCACCGGCCTGTGGCCCTTCACCGGTTCTCCGCCGTCGTCCCGAGCCGAGATCGAGGCCTTCCGGTGGCGGCCCCACGCGACGAAGGGGAGCGAGCGCAGCGAGTACGAAGTTGAACCCGGCGTCCGCTCCCTCACCCCCCGCGAGAAGTAAGGACGATCGCAGAACCCATGAGCGCGACCACGTCGAGCGCCGCCAGGACGGCCGGGCGGGGCGGACCAGAAAAACGGATCCCGCTGGATGCGGCAGGACAAGGCTGCGCCCGGCACCGTGCGCGCGCTGGACGCCGCACCGGCCTCTGCCCTCATTCCGGCTGACGTCCACGAGACAGTGGTGGCCGTCGCCGAGCAGCACACCAGCACGGTGACGCTGAACCGGCACCACGAGGTCGGTGCGTTCGAGGACCCCGAGGACGGCTTCCGGTGCGGCTGCGACATCACGCTCCACACCGCCGAGGATGCGGACCTGTCCGGTCCTTTCCGGGTGAGCTCTTCAGTGTCGGGGGGTGTACCAGGGCACGAGGCGTAGCAGCAGGTCCATGGTGCGGTCGGCGGCTGCTCGGCGGTGGGCGGTGCGGGCGATGCGCTTGCGGTTCACTCGCCGCCCCAGACGCCGCAGCTCGGCGTGGATGCGCGGGACGCCGTAGGTCTTGCGGGAAGCGATATGCAGCACGGTGATCTCGTGCGCGAGCGCGTCGGCGGCCGCCTGGCGGGCCTGGCGGGCCTGGCGGGCGGCCTCGCCCTCGCGCCAGGCGTAGTAGGAGGAGCGGGTCACGAGCAGCACCCGGCACAGCATCGTGACCGGATAGTTCGCCTTCTCCGCGTGGATCAACCGGTACAACGCGGTCACCGGTCGCTCTCCTTCACGAAGAAGGCCGTCGCTTTTTTCAGGATCTCGATCGTCTGCTGCTGCTCGCGGTTCTCCTTGCGCAGCCGGCGCAGTTCGTCGCGCTCAGCGCTGGTCAGCTCGCCCGGGGCACCCTCACCCCGGTCGGCTTTGGCCCGGCGGTACCAGCCGCGCAAGGACTCGGAGCCGATGCCCCCCGGGCGACGGCAGTAACTGTCTTGCCCGAGAAGTCGACGAGCGCGATCGCGTCCCGCTTGAACTCCTCGGTGTACCGCTTCGTGTATTTACTTCCCACCTGGTGCTACTTCCTCTGGAACCTCAAGATCCCAGTCTCCAGGTGTCCACGATCAAGGGAAAGCTTCATCCACCACACACCAACTACGCTGGCACAAGCGGCATAACCGTGTTCAGATCTCGGGGTCAGGGCCCCACAACTCCTACCCCTTCGTGTAGTTGTAACTGGAACGGAAAAGCGCGTAGAAGTTGGGGTACCTACTGGGGTTGCCGTACTTCGGTGCGAACTTGTGGGCGACCCACTCTCCGTCTGGGCCGACATCGGTCGGGTCGAGCAACCAGAAGTCCTCCCTCTGGGCAATCTCGACAGACCGGCGAAACAGCTGGACTTCTTCTTCGTTGCCGGGGATCGAGTCGTAGATCTCGTTACACTTCTTCCGGCCTCGCTGTCCCGCATCCACACGACACGGTCGCACGGGCGGACACCCCCCACCCAGGAGGCGGCCAGGGGCGTCCACCCGTCGCTCGCCAGGAAGAATCCCCGCACGCCTGGCGGGAACCGCACCCCCAGCCGCTCTGCCGCCGCCAGAGCTTCCTCCCGAGCAGGGGCTTCACCCAGCCACGGGGCATATCCCGCTCCGCCGGTCGAAAGCCTCCAGCTCCTCTTCCTCCAGCAGATCGACCAACTCGTCGCCGTCTGAATAAGCGTGCACGTCCAGCTCGCCGTATCGCTCCAGGAAGACACGCCACTCCTGCGGCGTGGTCACGACATCAGCAACTTCACACTCTTCCGGCTTACTTACCTCACGCACACCGATCACGATTACAGGTGGCTATGACAACGCCGATGGCTGCCGACCGCACTACGTACGGGACCGAGCTCGTACTGGTCCGCGCGCCGACACAGACGAGGTGTTTGACGACACTGCCCAGGGGTCCTTCAGCGCGAAACCCACGGAGTCCATCGGTGTGCGTCAGGTCGATGCCTCCGTGGGTTCGGGTGAAACACTTGGATGCTGAGGGATCCCAAGGGTCTCGACGGTGATGACGGCCTGAATGTCGTCGGTCATCACGACCGCCTGCCGGACTGCCGGTTGTGCACCCAAGGTCGGCGTATCGGCCCGGGCTCGGAATGGCGCATGCCGGGTCCAGGTCCGGCCTCCGGACCAACGCCGCCGTCCCCAGCAGGATGGCGCCGTTGTCGGACAGCCGCGGCTCGTAGGCGATCAGCTCGTCCCGGTCGAGCGGCACCGCGAGGTCGGCGGCCTGTCCCGTGGCGAGGCCGTGTGCCAGGTCAGGTCTGATCCGCGGCGCGCAGGGCCCGCGCCAGCCATTCCAGTTCCTTGGTCGCGTCGGGAGACGAGGCCTGCCCGCGCACACGGGCGACGAGCCTGCGGTAGTGATCCGCTCTTGCCTCTATCCCGGCCTCCAGGCTGCGCAGCACGGCGGTCCGGTCGGCGTCTCCGAACAGTTCGGACAGCACCTCGGCCGCTGCCGGCCCCTCGGGGGCGATCCCGCCTTTTCTGACCTCCGCGACGGTCTGCGCGATCTTTCTGGCCCACCAGATGGACGCCCCGGGAGGACGGCCCTGCCCCGGTACGGGCGCGTTGAGCTCCATCCATGTGCGCAACCGGGCGCGGAAGCCGGGGTCCCGCACCAGTTCGGCCAATTCGATCCAGGCGTCGACCTGCTCAGGTGTGGGATCGTCGGGCAATTCGATGCTGTAGGTGCGTATGCGGTCGCGCAGGCGCGGGTCGTCGAGGTCGCCGAACACCTCCTCTTTGAACTCGTCGATGATCTGCTTGCGCTCGGCGGCGGAAAGCCGCGCCAACCGGTTCATCAGTGCTGTCTCCTCAAGGGTCGAGTCCCGTTTCGCCACGGTGGACAGGACGGCCCGGCTCACCTTGAGTGCGCGGATCTGCGCGTCGAGCGCGGCCACATGCACCTCGGCGGCCTCGGCGACCGTGGTGCGGCCGCTCAGGACGCGGCATACGTGGTCGAGCCCGAGGCCCAGCTCCCGCAGGGTACGGACCAGCTCGACACGGGCCACGGACCCGGCGTCGTACAACCGGTAGCCGCCCGCGGAGCGGGCCACAGGCGGCACAGCCCCCTCGTCGGACCAGAAGCGCAGGGTACGCACCGGAAGTCCGGTGCGGCGCGCGAGCCAGCCGATGGTGAGCATGTCGGGGCGTTCATCGTCCATGAGCCACATCCTCAGCCCTCCGGCGGCTGGAGAGTCAAGCGCCTCAGTCCCGGATACGGCCGATCGACGCCCGCGTCTCGGCGTCTACAGCGAGACCGCCTTCGTGGTGCGAGATACCCGAAGCGGCGTGAGCCCGGGACGTCGGAGGCGTGGCGGGCAGTTCAGGCGGTGGAACAGCGGGCACCACTGGTGAGCACGATCGCGGTGATGACCCAAGCCAGCCCTGGCATGGATCGACCCGACGAGGAGAGCACCCGGAAGAGGCCCAGCTCCGTCTAACCTCGCGCTTTCACGAGTTGGGGCGCCGAGGCTTGATCAGATAAGCAGAGAGCACCCCTGAACTGCAGCGATTGGACCTTCCTAGGGTCCTGTTGGCTGCACGGAAAGAGGCGCTCTCTAGGTGAAGCAGCCAATCGGGTTGTACCCACGTGGTCCTTGTGAAGGAGGGGGTTCCGTCACCGGGTCGGTGTTGTTCGCGAGTGGCTGCTCGGAACCGGTGTCTGGCTCAGACGGTTGGAACTGTGCCGCCGTCGATGACATACTCCGCGCCCACAATGGCTGAGGCTCGGTCCGACACGAGGAAGCCGACCAGGTCCGCGATCTCTTCCGTCGTTGCGAACCTTCCGATGGGAACCCCTCCGAGGGAATCCATCAGGCTCTGCTCCGCCTCTTCGCGGGTCAGTCCGTTGCCCTTGGCGAGCTGGTCGATGAAGCCGGCATACGCTCCGGTCTGAATCCCCCCGGGGCTGACGGCGTTTACTCGCACGCCTCGTGGGGCCAGTTCGTTCGCGAGACCCTTGCTGTACGTACGCAGGGCACCCTTCGCTGACGCGTACGGCAACGTCGCGTCGTGCAGCGGCATCTGACGCTGGATCGACGTGACGTGGACAACCACTCCTGATCCCGTCTCCACCATGGCCGGCAGCAGTGCTCGATCCAGGCGGACAGCCCCCAGGAAGTTCAGGTTGAGCTCCGCCAGCCAGTGCTCCTCGGTCGCGGCAGCGAACCCGCCGGCCGGGGTTGACGATCCTCCGACAACGTGCACCAGGATGTCCAGCGCGCCTCCCTCAGAGATCTTCGACACCACAGCCTCTACACCGCCCACCGTGGAGGTGTCCGCCTCGATGAACCGGTCGGGGCGCTCGTAGCCGTCGGGCATCGTGCGTGCCGTGGTCCATACGTCGGCACCCATCTCTCGCAGTCTCTCTACGACGGCCTTGCCCGAGCCCTTCGAACCGCCTGTGACCAGTGCCCGGCGTCCGTTGAGACGATCGCGGTCTGAATTAGACATTTTTCTCTCCACTGAAGATTGAGGTGGTGCGGGTTGAGTCAGGCCGGGTGGTTGGCGATGACGAGTTCGGCGATGAGGTCGTCCCGCAGCGCGAACCGGTAGACGAGCTCGGCGACGCCTCCCGGGAAGGTGCCTTCGAGCCGCACGGTTACCACCCAGTGGGTGTCATCGACGCGGTGAGCGCCGACCTGCTCGGTCGTGTATTTGAACTCGGACCCGGCGTCCCGCAGGAACGCGTGGGTCTCCTCCCGGCCGTGGAAGGTCTCGTCCTGGTCGACGATCACCGCGTCCTCGGTGAGAAACGACGAGGCAGTGTCGGCGTCGTGGACGATGTGGGCGGCCAAGAACTGGCGCACGGTGGTCGGGAGCAGATCGGACGGAAGATCGGTGTGCTGTGTCATGAGCCCACCGTGTGACCTCGCGGCGCGGGAGAGTCAAGCCATGGACTCTCCCCCTGGGGGAGAGTCCAGAATGAGGGGATGCTGACCATTGGCGAGTTCTCGCGGCTGACCCACCTAAGCGTGCGGACCCTGCGCCGGTATCACGAGGCGGCCCTGCTGGAACCCGCCGTGGTGGACGAGACCACCGGTTACCGCTACTACGGCGTCGGCCAAATCCCGACCGCGCAGGTCATTCACCGGCTCCGCGAGCTCGACGTCCCCCTGAACGATGTGCAGCAGATCCTCCGCACCCCCGACCCCGGTGTCCGGGCGGCGCTGGTCGCAGACCACCTGCAACGCCTCGAGGATGCGCTCGACCGCACCCGGGCCGCAGTCGTCTCGCTGCGCCGCCTGCTGCGGCCCGACCCCGCGCCCATCGACGTCGAGCTACGTGCAGAGACTGCCCGGACGGTCGCGGCGGTGGAAGCCGTAGTCGGGCATCGCGACATCGAGACCTGGTACGCAGGCGCGATGGCCGAACTGGAGGCGGCCGTCGGCACCGCCGTGACCGGACCGCCAGGCGGCATGTACGACAACGCCCTCTTCGAGCACCAGCACGGGCACGCGCTCGTCTACCTGCCGTCCGCTGTGCCACCTCGCACCGGACGCGTGCACCCCGTGAGTCTGCCGGCCGCGGAACTTGCGGTCACCACCCATGTCGGCGAGCACGACGGCATCGAGGTCACGTACGGCGAACTCGGGACCTGGGTGGTGGAGAACGCGATGTCGGTGGCCGGGCCGGTGCGGGAGGTCTACGTTGTCGGCCCCCGCGACACCAGCGATCCCGCTGCGTGGCGTACCGAGATCGGCTGGCCGGTCTTCCGTGTCACCTGAGGCGGTCAGTGCGGTGCGGAGTCTTGGAACGACGTGGCGCACACGTTGAGCCTCGCGCTCTCACGAGTTGGAGCACCGAGGCTTGATCAAATAAGCAGAGAGCACTCCTGAACTGCAACCATTGGACTCTTCTAGGGTCCTGTTGGCTGGACGAAATGAGGTACTCCCGGTGGAGAAGCGTATCGGGTCGTACCCGCGTGTCCGCGTCGAGAGCGGCGGTCGGACGGTGGTCTCGCAGGCCGGGGGCGTGCTGCTGGTCGAGACCGTACGCAAGGCCGGCTTGGACACCGCGATATCAGCGGCGCTGATGCCGTGGCGGAAGCCGAGGGCCGTCCACGATCCGGGCAAGGTCCGCCTGGACGTCGCCCTGGCGGTCGCCTTGGGCGGTGACTGCCTCGCGGATGCCAGCATGCTGCGGGCGGAGCCGGCTGTGTTCGGGCCCGTGGCCTCCGACCCGACGGTCTCCCGCCTCATCGACACCCTCGCCGCCTCCGAGGAGAAGGCTCTGGCGGCGGTCCGTGCTGCCCGGGCCGAAGCGCGCGCCCGCGTCTGGACGGTGGCCGGCGAGCGGGCGCCGAATGCGGACGGGGCGGTGACCGTGGACCTCGACGGGGTGCTGGTGATCGCACACTCGGACAAGGAGGACGCCGCACCCACCTGGAAGCGAACCTACGGCCACCACCCGCTGATGGGGTTCGTCGACCACGGGCCGGGCGGTACCGGTGAGCCGGTCGCGGCTCTACTCAGACCGGGTAACGCGGGCTCGAACACCGCGGACGACCACGTCACCGCCACCCAACTGGCCCTGGCTCAGCTGCCGAAGGAGTACCGGCGCGGGCGCCGGACCCTGATCCGCACCGACTCCGCCGGCGGCACCCACACCTTCGTCACCTGGCTCGCCCAGCGGGGACGGTGGCTGTCCTACTCCGTCGGCATGACCGTCACCGAGCAGATCCACAGCCACGTGCTGAAGGTTCCGGCATCCGCCTGGACGCCGGCGGTCGAGACCGGCGGCGGGATCCGCGACGGCGCCTGGGTCGCCGAACTCACCGGCGACGTCCTGACCGGCTGGCCGAAGGGGATGCGGCTGATCGTCCGCAAGGAACGACCGCACCCCGGCGCCCAGTTGCGGATCACCGATGCGGACGGCCTGCGGCTGACGTGCTTTGCCACCAACACCGCCAATCTCCCGATCGCCGAGCTCGAACTGCGTCACCGGCTGCGGGCTCGCGCCGAGGACCGCATCCGAAACGCCCGCGCCACCGGCCTGCGCAACCTGCCTCTGCACCGCACCGCCCAAAACCGCATCTGGCTGGAGATCGTGCAGGTCGCCCTCGACCTGCTGGCCTGGATGCCAATGCTCGCCCTCACCGGCACCGCCCGGCTCTGGGAACCCCGCCGCCTGCGACTCCGCCTGTTCACCGCAGCCGGACAACTCGTCACCACCGGTCGCAGGCGGGTCCTCCGCCTCGCCCGGCACTGGCCCTGGACCGACGTGATCACCGACGCCCTCAACCAGCTCGCACTCCTGCCGAACCCCGACTGACCAGCAACCTTCACACCCCTACGACAGCAGCCCGCCACCGGAGCAGTGGAACCCGGCGTCACCCCGAGACGAGACTCGGGCCCCCCGCCTGTCCACTCGCAATCCACGGCACGAAACGGCCCACCGACTCCGTCGGCGGACCGTCATGAAACTTCGAGGCTAAGGGCCTTGAGTACCTCGGCAACCATTTCGTCCCAGGGTGAGTCCTCCGTTCCAAGGCCTCTCTTCGAGGGCCTCGTCGTTCACGAAGACGGAGGAGTGCCGTGGGGGCCCGCAGAATGGCGAAGGGAATCGGCGAGTTCCTGATGGAATTGGTGGGCGAGGCCGTTGCCGAGGTGATCCTCGGTCTGCTGGCATGCGCCCTGCTTCTCTCTCTGGGTCTGATCGCCTACCTGAGCTGGTCCTTCAGCCCACGCCTGACCGTCGCGGGCGCCGGCGGGCTCAGCCTGTTCCTCGCATACGGCGCTTGGGGTGCCTTCCGTAATCCTTCGAAGGACCGCCGCCGTCGGGGCGTGGCCGCTGTGGCCACAGGCGGCTTCACCCTGGCCGCCGCGACGGCTGTCTTCCTGTTCTTCTACGGCTCGGACTGCGGCTGCTTGTGAAAAGAGTCCGGCGGCCGGCCGCCGCTTCGAAGCAGCCCCGGTCCTGCGGCGCCTTGTGACGGCCCACTCGGGCTACCACCAGCGCACAGGGCCCGCTGTCACCACTTCGCCACCCGCTGTGGACATGATGCGGCATCACTACCTGGGCCCCTGGAGTCCGTTGTGCACCGTAGCCGCGTCGCTGCGCTCGCCGCTGCTGTACCGGCGCCACCTGGTCGGCTGCAGCCCACAGCCGACGGACGGCAAACCGAAGGACAGCCCGCCCACCTCCACGGGGCCGCCGCGTCACCACTGGCTCCCCCGGCGAAGAACGCCTACTCGTCTACGGCACCGTCTCGACCGCCGCGGGACGGGAGTTCGGATCCGGGTACCCCTCGACGTGGCCCCGGTAATGCACTGTTCAATTCCGGTGGCGAATCATCTAGGGTTGTCGCCATGGCGAATCAGACTGCAGTCGGATCGAAGCTTCTGGAATACGTCAGGGAGTCCTCTCTCAGGGAGGACGACATTCTCCGTGATCTGCGACAGCTGACCGCGGAGTTACCCCATGGAGAATCGATGCAGGTCATGCCGGAAGAAGGGCAGTTCCTCGCGTTCCTGATCGCGTCGACGGGCGTCGCCGACGTGCTGGAAATCGGAACCTTCACCGGCTACAGCACCCTGTGCATGGCTCGCGCCCTCCCACCGCACGGGCGGTTGATCACCTGTGACATCACCGAGCGATGGCCGGAGATCGGCGCCGATTACTGGCGGCGCGCGGGCGTTTCCGAGCGTATCGAGCTTCGTATCGGCGCGGCTACCGAGACTCTCGGACAGATGCTCGCCGACGGTTTTTCCGACAGCTTCGGTCTCGTTTTCATAGATGCCGACAAGGCGAATTATCCTCGTTATTACGAACTGGCTTTGCGACTTGTGCGGCCGGGCGGGCTGGTGGTGGTGGACAACACGCTTTTCTTCGGCCGGGTCATCGACCCCCTCGCCGACGACGCGGACACTGCCGGTGTCCGTGCGGTCAATGCCACCATCCGGGACGACCGGCGGGTCGACGTCTGCATGCTCCCGATGGCCGACGGCATCACTCTGGTCCGCCGCAGGTGATCACTGTCGGTGGGCCCGGGGTGGCGCCCGGTCGGCCAGGTCCGGAGCGATCAGCCGCACCGTCGTCGGGGGCTCCCGCCGCTCGGCGGTGAGGTGCAGCAACAGGACATCCTCACCGGAACTTCCCGAGACCTCGTCCCGGCAGTCGCACGACTGCTCGTCCAAGCCCGCGAACCGGTAGGCGATCTCCATCACCCTGTTGCGGTCGGTGGCGCGGAAGTCCGCCAGCAGATGGACACCGGCCAGGGCTGCCTGGTCGACCAGCCAGTTCAGGATGATCGTGCCGGCGCCGAACGCCACCACACGGCACGAGGTGGCGAGCAGCTTGAGGTGCCACGCCCGTTCGTGCTTCTCGAGCAGCACCACGCCCACGGCACCGTGCGGCCCGAAGCGGTCCGTGAGTGTCGTGACCAGAACCTCATGCCTCGGGCAGGCGAGGAGCGCGCGCAGCACCTCGTCCGGGTAATGCACCCCGGTGGCGTTCATCTGGCTGGTGCGCAGGGTCAGTTCCTCGACCCGCGAAAGTTCGTCGTCCGTGGCCCGTTCTATGCGCATCAGCATGTCCAGCGAGCGCAGGAAGTCCTCGGACGAACCGGCGAACCGCTCCCGCTCGTCCGCGCGTCGGAAGCCGGCCTGGTACATCCTCCGGCGCTGTCGCGAGTCGACGGTCACCGACCTCGGGCTGAACTCGGGCAGGGACAGCAGTGTCTCCGCGTCCTGTGCCGCGTAGCAGCGCACCTCGGGGAGGTGGAAGGCGACCTCGGCCCGCTCGGCCGGCTGGTCGTCGATGAACGCGATGGTGCCGGGAGCGAAGTCCAGCCGGTCGGCGATCCGGCGTACAGCGTCCGACTTGGGCCCCCAGCCGATCTCCGGGACGACGAAGTATTCGGCCACGCCGAGGGCCTTCAGCCGTGCCCAGGCGACGTCATGGTCGTTGCGGCTGCACACCGACTGCAGGATGCCCCGCGCGTCCAGACCGATGATCAACTCACGGTTGGCCTCGGACAGGACGACGTTCTCGTCCTCCAGCAGTGTGCCGTGCCAGAGTGTGTTGTCGAGGTCCCAGACCAGGCACTTCACGGTCCCGGGCGGGGCCTCCGGCGCGGTGTCGCTCATGTTCGGCTCCTTGTGATGACGTACTGGTGTTGAGGGCGGCCACGGGTGAGGTCACCGCCGGCTGAGCGCGTGGTCGGCCAGGATCAGCTGGCACATCTCGTCGCTGCCCTCGATGATCTCCATGAGCTTGGCGTCGCGGTACGCCCGCGCGACGAGGTGACCGTCCCGAGCCCCGGCCGACGCGAGCACCTGCACCGCGGTGGCCGCGCCCCTGGCCGCGTTCCCGGCACTGACGTACTTCGCCATCACGACGGCGGTGACCAGGTCGGGGGCGTTCTCGTCCCAGCGGCGGCTGGCGTACTCGCAGGCGCGGGTGGCGACCTGTTCGGCGGTCCACAGGTCGGCCAGGTGCCGGGCGACGAGCTGGTGCCGGCCCAGTGGGCGGCCGAACTGGTGGCGGGAGCGGGCGTGGTCGACGGCCGCGCTCACGCAGGCCCGTAGGATTCCGACACACCCCCACGCGACCGAGATCCGGCCATAGGCCAGGGCCGTCGTCACCAGTATGGACAGTGGCTGCCGTCCGCCACCCAGCAGGCTGCCGAGCGGCAACCGCACGTCGTCGAGCAGGACCTCCGCGTGCCCGGCCGCCCGGCAGCCCAGGGGATCGTCCACCGGCCGCACCTGGACGCCGGGGGCGTCGCGGGGCACCACCACCACGGCACCGTCGTCGCCCATCCGGGCTACGACGAGGAAGACGTCGGCGTACTCTGCGGCGGTCACCCACTTCTTGCGCCCGGTGAGCGACAGGGTGTCGCCGTCGACGGTGACGGTGGTCGCGATGGCCGACAGATCGCTGCCCGCCTGAGGTTCGCTGAAGGCCACGGCCGCCGTGTCGCCCGAGGCCAGCCGCGGCAGCAGATCCGACGCCTGCTCCGGGTCACCGAGCCGTTCGACGGTCCAGGCGGCCATGCCCTGCGAGGTCATGACGCTCCGGAGCGAGCTGCACAGACTGCCGACGTGGGCGGTGAACTCGCCGCTGTCCGCGCTGTTCCACCCAGGTCCGCCGTACCTCGCCGGGATCTGGGTGGTGAGCTGCCCGGCCGCACCGAGTCTCCGCACCACGTCCTCGGGCAGCCGGCCCGCCCGGTCCCAGTCGGACGCCCGGTCGCCGACCAGTTCGGTGACCGCCGAGGCCGCTGCGGCGACGGCGTCACGCACCGGAACTGCCGGGGGCCGGCTGCCGGAGCCGCTCGACCAGTGTGCCCATCCGCTGCACGGTGCGGAAGTTGTCCATTCGCAGGTCGGCGCCACGGATGGCGATGCCGTACGTCCTCTCCAGATGCACCACCAGTTCCATGGCGAAAATGGAGGACAGCCCACCGTTACCGAAGACGTCCGCGTCGGTCGCCCACTCCCTCCCCGTGTGCTTCGCCAGGAATCGCAGCAGGTCCGTCCGGACCGTGCCGGCGTCGCCGACGGGTTCCGGCACCGGGTGGTCGGGTGACGTGGTCATGTCTGTTCTCCCTCGTACTCGTAGAAGCCGCGCCCGCTCTTGCGGCCGAGGTGGCCGGCCCGCACCATCTCCAGCAGCAAGTCGCTGGGGCGGCAGCCTTCGTCTCCGGTCCGGCTGTGCAGCACCCACAGCGAGTCGACCAGGTTGTCCAGCCCGATGAGGTCGGCGGTGCGCAGCGGACCTGTCGGATGACCCAGACATCCCTGCATGAGCCGGTCGACCGACTCGACGTCGGCGGTACCCGCCGCCACCACCCGGACCGCGTCGTTGATCATGGGGTGCAGGATCCGGCTGGTGACGAAACCCGGCGCGTCCGCGACGACGATCGGCTCCCGGCGCAGCGCGGCGAGCAGCGCCCTCAGCGCGTCCAGGGTCGCCTCGCCGGTCCACGTACCCCGGATGACCTCGACCGTCCGGATCAGGTAGGGCGGATTCATGAAGTGGGTGCCGATGAGATCCTCCGGCCGGGCCGCCGCCCGGGCCAGCTCGTCGATGGGGATCGCCGATGTGTTCGAGATGATCGGGACGCCCGGCGCGACCAGGGTGGACAAGTCCGCGAGAACCTTCGCCTTCGCGTCGGCGTCCTCGGTGACCGCCTCGATCACCGCGGTGGGTGCCGCGTCGCCGGCCGTCACCAGATCGGCGAGCGACAGGCCGGTGACGAGGGCGCCGGGGGTCACCCCGTCCGGCAGCGCGCCCATCAGCTGCGCCATCCGCACCTGGTGGCCGATCCTCGCCGGTGCCTCGTCCAGCCGGCGCCGGTCCAGGTCGATCAGCGACACCGCGATCCCGTGTCCGACGGCCAGCGCGGCGATGCCCGACCCCATCACCCCCGCTCCGAGCACAGCCAGTCGCAGCCCGGCGCCGGGCGTACCGCTCTCCGCTGCCATGGTGTCCTTCTTTCGGTCCCGGCCCGGCCGGGAGGCTTCCGGGCTACGTCGAATCACGGTGATCGCCGAGGCGGCGGCCAAGGAAGGACCCCCGCGCCGCCGCCGCGGTCATTCCTCCGAGCGGCCCGCTTCGGCCCGGGAAGGCCACGGTGGTGCGTGACCGCCCGTGGGTTCCGTGTAGAACTGCTGCGCCCACTGCCGGTACCGGCCGATGGGACCGTCGCCCTTGGCGAGCTTCGGGTGTTCGACGTGCTCCTGGTGGTGCCACATCAGCAGGTCCGCGCCGGTGTCGACGCTCGCTACCCGCTGGAGGACAGCGCTGAGCAGCCGGGCGGCGGGCAGCGCCGCCGCGCGCCCGATCCGCTCGGGCACGCCGGGGATGCCGGCCAGCTCCAGCTTCGTACCGAACCGGAGATGTATGCGTCCCGCGCCGGTCGCGGTCGCGTGGAGCATCACGTACAGGTTGCCCGCGTCCTTGGGAAGGACCGTCCTCGCCGCGATGGTGCCCAGTCCGATCACGGTGAGCGTGTACGACTGGCGGGACCCGCGCATCATGGTGCCGCGGGCGGTGGCGGTGACGGTGCTGATCGGTTTCCCGGCCACCGGTGCGCCCCCGATCTCCAGGTCCTTGAGGCCGTGCAGCGCGGGCAGATGACCCCAGTCGAACGCGTTCTCGATGACGTCCTGCGGGTGGCCGGCGATGTCGAAGGTGTCGTGGCTGTACGGCTGCCGCTCATCCATGGGCAGGGCCGGGACGTCCCACTCCGGGGGCAGACCGAGGGCGTGCCACCACACGTAGACCGAGCCGTTGACCTCGCAGACCGGGTACTGCGACAGCGACGCCTTCGGCGGTGGCTTGTCGTACCCGGTACGTACGCAGGCGCCGGTCGGGTCGAACGCGAAGCGGTGGAAGGGGCAGACGATGTCCTCGCCCTCGACCGATCCGCCGACCCCGAGATGCGCCCCCAGGTGCGGGCACCGCGGCCGGACGGCCCGCAGCAGACCCCGGGTCGTCCGGTAGAGGACGACCTCCGCGCCCGCGAGCGGACGCGTCGTGACGGACCCGCGTCTGAGCTCGTCGCTGAAGGCCAGACAGAACCACCCGTTCGGGTAAGGACGGGAGGCAGCGTGCAGGGTGTCGGCCGGGGCCGCGCCGGGCCGGCCGACCTCGCGGGAGCTGAGAAGCTGCTTCACCAGCGGCTTCAGGTGAGGCTTCATGGCGTCACTCCTGGTGCTGCACCGGGCAGGCGGAGGCTCCCGCCCTGGGGGTGGACGGCTGGGCAGGCGCGGACCGCGGCGAGGCGGCGTGCAGCTCGGTGCTGCCGGCGCTGCCCGTCCGCCGCTCGCTGAGCCGAAGGGTCAGCCCTCGCGAACTCAGGCTGGTCTCCACCTTGGGCTTGAACGGCTGCTCGCCGGCCGGGGTCAGCTCCCAGCGGGAGACGATGGCGGTCAGGGCCAGGACGGCCTCGGTGAGGGCGAACTGGTCCCCGATGCACTTGCGGGGGCCCGCGCCGAAAGGGATGTAGGAGGCCCGGTCGGGCTGGACGCCCAGCCAGCGGTCCGGGTCGAACCGATCGGGATCGGTGAAGAGGTCGGACCGGCGGTGCAGAAGATACGCACTGAGCACCAGGGTGCTCCCGCTCTTGAGCCGTACTCCGCCGAGTTCGGCGTCCTTCCTGAGGGTGCGGGTCATCATCCAGGCGGGCGGGTACAGCCGCAGCGTCTCTGTCACGACCCGGGAGGCCAGGTCGAGCGACGGCAGGTGCGCGGCATCCAGCTTCCCGCCGGCCAGGACGCTGTCGGTCTCGGCCTGGAGGCGGCGCTGGATCTCCGGGTTCGTGGCGAGCAGGTGCAGCGCCCAGGCCAGGGTGATGGCCGTGGTCTCCATACCGCCGAGGAAGAACGTGAGTGCCTCGTCAGCCAGTTCGGCGTCGCTCAGCTGCTTCTGGCCGTCGTCGCTCTCCTCGTCGACCGCCCCGACCAGCGTCGACAGCAGATCGGCACGGTCCGTCGGATCGGCACGCCGCTCGGCGATGATCTCCGCGATGGTGTCCGACAGCCGGTGCCGTGCCTGGTCGTACCGCCGTTTCTGCCGAGTCGGCAGCTGGCGCAGCAGGGCCGGCGTCATCATCCGGCGGAAGAACGCGCTCACGATGGTGGCGGTGTCGGCCAGGGCACGCCGCATGGTCTCCTCGGGCAGCGCGCCGCTGAACATCGTCTCCATGGTGGCTCGCGTCGTCAGCGTCATCATTTCCTGGGTGACGTCCAGGACATCGCCGTCGTGCCAGGAACCGGCCTTGAGCTCCGCCGCCCGGGCGAACACCGCGCCGTACCCGGGGAGCCGGGTGGGGTGGAAAGAGGGCTGGCACAGCCGTCGCTGCCGTCGGTGCAGGGTGTACGAGCAGGTGGAGAGGCCGTCGCCGATGACCTCGCGGATCCGGTCGTAGATCGGGCCGCCCTTGTCGTAGACGCGGTCGTTCAGGAACACCTGCCGGGTAAGGGCCGGGTCACAGACCATGACGGCGGTACTCGGTCCCAGCCGGACGCGGACCATCTCGCGGTACCCGGACAGGGACATGATGAACGCCAGCGGATCGCGAAGTAGAGGCAGCGCGTGGCCCAGCAGCGGCAGGGCCCGGGGAGCGAGCGGAACCGACGCCGCGGTCGCGGTATTCGTGTCTGTCATGGACGACCTCATTCCTTGGGTGAACCACCGGCTGATGCCGCGCCGACGGCATCCCGGGTGATTTCGATCAGGGCGGTGGTCCAGCGGAAGCCGACCCCGAAACTCACGACGAGGACACGGTCCCCGGCCCGCAGGGTGCCGGAGCGGAACGTCCGGTCGAGGGCGAGCAGGACGTCGGACGGGCCGGCGTGGCCGAGGTGCCGGCCGTAGGTCCAGGTGGTGTCGTCGGCACGCAGGCCGAGCGGGGAGCCGCTCAGCAGCAGGTCGAGGACGACCGACCCGATCGCGATGGGCACCACGTGCGAGATGTCCGCCGGTTTCACGGCGGCCTCGTCGAGAACGGTCCCGATGCAGCGGTGGGTGGCACGTTGCAGCACCTCGATGTGGGGCATGAACCCGGTCTCCTCGACCGGGAACCGCCGGGCGGCACCGGTGTACCCCTCTCTGGCCCGGGTCTGCGCCTCCAGTTGTGGTTCGGTGACATGGGCGGTCGCCACCAGACGGGCGAAGCCCGTACCGCGTGTGAGGACGGCGGCGGCACCGGCGTCACCGGCGACGTAACCCAACTCCCTTGAGTATCCCCATCGTTCGTCCGGGAACCGGGCACCGGTCGTGACCAGCGCGGCTTGCGCGGCCGGTCGGGCGGTGAGGTGTTCGGCAGCGGTGACGAGTGCGGCGGCCCCACCGTCACTGGCCGCGCCCACCTCGATCCCGGTGGTGTCCTTCCCGCCCAGCACCCGCGTCAGATAGGCCACGGGCGTGTAGTGGTCTCCGTCCTGGAAGCCGGCGTGCACGAGCAGACTCAGGTCGGCACTGGGGACGTCCGCGTGGCGCAGCGCCCTGAGGCCCGCCCGGGCCGCCATCTGTGTCGCCGTGTTGTCCGTCGAGACGGCGGCCGAGGTGAATCCGTTGAGCGCCAGGGTCGAGGGCTGCCGGGTGCCCGGCCCGCCCTGCGGCTCCTGCTCTGCGGGCCTGATGGGGGGTACCCACGCTCCGGTCCCGGCGATCGTGATGTCCTGCCACAACACTGCTGTCTCCTCGGCTGTCACGAAAGGGGCGACTGCGGAACGCGCGCGCGGGGCCGGATCACCTCTCCGCTGTGGTCCAGGGGGTGTGCGGTGACCCCGGCGATCCGGGCCAGCACCCGGCCGTCACCGGTCGCCGCGGTCAGGTCCCCGGTGGCGTAGTCGCAGTGCAGCCGGATGGCCGGATGTTCCGCGCTGAGCCGGCAGTCGTTGCCGGGCCCGCCGAGATCGACTTCGTCGAGGCCGGCCATCGGGCCCACCGACGGCGGGCTGTCACCGTGCGGCGGCAGCAACAACAGGTGCACCATCGCGTCCAGCAGGATCGTCGGCACGGTCATCCCGGCCAGGGCCGGAGCCCAGGCGTCGTGGTCCAGACCGAACCTGGCGCTGTTCCCGTCCGGGCCCCGGGCGTAGTCGCTGGTGCCGGCGAACGGGCCGGTGAGCGAGATCGGCGGATCGGAGGTGTAGACCGGCATCGCGAAATCGGGTTCGGGCTCGTGGGACGAGCAGTCGGGAGGGCCGGCGAGCGCGGGGTAGCGATCCGCCAGCAGGACCTTCGTCTCGCACAGCAGGTCGTTGAAGCGCAGCACCTTGCTGTTCTTGCCGAGCCGGTGGGCCGTCATCCTGACGGACACCTCGGCGCGGTCGCGTTCGCGGCTGGTGACCCGGGCCTCCACCGCGACGGTGCGCAGCGGTCCGCCGAGCCTGACCGTGATCGACGTCCGGCAGGAGAGGCCTCGGAACCCGGTGACGACGAGACCGGGACACAGGGCCGCGGCCGCGCCGGCCGCCGCCTCCAGGGTGAACGTACCGGGCAGTGTGTACTCGCCGTTGACCCGGTGGTGGCGCATCCACCGGCCGTCCTGCTCGGCCAGCGTGAGCGGATCCCAGGTCTTGGTGAAGACGGCCCAGTGCTCGCCGCGGTACTGGACGCCGTCGAGCAGTGGCGTCGTCAGTTCGGGATCCGGCGGGGCGGCCGGTGGCGCGTCCGGGGCGGGGACACGCGGATCGGCGGCCGCCCCGTGGGTGCTGATCCCGCGCAGGGCCAGCAGGCGGCGTTCTTCCTCCCGGATGAAGAACGACACCCCGCCGGCCGGTGGCCGGGTCACGGCGGACAGGAACTGTGCCTGTCCCTGTGCGGTGCTGATGTAGGCGTCCATCTGGTTGCGCTTGAGGGTCTCGCGCATGCTGACGCTGCTGGCGACGCCGACCTCCCGCCACCCGCTCCACAGGACCGCGACCTCCCGGTGGCCGTCCGGGCCCTGCCTCTGGGCCTGGGCGCTGGCGTACGCGAGGTACTCGTTGACGGCGCAGTAGTCGATGTCACCGGGCGCGGGGGCGAGGGTGGCGAGGGTGCTGAAGTTGCACCAGATCCGGGGCGGACGGCCGGCCAGGGCCCGTTTGAGATTGCGGTAGCCGGTCGCCTTGGTGGTCCGGACCGCCCGGAAGTCGGTCAGGGTCTTGGCGTGCAGCGCACGCGACCGCAGGTCGAGGACGGTGTTGACGAGCAGGTCGATCTTTCCGTGCCGGGCGAGGACCTCGGTGAGGACGGCGGTGGTGCGCTCGGCGTCCAGGATGTCGCACGCCCGGTGGTGCACACGGTCCTGGCCGCACAGCTCCGCCAGCCGTTCCACCGTACGGTGCACTTCCAGGCGCGCCTCGGCCTTGTCGTACGAGGCTCGCAGCTCGCGTACCGACGCGTCGGGGCGCCTGCGGCGTTCGGCGGCCATGAACTCGGCCTGCGGGGGCAGCGCGTCGCCGGTCTCCGGCAGCGGGGTACGGCCTATGACGTACACGTGCGGCCGTTCGCTGGTGCGGGCGAGGGCGTGGAGAAGCTCAGGCGTGATGCCCCGGGCGCCACCGAAGGCGACCACGACCGCGCCGGGCGGCAGCGTGGCCTCTCCTGCGGGGAGCGGTGGCGCGTGGTCGTCCGCGACGGCCAGGGTCAGCCAGTTGCCCGCGCGGTGGACGAGGGTGTGCGTCGGTACCTGGGCCGTGCCCGCCCGCGCGAGCTGGTCCAGGGCGGTGGCGGCGTCCGGTGCGTCGCTGAGCAGGGTTACCCCGCCGCACTGCGGGACCTCGGCCCGGACGGATCGGATGAGGCCGGTGAACAAGCCGCTCAGCGGGGGTGGCAGTTCGTGCGGCACGTCCCCGAGCAGGACCGCGCTGAGCGAGCCCCCGGTACGCAGCGCGGGCAGTGCCGCCTGGAGGGTGGTGAACGTGAGGTCCTGGAGATCTTCCAGCCGGGTGGCCTCGGCCTCGTCGCCCGGATCGTCGTGGACGGGCAGCCGGGACATCACCCGGATGTGACGGGGGACGAACGGCAGGCGGGCCAGGGCGCCGGAGGCCTCCTCAGCCGGTACGTGGTCGGCGGCCCCGACGCCCGCTCGCGGCGACCAGACGGCGGTGTCGGGGCCGGTGACCGCAGCCGCGAGATCCGGGGCGTCGGTGAGGACGACGGTGCCCGGCGGGATCGGCGCCGTGCCCGGCTCCCCGGGCGGCGGGGGCGTCGGGACGAGCCGGAGGGTCTGGCGGCGGCCGGTGAACTCCTCCGTTCGTCCGGGCGCGGCGGGTACCGGTCCGGTCCTCGCGGGGTGACTCGTTTCCGTACGTACGGACTCCTCCGGCCCGGTACGTACGGCGGCCTTCGGGGAGTTGCGGGGCCGGTCGTCGGACGGCCGGGTGAACCGGATCGGCGGCGATCCGGCGGCGGCGGGCGTCACCACGGTGTCCGTCGCGGTGACGACCCCCTTGAGGACCGTCAGCAGGGCGTCCAGCGAAAGATAGGTGTGTCCGGCGTCGGCCAGCACGGACAGGTCGTGCGCGGGCGTGGCCGGGTGTCCGGGACCGGCACCGTCGACCGCGGTGGAGAGCGTGCCCAGGACGGGCAGGCGGTGCTCCAGTGCGGTCGAGCGCCGGGTGACCGCCAGCACGGCGGCACCTTCGGCGATGGACCGGCCTTGAGGCACCAGGCCGTCGAGGTAGCGGTCCCAGCCGCTGATCGGTCGCAGGCATACGGCTCCGACAAGGGCCAGATCGCAGGCCCGGTGCCGGAGCTGGCGCAGGGCCAGGTCGACAGCCGTGTGTGTGGAGTCCCGCTGGGAGTAGAGGCTTGCTCCCATGGCCTGGAAGTCGTAGTAGTTGGCAGCCCGGCCCGAAAGGATGCAGGAGACCGCGCCGGTGAAGTCGTCCTCGTTCAGGTCGCCGGGGATCACCCCCTTCGCCTCGGCCATCCCCTTCGCCAGGTACTCCCTCAGCGTCCGCGCCTGAACCGGGTCGGGCAGGATGTCGAACGTGGTGGCGGCCTCTCGGGCGTGCACCCGCAGGGCGGCCTGGGTGTTGTGCGTGGTCGGCAGCGTCGATCCCACCATCACCGCGGTGGTGGGCCGCAGGCTGGTGCCCGGCTCCCCGAGCTGGTCCAGCAGCGGGCCGAGGGCCTCGAGCATCATCAGGTGGGCGGCGTCCATGTGGCGCATCGTCAGCGGCGGGATGCGCACGTCCCGTGGGGACGGCAGGGGGTACGGCGTACCGAAGCCGGATTCCGGGAGCGGGCCGTCACCGGCCAGCCAGGCGGGCACCCGGGCGGCGTCGAGACCGGGCAGGTGGGTGTTCCAGCCCACGACGACCAGGTCCTCGGCGCCGGCGGCCGCGTCGTCTCCACGCCTGTGCGCGGGGGCGGCCCGCGGCACGCGGTCGGACAGGACGACGTGCGCGTCCGCCCCGCCGAGGCCGAACGACGACACCCCGACCACGCGCGGCCGTGCCTCCTCCGCCGGCCAGGGCGCGTCCTTGACCGGGACGGTCAGGTGGGTGCCGTCACCCAGCAGCGGATGCGGGTCGGTGACCACGGGCTGACCGGGAACCGCTCCGTGTTCCAGGGCGACCAGCGCGTGCGCTACGGACACCAGGCCCGCCAGCACGCCGGTGTGCCCGAAGACCTGCTTGTTCGACGTCAGGAGGCAGGCCCGCTCACGCGTCCCCAGACGGGAGAGCAGCGAGCGCAGTTCGATCTCGTCGCCCACCGGCGTGCCGGTGCCGTGCGCCACGACCCAGTCCACGTCGTCGGCCTCGACGCCCGCGTCCGCCCAGGCCCGGGCGATCGCCAGCTCCTGCCCGCGCGTGGCCGGAGCGTGAATGCCCTTGCCCCGGCCGTCGGCGGCGAGACCGGTGCCCCGGATGACACCGAGGACGGGGTCGCCGTCGGCCACGGCCCGCGCGTACGTCTTGAGGGTGAGCACGACGGCACCCTCACCGATCAGGGTGCCGTCGGCCGCCTGGTCGAAGGGGCGCACCCTGCCGCTCATCGAGATGCCCTGGGCGCGGCAGAAGAGCGTGAACCCGATCGGCTCGATCACCGAGGTCCCGCCGGCCAGCGCCACGTCGCAGGATCCTTCGCGCAGCGCCTTGACCGCGGCGTCCACGGCGAACAGCCCACTCGCACAGGCCGCGTCGAGGGTCAGATGTTGGGAGTCGGCGGGGATCAGCCCGCGCAGCGCGTTGCGGGAGACGGACGCGGGCAGGTACGCCTTCGGATCCCCGCCGTCGCCGCCGTAGTGCGCGCTGAGCGCGTGGTCGGCCAGCTCTGCCAGCCACTCACCGTCCGCATCGGCCGGGAGGGCGTCGCGCACCATCCGCCGGTACTCGTCCCCCAGGACGACGCCCTGGGGGCCGAGCCCGGTCTGGTCGTGGATACCGGTGGTCGCGGCGAGCCACCGGTCCGTCGCGCGTCGGTTCACGCCGGCCAGCGCCTGGACGGCGCAGTGGCGCAGCCAGCGGGTGGTCCGCGGCCAGCCGGGGTGGTCGGCGTTCCCGTCCGGTTCGGCGGTCGAGGCGGGGTCCGGGACGAAGTCGTGGAGGTACCCGGCCTCGCGGACGTAGAAGGCGTCGGTCTCCTCACGGGTGGGGGCCCAGAAGTGCTTCAGGTCGAAGGCGGACGGTTCGCTGGAGAGCAGCACGCCCTCCCGCAGGCGGTCCCAGAACTCTGCCGTGTTGTTCGCGCCGGGCAGGGCCAGGCCGAGACCGACCACCGCGACGGCGCCGGGATCCGTCTCCTGTGCTTCATCCGGCGTTCCGTCCGGCGCGGGGGCAGCCGCCGGTGGTGCAGGCGCCGGCGCGGACGCTGCGGGCGACGGTGGGGGTGTCGGCAGGGCAGCGGCCGGCGCGGCGGACGGCTCCGGTGTACGTACCGGAACGGGGGCCGCCGGCCGCTCGGGGGCGGGCCGGTGAGCCTCCGGCGGCGTCGTCACCGCCGAGGGGGCCGGTTGGCGCCGGGCGGGCCCACTCACCTGGTCCGCGAGCCTGCTGTGCAGCCGCATGCCCTGCATCCCGCCGATGCTGATCCCGCCGTCGGCGACGATGGTCTGCCCGGTGATGAAGGCGGTGTCCTCATGCAGGAGATGGCAGATCAACTTGGCGGCGTCCGGCGTCGAGAGGGTACGGCGCATCAACTCGCTGGTCCCCGCCGGGTCGGTGTGCACCGCCGACGGGTCGTCGAGATTGACGACGATCTCGCTGTCGACGGAGCCCAGCAGCACCGTGTTGACCCGGACGCCCTGGCCGGCCAGTTCGAGCGCCAGATAGCGGACCAGGGATTCCAGCGCCGCCTTGGTGACCCCGCCGGGACCGTAACCCGGAACCGGTTGGTGTGCCCCGACGCTGGACAGGCAGAGGATGCTCGCCCCCTCTCGGCCCTTCATCAGCTCGGCCGCTCGGCGCGAACAGTGGTAGGCGCCCATCACGTTGGTGGACCACGCCCGCTGCCAGTAGGTGTCGTCGATGTCGAACAGAGGCAGGAAGGCCCCGCCCGCGGCGTTGTTGATCAGGATGTCCAGGCCGCCGTGGCGCTCCTGGACCAGATCGAACATCCGGTCGATCTCGCTGGTCTTGGCCACCGAGGCACGGATGAACTCGCAGCTGTGACCAGCCCGCTCCAGCTCGGCCCGCAGCAGCTCCGCCTGCTCGACCGAGTGGAAGTAGTTGACGATCACATGGGCACCGCCCTGTGCCAGGCGGCGGACGATGTCCGCGCCGAGGCTCTTCGCGGCTCCGGTCACCAGTGCGACCCGGCCTCGCAGGCTGTCTGTGGAGGTCATCGCCCAGCAGCTCCCGCCCGCGCCTGTACGACGGTCTCCGCGATCCGGCGCAGGGTGCCGACGGTCAGCAAGGAGGAGTTCCCCCGCAGATCGGGCAGGTCGAACCGGTCGGACACCCGCCCCAGCAGGACGACCTGCTTGAGCGACTCCACACCGAGTTCGGACTCGAGACCGTCGTCCTCACCGAGGAGGTCCGGCGGATAGCCGAGGAAATCCCCGTACAGAGTCTGCAACTCGGCCAGCACCGACTCGTAGTCCAACCCGGCGGACGTGGGCGCGACGGCGGGGGCTGCGGCGGCCAGGGGCGGGGCGACGGCGACGGGTGCGACCGGCAGCGCGGGCGCGGGAGAGGGAGAGGCCACGGGGGCTACATAGGACACGGGGGCTGCCGGTACGGACGCACCGGGCAGCGGAACGGCTGCGGGGAGCACCGGAACCTGCTCGGCCGCCACGGGCACACTCACCTGCGCGGCAGGGCCGTGTCCGTTGCTCGACGGCGCCGGCACGCCGGAGCGGAACGGGCCGCCCGCGGGGGCCTCGGTGACCAGCGCCCGGACGGCTCCGACCGGATCGCTCTCGCTCAGCGGGACGACACACCGCACGCCCGGGACCGATGCCTCGACGAACTTGGTGACGACGGGCCACTCCCCGCACTCCACGAAGGCGTCGGCGCCCGCCGCGTGCAGGTCGCGGATCGTGTGCAGCATCCGGACGCGGGCGGTGAGCGCGCCGGCGACCAGGTCGACCGGGTCGTCGTCGCCGATGTCCCGCCCCAGCCAGGGGGAGCGCACCCGCCAGCGTCCGGCCCCGTACGGAACGCGGGGCGCGGTCGCCCGCAGGTCTCGCGCGGCCTGCGCCATGGCCGGGGAGTGGGTCGGATGTGGGACGCCCAGGGGGAAGCTCGGCCAGCCCAGTGCGTCGGCCACCTGTTCCACCTGTTCGATCAGCGCTTCGGGGCCACTGATGACGCTCTGCCGGGGGGCGTTCTCGCAGGCGAGTACCAGGTGGGGATGGTTGATCAGCCCGGCGAGCGACTCCGCCCTGTGGCCGTCCACCCCGACCGCCAGCATCTTTCCGTCCCAGCTCTGCCGGGTCAGTACCTGGGACCGGACCACGGCCAGGCGCGCGGCGTCCTCCACGGACAGGTGTCCCGCGGCGGCCAGGGCCCACAGCTCACCGATGCTCTGCCCGACGATGGCGACGGGCCGGGCCCCTTCGGCGATCAGCATGTGGTGCGTCGCGATGCTGACCGCGAAGATCTCCAGATACTGCACCTCCGGGCCGCGCCGGTCGCTCGTCCCGTTGTGTTCGATCAGCCGCGCACTGATATTGGGCAGCCCCATTTCCCCGGCCGCTTTGTCGATGCGGGACAGCGTTTCACGTACAGCGTCGTAGCGGTTATGTAAATCACCCAGTATTCCCCCACGTGGGGCGGCCACCGTACCGGGCATGACAAAGACAGTATTCACCACGTGCATCACCCTCATCTCTGTCCCGACCGCAGGCTAATTCGCATGGCCGACCGGGGCCGCGAAACGCACACGACGGTGCGACGAAAAATGTCCCTTGCATGACTGCACTTGGGCGGCGGGTGAGAACAGATGCACCCCTGGCCACCCCTCGTTGATTACGATTCCAGCGAATGTGTGCTTTACGAACCGAATCTCTCCTGCTGAACGGGGTTGCCATTGAAGGTAGCTGCGCGCCTCCCGGGGGGTCAACGATCCAGTTTCGGCCTAAAGCGATTGCGCCCACCATTTTCCAATCATGTAACAGTGGAAGGCGATTGCGCTCTTGCCGTCAGGCGGGACGCCGTGTTAGTAGCGGCCGGTCATTTGACACGTTAGCCGCCGCAGTGCCCCGCTTCGATCCGGCACGATCCAGGTCCTCAAACATCGTTCCGTCGGGAATTCGATCCAATTTTGACGAGCCGACATGGCCGAGATCGGACGCCTGGTCCAGGGCGTCAAGAACCCCGATCGGTTCACCGAAGCGGACACAATGTTTGTTTGGTATTTGTTTGCCGACTCTTCGACGCCCCTTTGACGTCCGATTCGAAAGCGGGGTTCTCGGAACCGGCCGCGGTGGAGCCGTGGTCAGGTTCGGGGCAACAGTTCCTTCGGGGCTCCACGCGTTCCACAGAGAGCGAACAGCCCGGCCGCGTGGTGACCTTCCGAGGCCGGCGGCAGCCGTTGCGGACCCCAGGCGTCGACCGCCCGGATCGGATGCCACCTCCGCGCGCAGACGGCGTCCGACCGGCCGGGCGCCGGAACCAGCTACGCGCCCCGAGTCAGCAGACCGGCGTCGATGACCTCAGCGATATGGGTGGCGCCGCGGCTGTTCTGGTGGATGCGGTCGGTCGTGAGCACAAGACCTCGGCGCCGTGAGATCGTGTCGAGGCTGCGGCGCAGCACTGCGTGCTGGACGAGGACGCCGACGGCCGCTGCGGGTGTCAACTCCCGGTATGGAATTGGTGGAGGGTCCGCTTGGCGCAGGTCCTCGATCTGTCGTTCGTGGAGCGGAAGGTAAGCCACCTCGTTGGTGGCGGCGGCCTCGGCGATCATCCGGCTGTTGCCACATCGGCCCACGGGAGCGGGTCCTGCGCCGTCGCCAGTTCGTGCGCGTGCTCGAAGCGCAGGACTCGGGCGAAGGCCTTCGGTGACAGGCCCACCTCACCGCGAAACCGCTCGGTGAGGTATCGACGGCTCCAGCCGAGTCGCGCGGCGACCGCACCGACCTGGACGCAACCCCGCGCGGCGACGAGGAGGCGCCACGCCTCGGCCACCTCGGGGCGCTCCTGGGGCACACGGTCGCCGCCGACGCCGCGGCCGATGGCTCGGAGGAGCAATTCGTCCAGCGCGGTGAACCGCGCTGTCCATGTCGTCGCCGCTCGGAGACGGTCGATCAGCTCGACGGCAAGCGCTCCGAGAATCTCGTCGAGTGGGACCAGTCGGTGGGCGAGCTCGGCGGCAGGCATGCCGTAGATGGCCCGGGCCCCGAGCGGTGTCAGCGATACCTGCACGCCTTGCTGGCGTCCGTCGTGGTGGATCGGCGACGGAGCGGCGCATCAGACCGCCGGCCACGCTGCAGAACCGGGTGACCGGCGACCCGTCGTCAACGCCCGCCGCCATCTCCAAACGGTCTGACAGACTGATCACCGCGGTGAGCGCACGGCTCGGCGGGCCGCAGTGCACCCCCGGGAGCCCGCGGAGGTCGAAACCGACATACGAGTCGACGTACTGCCGCAAGGCGGGCGCCGGACGTACAGCGATCCCGGTAGCCGTATGGTCCTCCACTTTCGCCAATGTACGAGCCGCCCAGCCCAGAAAGCTCACCGTCCAAGGACTGATGACCGCCGCTTGCGGCTGGTGACATGGTTCATACCGGCGCCCCGGGAGTCCGGTGGGTTCAGTCGAACTGACGCTTCTTCAGCGGGGCCTCGCGGCGAGCGCGCGTACAGCGGCTTCCTTGCCGGTATCACTGGCGACCGGATGGAAGGTGAGGCCGCGCTCTTCGAGAACCTGTGGGAGCAATTCGTGCACGCCGCAGTCCGCTTCAACACGTGTGCAGGCAAGCCAGGGTTCACAGCCCGGGGCTGTCGAGTCCGGCGACGAGCGCATCACAGGCTGCGCCGACGACGTCGCGTGCCCGTACGTCTCCCATGCTCCGGAGGGCGGCATGGTCCTGAAGGGCACTCGCTGCCGCTTCGGTCGACGTCACCCCCACCCCGCATGTGATGCAAATCACCCCTTAGGGAAAACCTGTCGGCCCGGCCTGGCGTCCAGCAGGTGTGAGAGCAGACAGAAATGCGCTGCACCAGGTGGACGAGGAGCGCCTCGTCCACCTGGTGGCCAAGGGCGACCGCGTCGCGTTCGAGGAGCTGTACCGGCGTACGTCGCCGTGGATGGCCGTACGGCTGCGCCGCCGCTGCTCCGACGAGCAGATCGTCGCCGAGGTGATGCAGGAGACGTATCTGGCGGTGTGGCGCGCCGCGGGTGCGTTCGCCGGCAGCGCGGTCGGTGGCACGACCGTCGGATGGCTGTGGACGATCGCGGCACGCCGCCTCGTGGACGCGTTCCGGCGCCGTGCCCATCATGCCGAACCGCCGCCGGCCGCCGTCGCGTGGGTCGCGGCCCCTGCGGCTGAGGAGGAGGCGCTCGCAGCAGGCGTCGGCGGTGACGTCGGCGACGCTCTGCGGCGCCTGGCACCGGAACTCAAAGAGGTACTGCAGGCCACGGTGCTCGACGGGTTGTCGGTCCGGGAGACCGCCGCCCTGCTCGGGCTGCCCGAGGGCACGGTCAAGACCCGTGCCCGCCGGGCCCGGATCGCGATGCGAAAGGCACTGGCATGAGCGGAGAGCACGTGTCGGTACGGCTCATCGGCGACTACGCGCGCGGCGACGCGAACATCGGCACCGACGAGTTGTGGGCGCTGGAAGCACACCTGGAGAACTGCGCGAATTGCCGCACCCGGCTCTCGGACGCCGTGGAAACCGGGGCGCCGGAAATCGCATCGCTCGTCACCACCGCCTGGTGCGGCTTGGAACGGAGCCTGGGCACAGCCACCACGATGCCGACACGGCGGCGGCGCCCCGTGTGGCTGTCGGCCTGGCTGACGCCGGTGATGGCCCCGTGGCTGGCGATGACCGTCGGTGTGGTCCTGATCGCGCTGGCGCTGGACCTGGCCGGTCCCGTGTTCGGCGAGGTGTCGCTGGTGCTGCTGCTGGCCCCGGTGCTGCCGCTGGGCGGGGTCGCGGCGTCCTGGTCGCGGGGGCTCGATCCGGCGTACGAACTGACGGCGGCAACCCCACGGGCGGGGCTGCACCTGGTGCTGCGACGCACCGCGTCCGTGCTGGCCGTGGTCGTCCCCGCGCTGTTGGCCGCGGGCTGGCCGGCGGGGGTGTCGGCCGCGCAGTGGCTGCTGCCCTGTCTGGCCCTGACCTCGGCGGCACTGGCGCTCGGCGGCGTCTTCGGGGTGGCCCGCGCCGCGCTCGGCCTGATGGCCGTATGGGCGGCCGGAGTTCTGGTGCCGTCCCTGCTCACTCGCAGCGAGTCCGCCTTCCTGGACACGGACAGCCTGCCCGTGTGGGGCCTGCTGCTCTCGCTCGGCGCCGGTGTCGTGGTGATCGGCCGGGGCGCCTACACCACTGCTCCCGGGGCTTCCCGATGACCGCTTCGACCATCTGACCATCTGAAAGGGACAACGCATGACACGCGCTGTGAGTACGGCGGAAATCGCGCCGAGGACCTACGCCCATGAGATCCGGGCCGCCGGGCTGAGGATCCGTGTCGGGCGGGCCCGGATGGCCGTCGACGGGCTCGACCTGTCCCTCGGCACGGGCGTACACGGCCTCCTCGGTCCGAACGGGGCCGGCAAGACCACCCTCATCCGGGCGCTGGCAACCGTGCTGCGGCCCGCCGAAGGAACCTTGGAGATGTTCGGCGAGTCCGTGGCCTCCACTGCGGGGCATCGCTCGATACGCCGCCGCATCGGCTACCTGCCGCAGGAGTTCGGCTACTACAAGCGGTTCACGGTGCGTGAATTCGTCGAGTACATGGCCTGGCTGAAGGAGGTCCCCAAGAAGGACATCGCGGCTGCCGTCCAGCGAGCCGTGGAGCGGGTCGGCCTCGCGGACCGGGCCGACGAGCGGATGAAGGCCCTGTCAGGCGGCATGGTGCGCCGGGCGGGCATCGCCCAGGCCATCGTCAACGACCCGGAGGTCCTGCTGCTGGACGAACCGACGGTCGGCCTGGACCCGACGCAGCGCCTGCGCTTTCGCGAGTTGCTGCAGGAGCTGGGCATGGACACCTGCGTGGTCGTCTCCACGCATCTGGTGGAGGACGTCGCGGCGGCCTGCACCGATGTGGTGCTCTTCGCCGATGGCCGGCTGGTCTTCCAGGGAACGCCGGACGCGATGGCCGCTACGGGCGGAGCCGATCACCCGGGGGACAGCCCGCTGGAGCGCGGCTACTCGGCGCTGCTCGCCGAGCCCGGGGCCGGCTCCGCGCAGGAGAGGGGCGCCTGGTGAACTCCCGCGTACTGCGTACCGAACTGAGGCGTTCCGTCGCCCCTTGGGCCGGCATCGCCGTCCTGGTGACCGGCCTGCTCTTCCTCCTCCTGATCCTCGGCCCGGGAGGGAGCACCGCGGACTGGACGGCCCAGTGGACGCCCATGGCCCTGACAGTCCGTGGCCTCCTGTACTACCTGTGGCCCGTCGCGATGGGGCTCGGAGCCCTGCAGGGGCTTCGGGATCACCGCTCCCGGGTGACCGAGCTGATGGCGACGGTGCCTCGGTCCACCTGGCAGCGCGCAGCGGTCCCGGCGGCGGCCTCGGTCATCACGCTGGCGTCGGCCTTGCTCGTCATCGTCGCCACGGGCGGAACCTGGGTGCTGCTGGGCGACACCGCGTACACGCCTCTCGGCTGGCTGCCGATCGTGCTGGTAGCGGCGTTGGCCCTGGTCGCGGCCGCGCTGCTCGGCATGGGCGTGGCACGCGCGCTGCCGTCCGTGCTCACCCCGCCGCTGATGGCGGTGGCCGCCCTCGTGATGACCATCCTGCTCCAGCAGCACGCTGATGAGGCACTGCCGGCGGGGAACACGCCGAACCTGCTGGCACAGCTGTCGCCCGGGGTGGCGCTGCCCCGCGAGGAACTGCTCACACTCGCCCCCTCCGTGCACCTCGGCCAGACGCTGTGGCTGCTCGGCATGCTCGCCACCGGCTTCGCCCTGCTGGCCGTCGCCTCGGGGCGCGCCCGGCTGCTCGCCCTCGCCCCGATCCTGGCGGGCGCGGCGCTCGCCCTGGTGATCCTGCCCGCCGAGCCGCGCGACACGTACGTGATCGACAAGGCCGCTGCGGAACTGGTGTGCGACGGCCCGGTATGCGTGACGGCGATGCACCGCGACCGGCTGGCCGTTCTCGCTCCCCACGGCAAGGAAGCGCTGCGCGTGTTGCGGGAGGTGCTGGGCGAGGACGCGCCGGAAACGGTACGGGAGGAGACGGCTCTGCGTGGGCCCGAAGGGAAGCGCGAACTCTCCGCCGAGGCGGTGCTCCTCGACTTCGACGACCCGGTGATCGTACGGGCGAAGGACGAGCAACTGACCCGGGCTCTGGTCGGCCAGGGCCTGGCACCGCACTGCACCGAGCGCAGCAGCTGGATGAACAGCATCGGACTGGATGAGATCACCCAGAGCCTCGGGGCGGGCTGGGCCATGGGTGACTTCCGGCTGATCGACTGGGCCGGTCACTTCGACTGGCCGGAGCACCGGGAGTCAGGGAAGGCGGCATGGGACCGGCTGACCGCACTGTCGCCGGCGGAGCAGCGCACCTGGATCAGCGACACGCGCGCTACCGCCCTCGACTGCGACCTGCGGGACACGCGTGGAGTGCTGACAGGTGAGGCATTCTGATGCGGTGGTTGGTGCTGTACGCGCGGTCCCGGCAGGTTCCCGTGTCGGCAGCGGCGGTGTTGGCCGCCGCCCTGATGGTGTGGTTCCTGGCCCGGGGGGCGAGCACCGACCCGCGGCTGCCGGTGCTCGCCCTCACCGGGGCTGTGACGGCGGGCTCGATCGGCCTGGGCGGGCAGGACGCCGCACTGGATTGTGCGGCGGCGATCCGCTGGCTGCCCCGCCGCGCGGCGCACGTGCTGTTCATCGGCGCGGGCGCGGCCTTCACAGTGCTGGTTGCGCGGGGACTGGGAGCGGACGTGGGAACCGCCGCTTTCGTCGTGCGGGACAGTGCTGGCCTCACCGGGCTCGCCGCCGCCGGGGCGGTGCTGTGCGGCGCGCAGCACGCGTGGACGCTGCCGGTCGGCTGGCTGACGCTCGCCTTGTTCCCGTCGACCCTGCCGAAGGGCGCGAACGAGGTGCTGACCTGGATGCTGCAGCCGGACACAGCGATTGCCTCCTGGACCGCCCTGACCCTCGCCGTGGCCGGCACCGTGGCCTACGCCGTCGTCGGACCGAGGCGCTAGCTGTGGGGTCGAGAGCGTCCGGCGGAACACCGAACAGGCTCGCCCGCGTCCGGTCCGACGGGGTCAGGTGCTGTCGCAGCCGTTCCGGCCGTACATCCCGAGCATGCAGTGGCTGGACTACACGTAGAGCTGTCGCAGTCCCGGATCGGCGTGAGCCGCTTCTACGAGTAGGCCGGAACCCTGGAAAATCCGGGGCCTCATCCGCCCGCTCCCGTATCTTCCGCCACTGCAGTTCGGCCACCGTCGCCGGCCCACGGTCGTGCGCCTCGGAGCGTTCGCTGGAGTGCTGCTCGAAGTCGAGCCGGCTCAGCGGCCTCGGCTGCCGTCGGCCTCGTTCCTGAAGTGGCGTACAAAGACGATGACGCCCCACACGATCAAGACGTTGACCAGCGCCCCGGCGCCATGAAACAGCGGGGTGAGAATGCTGAACCCGGTCTCCTCCGTACCGGAGGTGTCACCGAGCAGCAGAGCCAGCGGGTAGAACAAGGCGACCAGGATCAAAATGGCGCCTGGGAAGGAGATCAGCGCCATCGCCGGGTCGAGGACCGAGGGGTGTCCGGCGATCTCGTTGGCCAGGGCGACGGCCAGGTTCAGGCCGAGGTAGCCGACGGCAATGAGGCGGGCCCCGCTCCAGGCCCCTGACTTGCTCCAGGATCTGGTCGTGGTCGGGCTGACCGGGTTGCTCATGGGGCCTCCTTCGCGCGGGCTCTCGGCATGCGGAGGGGGCCTTGGCCCCCGGCGGGGAGCACGGCCCTCGCGTGTTCATTATTGAACACGTTCATTGTTTCGTGCGGCGGGCGGTCCCAGAACTTTGCGGGACTACCTTGCGCGGGTTGGCGCCGAGCTCGTCCCCGTACTTCTTCGCCGCCTTCTTGTTGCAGGTCCGGTTACGGACGGCCGCCAGGTCGCCGAGCTTGCCGGGTGGACCTGCAGCCAGACCGACGGCAACACCGGAGTCGGAACCGCAGGGCCTCGGGAGCCGGGTCGCTCGGCCTGCCCCTCGCGTTCGCGCTCCGGCTCGTCCTGTCCGTCCTGGCGCTCAGCTACGCACATGCAGCCCGAAACCCGTGCGGCCCGCGGGTTCCAGTCCCTCCTTCAGGTGCAGAGAGGGGATCTCGTAGTCGCCGAGATTCTGCTGTCGAAATGCGATCGGCTCGGTCGACTCCAAGGTGAGCAGTCGCTGCTCCCAGGCCTTGGCGACGTCCGGGTAGTCCTCGTCGGTGATCCGATCGCTTCCGTAGAGCACGAACGGCGGCAGCACCTCGATGCCCGGGTAGTAGAGGATTCCGTGGTGGATCGGGAACAGCAGATCGTCGATGGGGCCGTTGATGCCGCGAGCTGCGTAATGGGGCTCCGGGCCGCCGGCGGTCACCGACAACAGAGCCTTCCTGCCCGTGAGGGTGCCTTCGCCGAAGCGCTCGCCGTACGCGGTGTCGCTGTGCTCGCCGACGCCGTACGCGAAGTGGAAGGTGAACACCCGGTCCACCCAGCCCTTGAGGATCGCGGGCATCGAATACCACCACAGCGGGAACTGGAAGACGATCGTGTCGGCCCACAGCAACTTTTCCTGCTCGGCGAGGACATCCGGGGTGAGCGTCCCGGTGTCGAAGGCCCGGCCCGATTCCCGGGCGACCTTCAGCGGGCTCGATGCGTCGGGGCCGAAGTCCGCGGCGTCCACGACCGCCTTCCAGTTCATCGCGTACAGATCGCTCACCCGTACCTCGTGCCCGGCACCCTCCAATGTGGACACCGCGAGGTCCTTCAGAGAGCCGTTGAGCGACTTCGGCTCCGGGTGGGCATAGACGATCAGCGTCTTCATGGGAACTCCTTCGGATCGGATGCCTTCGATCCTGGACGCCACGGCGCCCGGCGTTCAGGGGCTCCCGTTCCGTCGGACGGGACTTCCTGGTAACGACAGGACCACCTTCACGGGCACCATGAGGGCGATACTGGGGGCATGGACGACCTTGGGGGCTTCCTTCGGACCCGGCGTTCCCGGGTCGACCCGGCGACCGTCGGCATCCCCACCGACAGCCGCCGCCGGGTCGAGGGACTGCGCCGCGAAGAGGTCGCGCACCTGTCCGGCGTCAGCGTCGACTACTACGTACGCCTTGAACAGGGTCGGGCGACCCAGCCCTCCGAGCAGGTCCTCGACGCCCTCGCCCGGGTCCTCGGCCTCGACGAGACCGAACGCGGGCATCTCCACCGGCTCGCGCGGCAGCGTCGCCACCGCGCGAAGGCACCAGGCGGGCGGGTCCGGCCCG
Organism: Streptomyces sp. NPDC002793; assembly: GCF_040295485.1. Lineage (NCBI taxonomy): Bacteria > Bacillati > Actinomycetota > Actinomycetes > Kitasatosporales > Streptomycetaceae > Streptomyces > Streptomyces sp. NPDC002793. Next base: position 48,220 of record NZ_JBEOVL010000028.1, on the reverse strand, counting down.
AGGTGCTGCGCGTCCTCGACCTGGTCGCCGACGGACCTGCGCTGATCATGAACCACCGCTCGGACGTGCTCGCCGGTAACCGCCTCGCCGAACTCCTCTACGGGCGGCCGATGCCAGGTCTGAACGCCGCACGTCACATATTCCTCGAGGAGGCCGAGCGCGGCCTGTACGCGGACTGGGAGACCTGCACCCTCGACGTGGTCGGGCACCTGCGTCTGGCCGCCGGCAAATACCCTGAGGATCCCCGCCTGGCCTCACTCATCGGCGAGCTGGCGATGCGCAGCGAGCGCTTCCGCCGCCTCTGGGCCCGCGCGGATGTGCGCGCCCGCACATATGGACGCAAGGCGTTCCGGCACCCGCTGGTGGGACTGCTGGAACTGCACCAGGAGAACTTCGCGCTGCCGAACGAATCAGGCACAGAGCTGCTGGTGCTGTCCGCGGCCCCGGGGAGCCCCGCCGAGGACGGGCTGCGCCTACTCGCGGGCCTGGGCGCGGCCGACGGTGACGCCCGTCCCACGGCGAACACTCATCACGTTCGCGAGTAGCTTCACCAAACGCTCATCCGGCTCAGCCCGGTGCGAAGGTGCTCGACGTAATTGAGGGGCGGTACGGGCGCCGGATGCGGAACACTTCGCCGGGTGATCGTGATGCAGCCCGTCCTGGAGACAAACGCACCTGACGGCTTCGACCTCTGGCCTGTCGCCCAGGTCCAGCCGTTCGCCTTTCTGCCACTCAGCGGTGAACTCTCACCCGCGGAAGTCGGGACGGCCATGATGCGCATCGCCGACTGCAATGACATCGACCCCCACGGCGATCGGCCGCCTCGTCCGGACGGCGCCCTCGACTCGTTCCTTCACGGCCTGCTGACGTTCGAAAACCTCTTCGCGGCCGGTGGCCTGCGGGTCACAGACCATTCCGCAGGCGTCACCTTCCTGCCCGGCTGCTGCGACGGGCTGGAGGACTGGCGCGATTGGCACCGGTTAGTCGACGACGGCAGCCCACTCGGTTTCGGCCACGACCCCGTGTCACCGGTTGCGGAACGCCTCGGCGACACCGTACTACTCACCGTCAACTCCGAGCAGAGCGACAGTCCGGTGATCGAGCTGTCCGTCACCGAACTCCGCCACCTGCTCGTCGGCGCCGAGCGTGACCTGACCGAATTTCTTGCACTGGCGGGCGACTGGGCCTCCAGACACCTGCCTGACCATAGTGCTCCCGTCACGGCTGCCCTTGCCCGTGTTCTCTGCCTTCCCTCGCCAGCCACACCGCAGGGAGCGTAGGACACCGGACTCGCGTCGCCACCGAGGTGGGGTGCCGGATTGTCATCATGTTCGACACGAGGAGCGTGCATCTGCCTGGACACCGGCACGTACACCGCCAGATGACTTTGGGATGTCGGGGCAACTGCTGTCCTGGCACCACTATGCTCCTCTCATTAGGGCGTACGTTCGAGCGGCGCGGCCTGACTGATCTTTTCGAAACGGGACGCGCGGGGCCGTGCGAGCGTGGGCAGGCGTTCGCTCCGCAAGGAAAAGGACAGGCATGCTGCAGCCCGTTGCAGTACAACGACCTGTATGAGCTGGGTGGCGAACGTGATGATGTCGGTCGACGTGGCCGACAGCGCGAGTGTAGAGATGTTGAGCGAATGGCTGCGGAAGGATGCCCCTCGCCGCGCTCAACCGCAGGCTCACGGGGTCGGCTTCTTGAAGCTGCTCACCACCCCTGGGACGAACGAATGGGGTGGCTGGAAGCACCCTGAATGCGAAGTGTGGGCGGGTGCCTTGAACCATGCCGACCTCGACGCCCTCAAGCAGCGAGTGTTCGAGACGGCGTGGCGCGAACCGAACCTGGTGCAGCTCCTGGTGATGGACCAGCAGGAAGGGTTCTTCCGTATGTGGATGATCCGAGACAACGAACTGCGGCAGTTTGCGCCACTCCAGCCGGACGAGGAGGACGAGGGCTTCTACCGGGGCTGATGAGCTGGGCCGGTGACTGTGCGCACATCACGAGTCCTTCGCGCTCGTGACGAGGGACAGCGTGCGCCGCTCACGATCGAGGCCCGTCACGACGACCGTGACGGTGTCACCGACATGGACGGCGGCCTCGCGACTTCGTTCCGATGTGCCGCCCAGCTCTCCCTGATGCACCAATCCTTCCACTCCGCAGGCGAACCTCAGAATCACACCGAACGCGAGCAGCTCGGTCACGCGACCGGTGAGCAGGCTGCCCACCTCGACTCCCTCGGCGAACGTCTGGAATGGGTCGGGCTGCGTCAAGCGCAGGGAAAGCCGCGCTTCCGAGTTCCAGGTGTCGGATTGAAGGAACACGCAGGACACCCGTTCCCCGATCCGCACCACGTCCGATGCCGCCTTGAAGCGGCGCCAGGACAGGTCGGGCAGGGCGATCAGCCCGACGCCGGGCAGCGTCGGATGCTCAGGTCCCTCGTCCAGCACCACGAGCACACCGAACGGTTCGATCGCGGCTACGGCCCCGGGCAGGACGTCACCCGGTTGCAGTGACTCCAGGAACGCCCGGAGCTTCGGTTTCTCGTAGGGTTCCGCCATCATGCGCAGTCTCGTCGCGAGGACACCCCTGCGCCCCGGTCCGGTCGGCGATTTCCTCGGAGCGGGACCCCATGACCGTGTACCGCCGCCTTTCGGTTCACACAGCCCTTTCAGTCGCCGATGAAGAGCAGGTAGCCGGATCGGCGGATCGTGTGATGTCCCGCTTCGATGACGCGCTGTACCACAGGCTTCCTCTCCTCCTCCGACAGTGCTTCGAGCTCGACGACGAACCGTTCCAGCTGGAGGGTGTTGAATATGGTCAGGCCGTACGGCGAGATGCCATGTCGGAGACTGTTCTCCGGCGCCCGCGCGCACATCTCTAGGAATCGGTCCCCGGCGTCGTCACCGAATTCCTCGACGACGTCTCGGGCACGGTTCAGTCTGCGGATCCCCAGACCCATGTCAGCTTCTCCCCCATGTCGAACGATCGATGGGAACGGCGACCGGGCCGTCGACGTCTCCTCTCCGCCTCCTCCAGCAGAAGCCGCATCCGGTGCGGCCTGGCCGGCCCGCTCCGCGATCGTCCAGCAGTTCTCCACGGCAGGTCCACCAGCAGCACCCGGACGTAGCATCGCACCCGCCGACGGGGTTCGACTCTTCGTCGTGCGCTTCACTTCGCGTTCAACTGACGTTCCAGTGGAGGTAGTTGAGGGTACATCGGCATCACCGAGAATGCTGGCCCGGGCCCACGGGGAGAGCGCAGGTGTCACGGATGGAGACGCAGGTGCCCGCGAACAGACCCGCTGTCGAAGAGCCGCGGTTATCCGTCACCAGACCCCCGCGCCGACGCCTGCGCAGAGTGCTGGTGTCGGCGCTGCCCGTCCCGGTCGTCGGGCTGGTCCTGCTCGTGGCTTCCGGGAACCTGCTGTTACCGCTGCGGCAGGTGGTCACCATCGAGGCCAAGATGGCCTCCAAGAGAGACTTCTTCCAGGACCCGGTGGTCGAACGGCTGCTGATGAAGCACGGCTTCCGGATGCGCATCACCAACATGGGATCGCGTGAGATCGCCAAGCAGGACTACGGGGGATACGACATCGTCTTCCCCTCCGGCCAGCCGGCCGCCGACCTGATCAGCCGGGAGCGTGCCCGGGCGAACCGCCCGGTGTTGCTGTACCGTCCGTTCGTCAGCCCCATCGTGCTGGCCACCTACCGGGGCTATGCGGAGGTGCTCACGGCGGCAGGCGTCGCGAAACGCCTGCCGGGCTCGGGTGACCGGCCGATGTACTACACCCTCGACATGCGGCAGTTCCTCGATCTCGCACGCGGCAAGAGGAAGAGTGTCCAGCGCGATCCCGAGGACGGCTACCGCTGGGACGAGATCGACCGCGGCGACCACGTCCGCAACGGCAACAAGATCCTCGCCCAGACCTCGGACATCTGCGAGTCCAACTCCGCCGGCACCTACCTGGGGCTCGTGGCCTTCGTCGAGCACGGCAACGACGCGCCGGACAGCGAGGCCGAGGCGGAGCAACTCGCTCGGAAGATCAAGCCGCTCCTCGTCGAACAGGGCCTGCCGTCCTCCGAGCGAGCCGAAACGTATCTGTCCCCGGACGGGCAGAGCATCGCGCCCGTCTCGGTGATCTACGAGCACCAGTTCCTCGCTCACCAGATCGGGCATGAGACCGAGAAGGGCGCGACCGACGACAAGCGCGTCCTGCTCTACCCCTCCACGCGCTTCGTCACAGAACCCCAGCTCGTCACGCTGACCGACGAAGGCGCCCGGCTCGGCGAACTGGTCAGCGAGGATCGCGAACTCCAGCACCGTGCCATGGAGCTGGGCTTCCGTGCCCGTAACGCCACCAGCGGCGCGACCAGCGACGAGCTCACCCGATTCCTCACCGAGCGGCAGATTCCAGCACCTACGACGTCCTCCGACGACACCCGGGCGGTCCTGCCCAGCCTGCCCCTGTTGGAGAAGATGATCGAGATCGTCGGAGACTGCCCGGACCGGACGGACAGCCGGTGAGGCGCGGTGCGGGTTCGCTCGCGCTCTGCCTGGCCCTTGTGACCGCCTTGCTGAGCGCCTGCTCGGGCGACGACGGCGACGAGACGGTCCGGCTGCGCGTGCTCGCCACTCCCGATCTCGCCGTGATGGCCCCGTTGCTGAGCGATCTGAAGGACGAGACCGGCGTCGACCTGAGCCTGGACCACCGGGCCGACGCCGAGACGAAGCCCCCGGACCGCGACAGGTACGACCTCGCGTGGCTGTCCTCCGACCACTATCTGCGTCTCACCGACAAGAACGCGACCCGGGGGATGCAACGCACCCCAACGATGACGTCCCCCGTCGTCATCGGCCTGCGTCCGGGCGTGGCACGGAAACTCCGCGCCCAGGTGCCCGGCGGTCGGGTCACCTGGGCGGATGTCGCGGACGCCGCCGCCGTCGGCGCCGTCCGCTTCGGCATGGCCGACCCGCGGCACGCCGGCAGCGGGCTCGCCGCCCTCGTCGGCGTCGCCACCGCCGCGGCCGGCACCGGAGCCGCACTGCGCCCCGAGGACGTCTCGTGCGATCGGTTGCGCGGCTTCCGCTCCGGCCAGACCCTCACGGCAGACACCGGCCCTTCCCTCCTCGACTCGTACGCCGACCACCAGGACGAGGCCAACGCCCTCATCACCTACGAGTCCGATCTGCTCGCCCTCAACGCCACCGGCCGCCTCGACGACCGTCTGGAGGTCGTCCGTCCGGAGGACGGAACAGTCCTGGCGGACTTCCCGCTGCTTCTGCTCAACCCGGCACACCGCACCGCGTACGACAAGGTCACGCGGTGGCTTCGACGCGACTCGGTGCAGCGGCAGATCATGCGGCTCACTCATCGCCGCCCGGTGAACACGACGGTCACCCGGGACGCGCGGCTGCGCGAACCCGTCGGCAACGCGCTCTTCTACCCCGACCGGCCCGCCGTCGTCAGAGCGCTGTTGGCGGATTACGGCGACCCGGACCGCCCCACCACGAACCAGGTGGTCTTCCTGCTCGACTTCTCCGGCTCGATGCGCGGCGCCCGGATGGCCGCCCTGCGCGAGGCCTTCGCCGGACTCAGTGGCGCGGACCCCTCCGCATCCGGCAAGTTCGCCCGTTTCCACCGGGGCGAGCGGCTGACCGTCGTCAGGTTCGGCGGCAGAGTGCTGGAGGAGAAGACCGTGACCGTCACCGGCCCGGAGGACCTGAAGGCCCTCGTCGGCACCGTCGCCGGCGGTGGCTACGGCGACGCCACCGCCGTGTGGTCCGCCCTCGACCGCGGCTACCGCACCGCCACCCGTGAACTGGCCGCCGACCCCGACCGCACCGTCTCGGTCGTGCTGATGACGGACGGCGAGAACAACGCGGGCCTGTCCTATGCCGAGTTCGTACGCCGTCACAGGGCGCTGCCCGACGCAGTGCGCGCCTCCGTCCGCACCTATCCCGTCCACTTCGGCGAGGCCGACGCAGGCGAACTGCGGCGCGCGGCGGCGCGGACGGGCGGGCGGATGGTGGATGCCACCGGCTCGTCCCTTTCCGAGGCCCTCAAGGAGATTCGTGGCTGTCACTGACCCCCTGTGGTGGAGCCTTTGGTGGCCGTGGATGACGGTCTGGCTGGTGACGGCCGTCGGCACGGCGATGCTCTCGGTGGTCCTGGTGCGCCATGCCCGGGAGCGGCGCAGGCACATGCGGCGCTGGCAGTCGGCGTACAGCATCTGTCTGTACCTGGACGAGCAGGCGGTGATGGACCTGTACGAGCTCGGCAACTACCGGTCCGCGCTGGAAGAGGCCGTCGAGCTGCGGACGAAGGTCGACACGAGTGTCGGGTTCTGGAGCCGGGTGCTGACGTGGCTGTTCCGCTTCCGGCTGAAGCGGGACGTCAGCCAGGAGACGTTCCGCAAGTTCGTGCGTAAGGACAAACCGATCAACGTGATCGGCGTGGTCATGGAGGCCTTCGACCGGGCCGACGCCATCGTCCACGCCGACCTGACCACACTGACCGTAGTCCCGAACCGGAACCTCGCCGACAACCTGGCCGACGGCCGTGCGGTGACCCTGAGCCGCATCGGCGAGTTCGTCTCGGTCAAAGGTGTGTTCACCGGCGTGCCGGACGTCACGGAAGGATTCGTCCTGCGTGCCGAGTACGGTGCCGAGCGGCCCCCGGTGTACATGCGCGTCATGGCCCCCGGGAACGCGCGCCGCTCGATACCGGCCGGCACTTTCACGGCCCGCTGCCTCGGCAAGATGACGGGCTGGCGCGAGGACACGCGCGAGGTGACGCTGGAGGCGATCGCGATCTTCTGGTGACCGCCGCCGCTCACCGGACCTGCGGTCGCCGCCCGCCAGAGGGCGCTCATACCTCTTCTGCCGCAGCATCAGCGTGCTCCCCCGTCGACAGATGATCGACCGGGGGCGAGACACGGGGTGGTGCCGCGCTGCGGTCGGGCGGAGGCCGAGGAGTGTCGCTTCCGATGGCCCGTTCGCCCAGGTTTAACTATGTTGATACCGGTTACTGGTGCGGCGATGTCTGAAGAACAGAAGACACGGCTGATGTAGATGTCCCAGCGGGCTGCGTCCGCTCCGGACGCAGATGAGCCGCCCCGTGTCCGTAGCTCCGACCGACGTTCCGCACGCACACCCCACGACGAAGGGGAAACGAAAGTGACCGACACCTCACACAAGCCGACCACCATGGACTCCGGCGCCCCCGTGGAAAGCGATGAGCATTCGCTCACCGTCGGCCCGGCGGGTCCGATTCTGCTGCAGGACTCCTACCTGATCGAGCAGATGGCCCAGTTCAACAGGGAGCGCATCCCCGAGCGTCAGCCGCATGCCAAGGGCAGCGGCGCATTCGGGCATTTCGAGGTGACGGGAGACGTCAGCGCCTACACCAAGGCCGCACTCTTCCAACCGCGTACGACGACCGACCTGGTCATCCGGTTCTCCACCGTCGCCGGCGAGCGGGGAAGCCCGGACACCTGGCGCGACCCGCGCGGCTTCGCGGTGAAGTTCTACACCAGCGAAGGCAACTACGACATGGTGGGCAACAACACCCCCGTGTTCTTCGTGAAGGACCCGATGAAGTTCCAGCACTTCATCCGGTCCCAGAAGCGCCGAGCGGACAACAACCTCCGCGACCACGACATGCAGTGGGACTTCTGGACCCTCTCCCCGGAGTCCGCGCATCAGGTCACGTGGCTGATGGGTGACCGGGGCATCCCGCGCACCTGGCGTCACATGAACGGCTACACGTCCCACACGTACATGTGGATCAACGCGCAGGGCGAGCGTCACTGGGTGAAGTACCACTTCAAGACGGACCAGGGCGTCGAGACGTTCACCCAGCACGAGGCCGACCAGATGGCATCGGCCGACACCGATTACCACACGCGCGACCTCTTCGAGCACATCAGGGACGGCGACTTCCCCAGCTGGACACTGTACGTCCAGGTCATGCCGTACGCGGACGCGGTGGACTACCGGTTCAATCCGTTCGACCTGACCAAGGTGTGGCCGCACGGCGACTACCCGCTGATCGAGGTGGGGCGGATGACTCTGGACCGCAATCCCACCGACAACCACGCGGAGATCGAGCAGGCCGCCTTCCAGCCGAACAACCTGGTCCCCGGCATCGGGCCGAGCCCCGACCGCATGCTGCTGGCGCGCCTGTTCTCGTACGCGGACGCCCACCGCTACCGCATCGGAGCGAACTACCAGCAGCTGCCGGTCAACGCGCCGGTCGTGCCGGTGCACACGTACTCCAAGGACGGGGCGATGGCGTACCGGAAGACCACCGATCCCGTCTACGCCCCGAACTCGAAGGGCGGCCCCGCCGCCGACACCGACCGTTACGGCAGTCCGCCGAGCTGGCACACGGACGGGGACATCACCCGGGCGGCGTACGTCTCCCATGCGGAGGACGACGACTGGAGCCAGCCAGGCACCTTGGTGCGCGAGGTCCTCGACGACGCGGCACGGGACCGGCTGGTGGACAACGTCGTCGGTCATCTGCTCAACGGCGTGACCGAGCCGGTGCTGCGACGGGCCTTCGAGTACTGGTCGAACATCGACCGGACGATCGGTGAGCGCATCGAGCGGGGAGTCCGTGCCAAGGCCGACGAGAAGGACCCCAAGGCCTCGGAACAGGGCAATCCCGCGCGCCGGTCCATGCAGGACAAGGCCTGATCACCCGTCGCCGTCCGCGTCGTGCCCCGGCCGGGGCACGACGCGAGAACGCCCCGAGCGCAGAGCTGTGCCTCATGACACCTGTCGCCACCCAGCGACTTCGAGGGGGCGGGATCGCTCCTTCAGGAACCCGTTGCGGGCGGGGGTAGGATATTCGGGGCCACACGCGTGTCCCGGAACTTTGCCCTGGCTGTCCATACGAGTGCATCAGATGCCCGGCTTGTTTGCCCGGTCCGGTGGCCAGACGGACGAGTGAGGCAATGCCGGATCGGAGTGTCATCTATATGGGCCTGAACCCCGAACCCGACCACAGGTCCCGGGATGCGGCCCGTGAGGGTTCCGAGTTCGTCGAACTCCTGGAAGTCCTCTGGGAACACGGACGTGAAGCCGTGCCGACCGGCCCGGTGTCCCCTTCCCAGCTCCGCGTGCTGTACACGCTGGACCGGGAGGAGGGCATCAATCTGCGCATGCTCGCCGAGGCCCTGGGGTCGGCCTCTCCCTCGGTCAGCAGGCTGTGTGACCGGCTGCAGGCCACGGGATTCGTGGAGCGCGCCCCCAGCCCCGTGAGCCGTCGGGAGCTGGAGCTCCGGCTGACCAGCCACGGCAAGGCGTACCTCGTGGACCTGCGCACTCGCAGGGAGGAGGTGCTCATGTCCACGATCGACGCCATGCCGACCAAGGCACGGCGTGCGCTCCTCGAAGGGCTCAGGGCATTCCGCGGTGCGGCGGCGGCCTCCGGACAGGACGGCAGCGGCCCGAGATCCCTGCGGTCGACCGGATGAGGACCGGTCGTCCGCCCGGCCCCGGTCACGCGGGCGCGTCACCGGCGGAGGAGCGACGGCCGAACCAGTCGAGGCAGACCACCAGGGCGTCGTCGTCCAGAGGGGTGGCACCCCGGTGGCCCCTCAGGTCGCGGAGCACCGCCGCCGGCACCTGCCCGGACGGCAGGAATCGGTGTGCGGACAGCGACCGCGCGAGGGCGCGCTGCCCGTAGCGCTCGCCGGCCGCCGACGCGCTGTCGTAGACGCCGTCACTGCCGATCAGCAGCCGGTCGCCAGGTTCGACGCGCAGGCGCTCCGCGACGTACTCCGTCTCTTCGAACATGCCCAGGGGGAGCTGCGCGTCGAAGTCGAGGAACTCGACGTCGCCGCCCCTCAGCCGCCACATCCGAGGGGATCCCGCGTCCACGGCCTCCACCTCCCCCGTGGCCAGATCGAAGCGCAGCAGCAGGACCGACGCGTGCAGTGCCCCTCGGTGCTGGGCGTACACGGCCTGGTCGGCGAGGCCTGCCTGACCCGCGAGATCGAGGCCGGCGCGCCGGGCGTTGCGCAGCGCGTTGACGACGAGATTGGTCAACAGGGCCGCCTCCATCCCTTTGCCCATGCCGTTGGTGACGGTGAGTGTGAGGTGATGGGCCGACACCGACCAGTCGAAGTTGTCGCCGAAGATCGCGTACGCCGGCTCCAGATGGGCACCCAGGGAGAACTCCGGGCGGGCGACCGAGCGTCCCGGCAGCAGCTGCCATTGCATCTCGGCGGCCAGGGTCAGCCGTGTGGTGCGGCGGGCGAGCAGGTAGAGGTCGGTATCGCGTTCGGCGACGAGGATCTCGTGGCCGAGCGCCTCACAGATCTGCTGCATCTCCGCCAGGTCCGCCCGGGAGCACCGGCCCTCGGGGGCGGTGACGGTGAGAACACCCAGCCGGTCGCCCCGGACGGTCACCGGCAGGTGCGCGGTCACCGGGCCCGGAGTGGCCCGCGGCTCCACATAGGGCTCCTGGGCGCCGAAGGCCCGCCCCTGCGGGCTGCCATGGACGTGCACCGGCTCGGCGGGCGATGCCTCGGACACCACCTGGAGCGTGGTCATGCCGTAGTCGGCAAGCCTCAGCTCCACGCTCCGCACGTCGCACCGCTCCCGCAGAGCCGCCGTCACGACGTCGAGGAGCAGATGAGGTGCGGCCTTGCGCAACTCCCGCTCGACCGCAGCGAATCTGTCCACGTGATCCTGTTTCTCCATCGTGCCGCGCCGCGACCCGGGCGTCTCCGGGCCCCGGCCCTCAGCGTACGGGCCTGGTCCCGGACCGGCGTGGCATGCACGAAGGGTCGCACCGGTGTCCGGGGCTGCTCATCTTACGATGTCCCGAGACAACTGTTTCCACACAGCAAGAAAAAGCGCCGCGCGGCGCATGGGCCTTCCGAGGCGGGGCAGGGGCTCGTCAGGAAGCGCGCTCAGAACCAGGAGGGTGGGAACGAGAAGTGATTGCTGAACAGACTACCGAGGCCGTACGGACCGACCGACTGCCCGCGCCGGATGCCTTGCCGGAGCGCGTCGGTGAGCTGCCCTGGATCGAGGACGCGGGCAAGGTGCCGCCGAAGGACGCCCGCGCCCTGTCGAAGCTGTTCTTCGAGCGGTTGCGGGTTCTCGAGGAGGGCACGCACGAGTACCAGTACGCGCGGAACACCCTCATCGAGATGAACATCTCCCTGGTCCGTTTCGCCGCACGCCGCTTCCGTAACCGGGGCAGCGGCGACATGGAGGACATCACCCAGGTCGGCACCATCGGCCTCATCAAGGCCATCGACCGGTTCGAGCTCTCCCGGGAGGTCGAGTTCGCCACCTTCGCGGTCCCCTACATCGTCGGTGAGATCAAGCGTTTCTTCCGTGACACCACCTGGGCCGTCCACGTGCCCCGGCGGTTGCAGGAACTCCGTGTGGAGCTGGCGAAGGCCAAGGACGAACTCGCCACCCACCTCGATCGTGATCCGACGGTGAGAGAGCTGGCTGCCCACCTGGACCTCACCGAGGACGAGGTCACCGAGGGCATCATCGCCTCGAACGGCTACACCGCCGGCTCACTGGACCTGCCGGCCGACACCGGCGAGACGATGAGCACGGCGTCCCGTACGTTCGCCGATGTCCTGGGCGAGCCCGACTCCGCCATGGAAACGGTGGAGAACCTGCACACCCTGGCCCCGCTCCTGGAGGACCTCGACGACCGCGAGCGCCGCATCATCGAGATGCGTTTCGGCCAGGAGATGACGCAATCCCAGATCGGCGCCGAGCTCGACGTGTCCCAGATGCACGTGTCCCGTCTGCTCACGCGCACCCTCGGCAAGCTCCGGGCCGGCATGTTGGCCTGATCGGCGCCGAGCCCTCCTTCCCGCACCGCGATGCCGGGGCCGACGCGAGAACGTCAGGCCGCTGTGGTGAGCCGTCCCCGACGACCCTTTCCATTCGTCCTGATATGCGGCCATCGGCGAGCCGCCCTAGCCTGACAGAACTGCCCGGGCATCGGGCGGGCGGCGGGCGGAGGGCGAGCTTCCATGGCACAACGGCGTACGGGATCCGGAATGCTGGGAGAGTTGTCGGCCGAGTTCGCAGGCACGATGGTCCTCATCCTCTTCGGCTGCGGCGTGGTGGCCCAGGTGGCGGCCGGCGGGGCTCTCACCGATCCGCCCGGCGGCCTCGGGGACCACGACAGCATCGCCTGGGCGTGGGGCCTCGGTGTCACCCTGGGCGTCTACCTCGCGGCTCGGCTGAGCGGTGCTCACCTCAATCCCGCGGTGACCCTCGCACTCGCCGCGTACAAGGGGTTCCCGTGGCGCAAGGTGGCGCCCTACGCACTGGCCCAGACGGCCGGCGCGTTCGTGGCAGCGCTGCTCGTCCGCTGGAACTACAGCGAGGCGCTGGCGAAGGCCGACCCCGGGCACACCGTCAAGACACAGACGGTGTTCTCCACCCTTCCCGCCAACGGAAACGCCGCCCTGCCGGTCAGCGAGTGGGGGGCGTTCCGCGACCAGGTCATCGGCACAGCCGTCCTGCTCCTGTTGATCATGGCTCTCACCGACATGCTGAACACGCCGCCGGGAGCGAACCTGGCCCCGTTCGTCATCGGCCTGGTCGTGGTCGCGATCGGAATGGCGTGGGGCACCAACGCGGGATACGCGATCAACCCGGCCCGCGACTTCGGCCCCCGTCTGGCGAGCTTCCTCACCGGGTACGGGGGAGCGTGGAGGGACCAGTACGGAAATCTCTACTTCTGGGTCCCGATCGTCGGCCCGCTCATCGGCGGCGTGCTCGGCGCGGGCGTGTACAAGGCGTTCATCGGACGCTTCCTGCCTTCGGCGGAGCCCGAGCCGCCGGGGCGCGTCCCTGTACCCGGGACCGGAGGGCCTGGCGGCGATCAGGATCACCGGCCCGCGTGACGTCCCGTAGGCCGGCGCACCCGCACCGGCCGTTTCCGCGTGCCGAACCCTTCGGGTCCGTACGGTGCGTCGGCTAGGGTCGCCGCCATGCTGCGACTCGGAATCACTGTCATCGGTGTCACTGACCTCCCCCGCGCCACCGCCTTCTGGAGCGCGGCCCTGGACCTGGTTCCCTCCGAGGAACGGCACAGCGCGACGTGGCGGACGCTCGACCATGCCGACGGTTCCGGGCAGGCACTCGGCCTGTTGCACAGCAACTCCCCCGCCGAGCACCGCCCTCGTGTCCACCTGGATCTCTTCACGGACTCGGCCGAGGAACAACAGGCGGAGGTCCGACGACTGATCGGCCTCGGTGCGCAGACCGTGGACTGGACTCTCTACCCGCCGGAACCCGATTTCGTCGTCCTCGCCGACCCGGACGGCAACATCTTCTGCGTGGTGGACCTGAGTCACGCGCCCAGCGACGGCGACCGGCCCACGACCTGACGGACCTCGCAGGCTGCACGGTGCCTGACGAGGACCTGCGTTCGTCGCCGCTTTTCCCGTCGTGCGATGCTGAACAGAGCGCAAGTCATGGCGGGCAGCGAGGGAAAGCGCAGGGTGAGGGCAGTGCGGCGGCGGGGCGGGGCCATCATGTGGGATCGGTTCGCGGCGTCCGATCCAGGACTGCTGAGGCTCACGGCGGGGCTGCGGACCGTCTCGGCGGTCGCGCTCGCCCTGGCGGTCCTGGCCCCGTTCGGCACCGATGTCACCCATATGGTCGCCGGTGCGATGACAGCGATGACCGCCACCTTCGCGATCAAGGACACACTCGTACGCGACCAGGCGGTCACCCTGGCCCTGGGACTGCCGGTCGCGCTCGTCGCGACGTCGTTGGCCGCGCTGTTGGCCTCCCAGGTCATCCTGGGTGACCTGTTCTTCGTAGCCCTCATCTTCGGCGCCGTCTACTGCCGGCGCTTCGGTGACCGTGGAACCGCTCTGGGCCTCATCGGCTTCCAGATCTACTTCCTCTCACTGTTCGTCGGAGTCTCGACGGGTGCCCTGCCGGAGCTCTGCCTGGCTCTGGCCGTCGGCTTCGGCTGCAGTGCGGTGGTGCGGTTCGCCGTCGTCCCGGAGACGCCCCCGCGTGTCCTGGCCCGGCTGCGCGACGCCTTCAGGACACGGGTCGCCCAGCTCGTCTCCATCCAGATCGAACTGCTCGACGCCGAACCCGCGCAGTTGGAGAAGGTGCTGGACGACCTGCGGCGGCGCACCGCGCGACTGCACGAGACCGCTCTGATGATCCAGGGACGTCTGGAGGAAGGCACTCAGGACGCGGACAAGGCGGCGCTGCTGCAACGCCGGGTCGCGGACGCCGAGATCGCCACGGAACGGCTGGGCATGCTGTTGCTGAACGCCCGCAGTGCCGAGCGTGCGGACACACTCACCCTGCACCTTCCGCACGCGCCCGTGCCGCTCACCGGGGACTGGAGGCCTGCCGAGGACGACGCGACCATGGCCCTGCGCCGGGATCTGAAGGCTCTGCACCTCCTGGTCGTCAGGCCGGCGTCGAACGACCAGGGCACGGCGGTGGCACACATCCGCAACAGGTTGCTCGGTTACCGGGACGAGGAGCGGCTCCCGCCCGCACCGGCCGGTATCCAGGACGCGTTCCGCGGCATCGGCGAGGCGGCCCGGTCCGTGCTGGGGCTGCGGCTCGCTCTGGACGGGCCCCAGGACGAGTCCGACGACTCGCCGGCGACGACCCGCTCCCGCGAGGAGTTCGACGCGGAGGACATCGCGCTCGCCTCCGCCGAGGAGCCCGAGGAGGAGGAGCGCACCGGCTTGCAACGCCCCACCACGCGGGCTGCTTTCCAGGTGTCGGTCGGCTCGGTCCTGGCGATCATCGGCGGCGAGCTGCTGTCGACCCAGCGGTGGTACTGGGCCGTTCTCACGTGCTGGGTGGTCTTCCTCAACACCGCCTCGACCGGCGAGATCCTGGTCAAGGGCTACCGGCGGCTCCTGGGCACCCTGCTGGGCGCGGTGGCCGGTGTCGCCCTGGCGGGAATGGTCGGTGACCACACCTGGGTCGCGTTCGCGCTGGTCCTCGTCTTCATCTTCGCGATGTTCTTCACCGCTCCGCTGTCGTACGCGGTCATGTCCTTCTTCGTCACCGCCATGCTGGGCATGCTGTACACCCTGCTGAACTCGTACAGCTTCGACGTGCTGGTGCTGCGCATCGAGGAGACCGCGATCGGCGCCGCGTGCGGCGTCATCGCCGCCGTGCTGGTGTTGCCGGTGCACACCGACCGCCGTACCGACGAACTGCTGGGTACGGTCCTGGACCGGCTGGGTGATGTCGCGTCGGCAGCGGTGGAGCAGCTCAGCGGCGGGCCCGCGTCCGATCTCCTCGGCAAGGCCCGCGGCTTGGACACGGCACTGGACGAACTGCGGGACTCCACGAAACCGTTGACCTACCCGATCACCCCTCTGCGGGGCCGGCGGCAGACCGTCCGGTACCTGGTGGCACTGCTGGAGACGTGCGCGTACCACGCCCGCGCACTCGCCGCGACCGCCGAACTCGTGCCGCACAGCAGGACCGTCGCGGCTGATCCGCGGCTCCACCGGGCCGGGCAGCGGATCGCCCACAACATCGGCGTACTCGCCGCGCACGTGGAGGACGAGCGTGCCGGGGGCGAGGTCCGGTCGGGGGCGAGCATCGCCTCGACGCTGCGGGACGACGGTGCCGGCGCGCATCCCTCCGGCTCGGTGACCTTCCGGGTACTGCGTCATCTGCAGCGCCTCGACGAGGGCGTGGTCGGGCTCGCCCGTCCCTTGGACGTGCCGGTGACCGAGCGTGCCGCGGGGAAGGCCGTACGCGGCTGAGGGTTCCGTCGCCGCCCGGCCGGCGTTCCCCGCGCCGCACCTTGCAAACGCTGCTCCGAGTGGCACATACCACCTCGGGGAGTGGATTGCGTGCCAGACCGATCAGGGAAGCCATAAGGCGCCCAAGACCGGCTGAAAGGGAGCATTCCTTGTGACGCCCGTAGCGCCTCCTCCCTCCCCAGAGCGGCAGGTTCGGTTCCGCTCCTGGGGCACGCGATACAGCTCATGCGCGACAACCTCGGCTTCATCGCCTCACTGCGCAACCGCTACGGCCCGCTGGTCGAGATCACGCTCCAGCCCGGCACACGGACACTGATCGTCCAGGATCCCGACCTCATCCGCAGCATGCTGACCGACCTCGCCCCCGGTCTCGACAAGGGGCGCTTCTTCGAGAAGATGGGCCAGTTGCTGGGTGATTCCGTCGTCACGGCAGCGGGACAGGAACACGTCCGCAAACGACGCCAGCTGCAACCGGCTTTCGGCCGCTCGGAGATCGCCCGCTACGTCGACATCATGCGTGGCGAGACGATCACCGCCGTGGACTCGTGGGTCCCTGACCGGGAACTCGACGTCCGCGAGGCCATGGTAAAGCTCTCCCTCGACATGCTCGCCAAAACGGTTTTCGGAGGGAGCCTGGACGAGGCGACGTTCCGCCGACTGCGCGCGGACCTGTCGGTGGTCATGAACGGCGTCGGCGCGCGGGTCATGCTGCCCGACTGGGTGGAGAAGCTGCCCCTTCCCTTCAACCGCCGGTTCACCGCTGCCCGGGACGCCGTG
This sequence comes from Streptomyces sp. NPDC002793, assembly GCF_040295485.1. Classification (NCBI taxonomy): domain Bacteria; kingdom Bacillati; phylum Actinomycetota; class Actinomycetes; order Kitasatosporales; family Streptomycetaceae; genus Streptomyces; species Streptomyces sp. NPDC002793. The sequence continues at coordinate 31,670 of NZ_JBEOVL010000028.1, read as the reverse complement.
CGTGCCACGATCGATCAGGCCGTGACCGAGCTCCAGGAGTCGGGACGGGACAGCGGCGACATGCTGTCCCTGCTGCTGCGCGCCACGGACGAGGAGACCGGCCGTCCACTGACCGGACATCAGATCAGTTCGGAGATCCTCACGCTTGCCGTGGCAGGCACCGAGACCATCGCCTCGGTGCTGTCCTGGGCGCTCTACGAGATCGCCCGCGACGGCGAGATCCGGGAGCAGGTCCTGGACGAACTCGACAGCGTCCTCGGAGAAAGCCCTCTCTCGTCCGAGGACCTTTCCCGGCTTCCCTTTCTCGACCGTGTCATCCGGGAAACGCTCCGGTTGCACCACACCGGGTGGCTCGTCACCCGTCGCACCGTCACCGAGACCCGCCTCGGGGAGTGGACGGTGCCGGCCGGTACGGAACTGGCCTACTGTCAGCACGCCCTGCACCGTGATCCCGCCTTCTTCCCCGACCCCCTCACCTTCGATCCTGACCGGTGGCTGGACGACACACAGGCCGCAGCGTTCGCGCCCGCGTATCTCCCGTTCGGGGCGGGCAAGCACAAGTGCATCGGCGACCGGTTCGCGCTGACCGAGCTGGTCACCGCCGTCGCGACCATCGTCCGCCGCGTCCGGTTCGATGTCCCGCAGGACATGGCGGTCCGGCCCGTGGCCCGGGCGACCGTGCGGCCCGGCACCCTGCTGATGACCGTGCGACAGCGCGGCGGCTCCGCGGAACGGAGGCAGGGCTGACGGCCCGTCTCCGCGACCGGCCCGGCTGCCAGGGTCCCAGGCGTGGAGGCCGTTCTCGATATGACCGCTCGGCGGAGCAGCGACGGACGCCCTGTGCGTACACTCGGCTCGGCACGGACAGGGGGCTGAATACGTGACGGTAGAAGCAGCGCAGAGGTGGGGGTCGATCCTCGACTCCGTGGTGGTGTACGAACAGGGCGCGGTCTGCCGCCGCCTGGCCCGGGGCAGCGTTCCGCCAGGCGGTAGGATCCGCGTCACGGGACTGCCCCGCTCGTTGGATCCGGGATCGCTGCGGGCCCACGTTCCGGACACCCCGGGGGTGCGCGTCAGCGAGGCCCGGCTGGAGTTCGAGGCCGAGCCTCGCCCCGTCTCCCCGCCCGGCGCTCCGCACACCGAGGTCGAGCGGCTGCGCGACGCGTACTCCGCGGCGCGGGAGCGCCGGGACCACCAGCTGGGTCTGATCGCGGAGGTCGGGGCACTGCGCCCGGTCCCGCCGGCCCGCAGGCGTGAGGAGACCCATCGCCGCACCTCGGTCGACGCGTGGCTGGAGCTCACCGGCTTCGTGGACGAGCGGCTGACCGGGCTGCACACCGGTCTCGTCGAGCTGGAGGACGCGCTGCGCCGTGCCGAGCACGAGCTCAGCGTGGCCATGGACGAGCTCGCCCGCGCCTCCACCGATGCCCCGTCAGGTCACGTGGACACCACGCTCTCGGTTCTCCTGACCGTCGATGCCTCCGGCGCCGAAGACCCGGCCGCCGAGGCGGAGCTCGTGCTGGAGTACGGGGTGCCGGGAGCCGTCTGGGTGCCGGCCTACCGCCTCAGCTACCGTCAGGGCGGGAGCAGCGGACGGCTCGTGCTGCGTGCCTCGGTGGCCCAGCGCACCGGGGGAGGACTGGACCGGCGTCTCCGTGGGCCTGGCCACTGCGGATCTGCGACGCGGATCCGGCCTGCCGAAACTCCGTTCGATGCGGATAGGACGCAGCGGCCCCGCCTCCGCGCCCTCCGGCTGGCGCGAGCCCCCGGCGGGTCTCGACGACCTGTTCGCCGGGTACGACGCGGCGGCCCGTCAGGGTGCCGCGAACGCCGGGCCGCGGCCCACAGTGACCGGGCACGGTTCGCCGCCACCGCAACCGCCCGCACCACCGGCCTACGGCGCTCCTCCCTCGTTCCCGGTACCGAGCGCTGCGGGCGGCGGCTCCCCCGAACCGCTCGTCGGCGGGCGGCCGCCCGCTCCCGGACAGCCGGCCCGGGCGCGTTCCGGCGCCCACGCACGTACTTCCAAGTCCTCGGCGGGCCCGGCCGCCGCGGCACCGGCCGCCCCGGGTGGAGCACCATCGCCGGCGTCCACGGAACCCGCGCCGGCCGCCGGCCCCCCGCAGCCGAGCGGGGACGAGCTCGACTACGCCGGGCTCGTCCTGTGCGGTCCCGAGGAGCAGGGAGACCGCAGGGGCAGGCTCTTCCCCCACTCCTCGTTCGATCCGGTCGCGGCCGAGAACCGCCGCCGCGCGGAAGCGGTGACGGCGCTGCCGCTGCCCGGGCACGCCGTGCGGCCGCGCGAGTCGGCGGGTTCCTTCGACCATCGCTTCGACACCGCCGCCCGCGCCGACATTCCGTCGGACGGTACCTGGCACACCGTCACCGTCGGTGAGATCGCTGTCGGCATGCACACCGAGTACCTCTGTGTGCCGTCCGTCGAACAGACCGTGTACGCAACCCTGGTGCTCTCCAACGCCACGGAGCAGGCACTCCTCGCAGGCCCCGTGGAGGTCACCGTCGACGACGACTTCCTCCTGACCGCCGCGCTTCCCACTCTCGCCCCCGGCGGCGTCCGCCGGGTCGGGCTCGGACCGGCCGAGGGCATCCAGGTCACCCGCCGTACGAATCTGCATGAGTCCACCTCGGGACTGCGCAACAACACCACCGTGCTCGACCACAGCGTCCACGTGGAGCTGGCCAACCGGCTCGCCGCCCCGGTCACCGTCGAGGTCCGCGAGCGGGTGCCGGTCACCTCCGAACCGGATGTCCGAATCGAGGAACATGCCGCCTGGAAGGCGCCCGAGGACAGCCGGGGGCCTGATCGTCACTCCCCCGGCACCCGCGTCTGGCGGGTGGAACTGCCCGCGGGCGGCACCGTCGCGCTCGACGGCGGCTACGAGATCCGCATACCTGCCGGTAAGGCCCTGGCCGGCGGCAACCGCAGGAGTTGACGCACCCATGACCGCGCATCCGAAGCCGATTCCCCTTCCCGTCACCGCCGTCACCTGTCTGGAGGACCGCGCCCACGTCGAGCGTGCCGTCGTGCTCGACCTGGAGGCGGGGGTCCAGCGGCTGCGTCTCGGGCCGGTCAGTGCGCTGGCCGTCGACCGGACCCTCCATGCCGAGCTGTCGGCCGGGCACACGGCGACCGTGCTCGACGTCCGGATCACCCGGAGTTGGATGCCGCGCGGGCCGGTGCGGCCTGCGGAGGACGACTCCGCTCTGCGCCGGCGGGTGCACGCCCTCGAGGGTGAGCGGCTCGTCCTGGAACAGCGGCGCGACCGGCTGCACGCGCGCCGGGATCTGCTGGGGCGGCTCGCGGCCGATCTCCTGCGGGAGATCGGCGAGGGTTCCGGGGCGGGAGAGAGCGACCCACCCCGTTGGACCCGTGAACTGGACCGGGTCGACGACGAACGCGCGGCGTGCCGCGAGCAACTGCGAGCGTCGGAAGCCCGGCTGGCCTCTCTTGCCGACGAACTCGGGCAGACCGAGCGAGCCGTGCACGACGCCGAGGAGGAGTCACCCGAACTCGTCGGTCTCATCGAACTGACAGTGGAGTCGTCGGTCGCCGGTCCGGCCGAGCTCCGGCTGGGTCACCTCACCGCGTGCGCGTTGTGGCGTCCCGCCTACCGGGCGGTGTCCGACGGCGGCACCCTGACGCTGGAGACGGATGCCGTGGTCTGGCAGCGCACCGGTGAGGACTGGTCGGACGTACAGCTGACCTTGTCCACGGCCCGGTCTGCACACGCCACCGAACCGCCGTCGCTCGGCGTGGACCGGCTGACGCTCACGGACCGCTCCGCCGAGGAGCGGCGCACGGTCGGTGTCGAGCTGCGCGAGGAGGAGATCGGCACTCTCGGACCCGCGCCGGTACTCGGTCTGCCGGGGGTGGACGACGGGGGCCAGGCACAGGTGCTGCGGTCCCCGGCGCTGGTCACCGTGGCTGGTGACGGCCGCGCGCACCGAGTGCCGTTGTCCGTCTTCACCACGGCCGCCCGCAGCGAATACGCGTGCGCTCCCGAGCTCTCCTCCCTGGTCACCAAGGTGGTGCGGTTCGACAACCTGGCCGGCCACGCGTTGCTCGCCGGACCCGTCGACCTGGTCCGCGACAGCGGGTTCGTCGGACGCGGCACCGTGGACTTCACCGCCCCCGGCGCTCCTGCCGAGCTCGCTTTCGGCAGCTGCGACGACTACCGGGTGGTCCGGCACGCCGAGGAGTCACGGGACACCACCGGAATCGCCCAGCGGACCGTCATCACCCGCACCGTCCAGCTGCACCTGTCGCGGTTCTCGGCCCCCGGGGAGCACGGGGACCGCGTGGTCACCCTTCGGGAGCGGCTGCCCGTATCCGAGGTCTCGGCCGTCGGGATACGCCTGCGCAAGGAGTCCTGCGCCCCTGAACCCGATGTGGTCGACGCCGAGGGAATCGCCCGCTGGGACGTCACTCTCCCGCCGGCCGGCCGTCGCACGGTCACCCTGGTCTACGAGGTGTCGGCGAGCGCGAAGGTCACCGGCCTCTAGAGTTGCGGTCCGCTGACCGGGCGAGCGGCCTCGATCTGCCCCGATACACGGAACGGAGTGCCCGGCAGACGTTCCTGCCGGGCACTCCGCTGCTGAGGACTCAGCTCTGCTGCACAGCTGAAGGCGTCAGCGGACTTCGGTGACCCGACGCTCCTTCAGGGAGGCGCAGTTGGAGTTCTCCACCGACACGTACACGTTGTCGATGTTGCCGCCCCAGCTCACGCAGTAGCCCTTGCCGTAGACGTAGGCCGGGCCCGCGTACGACGTGTAGTTCCCGTCGTCACCGGCCCACTCGTCGGTGGCGGGTACGTAGATGTACGTGGACATGTGCTTGACCGACCCCGGATCGGTGCGGATCGTCGCGACGCAGTTCTGGCCGTTGGCGGAGTTGTAGGTCAGGTAGACCGTACCCAGCGAGCCGACGGACACGGAGTTCACGGTCTTGTACGCCTTGCCGCAGACGCCCTGCGGCGTGACGTTCGGTGCGGCGGAGGCGGTCGTGGCTACGGCGGTCGTGGCACCCATCACCAGGGCGGTCAAGGCACCGACAGCCGCGACGGAATGTACGTTTCTCATATATCCCCCTTGTATCCCTGAGAGCGGTTTGCTCCCACTTGATGTGACCGTCGAATCCCCTCGATGGTTGTGCTGCGTCCGGACCCGCGTCTCTGGCGGGGGCCAAACGGGTGACCCCGGACGTGCGGAGCACGCGGGATGCACGACCGAGACTCAGGACGCCACTCCGCTCACTGTCCGGAACGGTGGGAGAAGACATGCCGAACAACCCGAACGGGCACCGGAGTCATCGTTCACCTTCCCTTCCCCCTTGATTCCGCGCATGCGCATCCCGTGGGTCAGGCGTCCGTTTCGCGGGGGTCCCGGGTCACGCCTCGCCCTCCGAAGCAGCCGATGGGGGACTCCGGTTGTCGACGCGCTCATCACATGTGAGAGATTGTCATTCCTCTTGCCGAAGCTGGAAGAACGATTGAGGGCTCGGGTTGGAAGGGCGACGGAATCGGGCTGCGGCATGGCAACCGCACCTCTCAACAGGTCTGTTTCCAGGGGAGGTTGGCCTCGTCCACGGTCGGGTCCCCGCCCCCCGCGTGAGGGCGCGGACCGGTGATAGCATCCCGGCATCTGTGATCTTGATCCACTTTGATTCAGATGCTGATTTGCGATCGGCGGCCTGCTCTCCACGCAACAGCGGCCTGGCGACGCCGAGTGGCTGTGTCGCGGGTCCTCGCGGAGTCCGTCCGTCGCCGTATACCTGCGCCGGGAAAGGTTTCCATGAATCAAGACGCACTCGTGTGGTGCATGGTTGCAGTGGCGGCGATAGCCGTTGCCGCGGTCGTGGCACTCACCGCCCGTAACAGAGCCCTGGGGGCGAAGAAGCAGCAGTCCGAGGCCGAGCTGAGGCATCAGCTGCACGCGTCCGAGAGTCAACTGCACCTCTCGCGTGCTGAACTGCAGCGCTTCAGGAGCGAGCAGGACGGTGCGCTCCTGGAGGCCAAGGAAGCGGCGGAGGAGAACACCAAGGCAGTCCTCAAGGGCGCGGCCAGCTTCCTGCAGAGTCTCGCGGCGGAGCAGACCACGCTTCTGGACGGCGTCCAGCGGAAGTACGGTGGCCATGCCGTACTCAGCGATCTACTGGAAGTGAACCACGCAAACGCGCAGATGGCGCGCAAGGCCCAAGGCATCGCGGTCATGTGCGGAGCGCCTCTCGGCCGCCGCAACAAGCCCGCCAGCGTCTACGACGTGGTGCGGAGCGCCCAGGGCCAGATCCGCAACTTCCACCGGGTCTCCGTCATGCAGCAGACCGCACTCGCGCTGAAGGCGTCCGCTGTGGCGCCGGTAGCGCTCGCCGTGGCAGAGCTGCTTGACAACGCTGCCAGCTTCTCCCAGCACGACGCACCGATCGAGGTGACCTTCCAGCGCGCTCAGAACAACCTGTGCATCGTCATCGACGACGCCGGGGTCGGCATGAATGACGAGGACCGCCAGCGGGCCACCGAGTTGCTGTCCGGCGATATCGTCCCCCGCCTTTCACAGCTCGGGAACCAGCCCAAGTTCGGCTTTCCCGTCATCGGCCTGATCGCGCGTCAGTACGGCTTCAAGGTGGATGTCACCGGAGTCTCCCGGTACGGCGGCGTCCGAGCCGTCGTCCTGCTGCCCGAGGAGCTGTGGACCATGGAGGAGACGCCGCCTGCCCAGGAGGCGCCCGTCAGCAGCATTCTGCGTACGGAAGGCCGGTCCCAGAGCGGGACCGCGCGTACGACTCACGGCCTGCCGAAGCGCGGAGCGCGCCAGGCTCCCATCGCGAGCGTGCCGGATCCGGCGCCGTCGCGTCCGGCACCGCCGGCTCCCGAGAAGACCGGCCGTTCCTCCGGACGCAGCCTGGGGGCTTTCCAGCGCGGCACTCTGTCAGGCCGCAATCTCGATTCCACGTCGTCCGAAGGGTCCGAAGACGCATGACCGCAGACCTGTCGTGGATGCTTGAGGACATCGTGCAGAACGTGCCCCGGGCACGGCACGCAGTCCTGTTGTCCGCGGACGGCCTTCCTCGTGGGGCCACAGAGGGTATGGCCGAGAAGGAAGTGCGAACCATCTCCGCCGCCATGGCCGGGATGCAATCGCTGAGCCGGGCCACGGCCCACTTCGCAGGGCCGGAGAAGGAGCGGCAGTGGAGCCAGACGATCATCGAGTTCTCCCACGGATGGAGCTTTCTGATCGGGGCGGGACAGGGTGCCTACCTGGCCGCGGCAGCGGCACCCGATGTGGACATGCAGCAGATCTCCTTCCGCATGCACCGCCTCGTCGCCCGGCTGGGAAACAACCTCACCTCGCCCCCCAGGGTCGAGGCCGGGGGTGACGCCGGGACACGGAACACCGGGACGGTCCGGCGCGGGGGCACGGGCGACACAGGTTTCGTGCTCTCCGATCTCGACCGAGTGATCTCCGAGGTGCAGGGCGCCCGTCACGCCGTGCTGCTGGGTGCCGACGGTCTGCCCCGCGGTGCGACCAGCGGGCTGGACCGGGACATGGCGGACACGATATCCGCGGCCATGACGGGTATCCACGCCTACAGCAGGGTCACCTCGCAGTTCGCGGGCGTCGAGGAGGACGCCGCGTGGCGGCAGACGGTCATCGAGTTCCAGCACGGCTGGATCTTCCTGATATCGGCAGGCACGGGCACCTTCCTCGCAGCCGCTGCCGAGCACGACTGCGACATCGAGGAGTTCACCACCCGCCTGCACGAGGTGATTCCGAAGCTGACCCCGCCTGTCGCGAGGGGGGAGGGAGTGGCTCATGTCTGACGACCCCGAGCAGGAACTGGAACTGACGTCCTCGTTAGTCCCTCTGTTCGTCATCACCAACGGACGCGCCCTGCCCCCGGACCACGAGTACGAGCACACCACGCTCGTCATGGCGTCACAGGACGCGTCGGCTGCGGCGCGCACCCTCTCCCCGGAAGCGGACCAGGTCGTTTCCCTGGTCACCGAGGGCTTCCTGTCCGTCGCCGAGGTAGCCGGCCATACGCACCTGCCGCTGGGCATCGTGCGCATTCTGCTGGCGCAGTTGGAGGAGGACAGCCTCATTCTCGTGAGGAGGCCGATACCTCGCGCCGAGCGTGTCGACAGAGAACTGGTCAGCGCCGTACTCGAAGGCCTGAAGAATCGATTCGGAGCGTAACGCGTGTACCTGGATCCAGACGTCTCCCACGCGGTGAAGATCCTCATAGTCGGGCATTTCGGAGTCGGCAAGACCACCTGCATCGGGAGTCTCTCCGAGATCGAACCGCTGCGGACCGAAGAGGAGATCACGGAGGCCAGCGAGGGATTCGACGACCTGTCGGGCACACCTCACAAGAAGACGACCACTGTGGCCATGGACTTCGGCCGCCTCTCCCTCAGCGACTCGCTGGTCCTCTATCTCTTCGGAACGCCCGGCCAGGAGCGTTTCAAGGAGATGTGGGAGGAGTTGTCGCGGGGTGCGCTCGGCGCGCTGGTCCTCGTGGACCCCGAGCGCCTGGACGAGTCCTTCCCCATCCTGGACCTGGTCGAGAGCTTCGGCCTGACGTACGCCATCGGCGTCAACCATTTCGAGGGGACCACGGACTACCCACTCGACGAAGTCCGCGAGGCACTGAACCTGACCGCCGACACTCCCGTCGCCCGATGCGACGTCCGCGACGAAAAGACCTCGGCACAGGCGCTCATCACCCTCGTCGAACACCTCATGTCCCAACTCGGCTAGGAGCGACCCACCATGCAGCAGCCAATCGACCCGCAGGAGATACCTCCCGGGTGCCCCGCTCACGAGAACGTCCGGCTGTACGGCCCCACGTTCGGAGCCGACCCCGACGGCCACTACGAGCACCTGCGTTCGTTCGGCATGAGCGCACCCGTCGACATTGCCCCGGACGTGGAGGTCGAGCTGGTCACCAGCTATGACGCCGCCCTCTATGTCCTGCAGAACCCCACTTCCTTCGTCCGGGACTCTCGCCGCTGGAACGCGCTCAACGAAGGCCGGGTACCGGCCGACAGCCCTGCCCTGCCGATGATGAGCCACCGCCCCAACGCGCTGTTCAGTGACGGTGCGGCACATGCCAGGCTCCGCCAGGCGGTCACCGACAGTCTCGCGACGGTCAACGAGCTCCAGCTCGTGAGGCAGACCCAGCAGTCCGCCGACTACCTGATCAGCCGCTTCAGCTCCGAGCCCCGCGGTCACGCGGAGCTGATGTCGGAGTACGCGCAGCCGTTGCCCCTGCTGGTCTTCAGCGATCTGTTCGGCTGCCCACCGGAGATCGGTGACCGCGTGATCGCCGGGATCAGCGGCATCTTCGAGGGCACCCCGGGTGCCGACGAGGTCCTGGGCCGGGCGCTCACGGAGCTGATCGCCATCAAACGGCGGCGCCCCGCCGCCGACCTGACGACGCGTCTGATGGAGCACCCGGCCCAGCTGAGCGACGAGGAGGTGCTGCACCAGCTCGTGACCCTGCTCTCCGGCGGCACCGCCCCCCTGACCGCCACGATCGGGAGCAGCAGTGCGCTGTACCTGGGTGAGGAGTGGCAGTCCGGGCTTCCGGTCGAGGACGCGGTGTCCCAGAGCCTCTGGAATTTCGCGCCGATCGCCAACTACGCGGCCCATTACCCGGTCCATGACGTCGAACTGGGCGGCAGGACGCTCCGGGCCAACGATCCCGTGCTGATCTCCTTCGCCGCGGCCAACACGGATCCCAAGCTGACCGAGCATCGCCGGCAGCTCAGCGCCAAGGCCCATCTCGCCTTCGGTGCGGGTCCGCACGCGTGTCCCGCCAAGGACCCGGCGTACATGATCGCGGTCACCGCGGTCGAGACCCTGCTGAACCGACTGCCGGACATCGAGATGCGCGTGCCGTTCAAGACACTCGCCTGGGCTCCGAGTCCGTGGAGCCGCTCGCTGGTGACCCTCCCGGTCCGGTTCACTCCTCGGTCCCAGCCTTCGTCCGCCGCAGGCCCCGCCCACGCGGAATCCGGCAGCGCGCCTCAGCAGGCCTCAGCCGTCGGACAGCCGTCCGGTTCGCAGACTTCCCAGGCCCAGAGCTCTGCGGCACCGCACAAGGGCGGTCTGTTCAGCCGCTTCCTGGCATGGACGAGAGGGGAGTGATTTTTGTTACCTCCTGATACCCCTGAGTTATTGGATGCTTCAACGATCTTGTGGGTATGCATGGCGGCTGGTTCTAGAAAGGAGCCGCCATCATGGGAGTCACCGCTACTCCGTCGTCCGACCGCAGGGCGTCCGCATCCCTCTTCTCGCGTCTGAGGACGGCGAAGGGACAGGAAAATCCCTTTCCGATCTACGAGGAGCTGCTCTCGAGGGGCGAGGTGGGCCCTGCTCCGTGGGGTGGGTCCTTCGTCACGGGCTTCGCCATGTGCGATCAGGTGCTACGCAGCCGCGACTGGCTGGAACCGGACAAACGCTGGCGTGAGCGGCAAGGATCAGGCACCCGCTGGAACGCCTCGTCCTCGCGGGAGATGAGCCACACGCTGGCCGCGCTCAATCCCCCCGATCACACACGGGCCCGCCGGGCGGCCGGCACGTTCGACCGGTCCACGGTGGAGCTGATCGGTCGGTCGGTGAGCCGGACGACCGATCAGCTCCTGAACACTCTGGCGGACCGGTTGCGGGACGGCGAGGCGGACTTCTGTGCCCTCGTGGGCGAGGAGTTGCCGGTCGCCACCATCGGTGACTGGCTCGGGCTGCCTCCCGCCGACTGGCCCCGTCTGCGGGAGCTGACCCACGACCAGGTCTTCACCCAGGAACTGCTGCCGTCGGCAAGCCAGCTTGCCGCATCGGACGCGGCCACGGCCGAACTGCGCTCCTACTTCACGAACCTGGTGAAGGACCGGCGCGCGCATCCCGGCGAGGACCCTGTGTCCCGTTGGATAGAATCCTGGGACGCGGTGGAACCCGACCGTGACAAGGCAGACGAAGCAGTCTACTTCCTGGTCCTGTTCGTGCTCCTGGCCGCCCTGGAAACCACGGCGACCCTCCTGACGACCATGACACTCCTGCTCGTCGAGAGTCCGGCACGGTGGGACCTGATCGCTGACCGACCCGATCTGGTCCCTTCCTTCGTGGAGGAGACACTGCGCTACGACCCTCCCACCCATGTCATCAGCAGGGTCGCTGCCGCGGACTGCGTTCTCGGCGACATGAGGATACGCAAGGACGAGATGGTACATCTCCTGGTGGGGGCTGCACATCGGGACCCCGCGAAGCATGAGGAACCAGACATGTTCGACCCCTTGCGCCCTCCGGCCCACCTCGCCTTCAGCGGCGGCATCCACTACTGCCTCGGCGCACCCCTCGCCCGGCTGGAGGCCCAGACCCTTCTCCGTAAACTCGTCCGCCGCCTGCCACGCCTCACCCTTGTGCGCCGCCCCTCGATGGCTGCCCGGGTCGCGTTCAGGCGCCCGCTGAACCTGGATGTCGCTCTCGCATGAACGAAACCACACGTACGATCACCGGCTCCTCGCACAAGGCGATACGTGTCGAGGAGGACGGGCCAGTACTCCATGTCCGTCTCAACCCCTGGGGGCAGGAGGACACCCTGACCGCCGTCGTCCTCGACGACCTTCAGCTCCTGCTGGACGATCTGCACGAACGCCCGGACATCCGCGTGCTGATCCTGTCGTCCATGGGTACGGACTTCTGCGTCGGCGCCGACCGCCACGAGTACCAGGTGGCTCTGGACTCGGATCCGACCGGTTCGGCGTTGCGGCGCATCGCGGACAAGGCCCAGCGGCTGTGCCAGGCGTTGGAGAACACCCACGCGGTGACCATCGCCCGGCTCCACGGCCGGGTGGTCGGTGCCGGGCTGGCGCTCGCCTCCTTCTGCGACCTGCGCGTGGGGGCGGACACCTGCCGTTTCCGCATGCCGGAGATCGGGATCGGACTGCCACCTGCCTGGGGGGGTGCGATGGGCCGCCTCGTCTCCGAAGCCGGTGCCGCACGGATCCGCGAACTCATGCTCACCTGTGACGTGTTCGACGCCGCCGCCGCTCATCGCCTCGGCCTCCTCCACAGGACCGCCCCCCTCGATGAACTGGACGAGGTCGTGAGCGCCTGGACGAGGCCCCTCGTCCGGCGTGCTCCCGAAGCCCTCGTACTGACCAAACGCATGCTGGCCGGCTACGCGCGGGCCGACCGTGCGACTGACGCCTCCCTGCTCGACTCCCACCTGCTGGCAGCCCACATCAGCCGGCAGTGATGACCGCGCCCCGTCCGGCATCCGGCGAGATCCGCGATCAGGTGACGTGTCACGCCCGGTACGCGGCGACGGGTGCGAGGAGACCTGGGTAGGAGGTACGTCCACGGAATACGGTCACGCAACCGCTTCAGCCCGGAGCATGCCGACACACAAGAGCGGCACGCTCCGGGCGACAAGTCCCCGGTCGCGCCACGAGGTCGACCGGGCCGCTGCGCGAGCACTGCCTCACCGCCCCGTCATGCGTGGAATCGGGGCCGGCTGTTCGCTCATCGGGGGCCCGGGCAGTCAGGATCCGCCCGCCGGACGCCACGGGCGCGCCTCGGCATCCTGGCGAACGGACGGGCCCACGTGGATCAGAGCTGGAACTCCCCAGGGGCCAGCCCCAGCGTCGTGCAGGCCTCGCGGAGGATCATGTGCTCGGGCTGGGAGAAAGTGCCGTCGGCACCGGCGATGACGATGCCGGTCTGGATGACGGCTCGGGCCTCGGTCGGCTTCTTCGCCGCCTTGACGATCTCCTGCATGGCGTCGGCCTTGCCCTGCTGGAAGTTGAAGGCCAGTTGGTCCACGTGCTTGTTGAAGCGCTGACGCAGCTGTTCCGCCGGGAAGTTCTGAAGCACCTCGTTGCCGAGGATCATCGATTCCACGTGCTGCCGCTCCGCGGGGTCCACGTGTCCGTCCGCGGCCGCGACCAACGCGCACATCGCCATGCTCGCGTCTCGGTAGGCGCCGCTCTTCAGCTCGGTCTTGAGGGAAGCCAGCTGCGTCTTCAGTGTGCTCACCAGTTGGGCACGCGACCCGCCGCCGGACCCCTGTCCTGCGCTTCGCCCGCCGGCCGCACCGCGCGTTCCCTGGGACTGCTGCAGCGTCCTGGCCTGATCCTTGAGCCGGTCCCACACTGCCATGGAGGTCACCTCGGTCTTCGTCTGAATAGTCGGTCACGAGCACGGGTGCTCAACGAACCAACGGCTCGCCCCGGGTAAAGGTTCCGCAAAGTGAGCGGGTGTCCCAGGAGCGGGACCCTGGCAGCGCCGGGCGGCAACCCCAGGGCGGGCCATGACCGGAACAGACGCTTCCGGCCTTCTGCCGAATCTGCCGGAAACGGCTCAAGGGCGGTATCGGAGCGGGTGATCGGCAGGCACCTCGGTCAGCACGATGCGGTGACCGTCCGGGTCCTGGAGCCACATCTCGATCAGCCCCCACGGCTCCCTGACCGGCGGCCGGAGGATGCGCGCCCCCTGTACGGTCAGCTCCTCGTACGCAGCCGCGCAATCGGCGACCTGCATCCAGAGGCGCAACGTCCCGGTGGGCGGTGTGTCCGAACGCCCCGACACCTCGAGGAATCCCCCGCCGAGGAAGTACACCGTTCCGCGGTCGGGGCCGGTGCCGAACTCCCTGTACACGGCCAGCCCGAGCATCCCTCCGTAGAAGTCGCGGGAGGCCTCCGGGTCGCCTGGCGTCAGCAATACCCTGCTGCTCAGTACATGCACCATGGTCCGACTTTACGGCGGTCCGGGCCGACCGACGACCCGCCCGGGCGCCCGGGCGCCCGTGTGTCCCGCTCCGCCCCGGTCAGGTCAGGTCAGGTCAGGTCAGGCCAGGCCAGGTCAGGTCAGTGAGCGATCGTGTCGATCAGCTCGCGGGCTCCCTGGCGCAGCAGGCTGACAGCGACAGAGGTTCCCAGAGTCGCGGGGTCGAGCGGGCCGGCCCACTCGTGTGCGTTGAGGACGGTCTTGCCGTCAGGGGTGAACACACAGGCCCGCAGAGAGAGGTCTCCGTTGCGGTGGGCAGTGGCGAAGCCGGCGATCGGGGAGTTGCAGTGCCCCTGGAGAACGTGGAGGAACATGCGCTCGGCCGTGATCTCCCGATGCGTACCGGGGTGGTTGAGAGGGCTCACGGCGCCGATGGTCGCCGTGTCGTCCTCGCGGCACTGCAGGGCGAGGACGCCCGCGCCGATCGGCGGGCACATCGCCTCCGGGGAAAGAACGTCACTGATGACCTCGGGGCGGCCGATGCGGTGGAGACCCGCCACGGCCAGAAGAATCGCGTCCGCCTCCCCCGCGGCGAGCTTCGCCAGTCGCCGGTTGGCGTTGCCGCGGAACGGCACACAGCGCACGTGAGGATGTGAGGCCGCGAGTTGCGCGCTCCGGCGAACGGACGAGGTGCCGACGCGCGCGCCGTCGGGGAGCTGGTCGAGCGTCAGCCCGTGCGGGTGGACGAGGGCGTCGCGGATGTCGTCGCGTCGGAGGAAGGCGGCGAAGGTCGTACCTGCGGGGAGCGGGCGGTCGGCGGGGACGTCCTTGACGCAGTGGACGGCCAGGTCCGCCTCCCCGGCGAGCAGGGCGGCGTCGACCTCCTTGGTGAAGGCCCCCTTCCCTTCGACCTTCGACAGATCGCCCATCCACTTGTCGCCCGTGGTCCTGACGGGGACGACCTCGGTGGCCGTGGCGGGGTGGAGGGCCGCCAATTCGGCCCTGACACGCTCCACCTGGGCGAGGGCCATGGGGGAGTCGCGCGAGACGATGCGGATCAGCTCAGGGGCGGACATGGATCCACGATAGCCCTCCGGACTTGAGCGGCACACGTCCGACGCGGACCGGCCGGCCCGTTCAGGAACCCCGATCACGAAGGTTCAGGCTGACGGCTACCGTCGATTTCCGGCCACGTTGTCGTACTACCGCACATGTACGGTGCATAGACACGCCCCTCCGGCGGTGGCATGACAACAAGCCTACGAGCAGGCAGTGTTGTCGCCCCACTACCTAGGCGCACTCGTACCAGCAGGTGCAGGTACCGGCCGTGCACCCCCTCAGCCCTCACCTCGTGTGGCCGATTCGATGCCCTGCGGGCTTGCCTCACTCCCCCGAGGGCTGTCAGCCGCTCCGCGAGATCCTTAGCATGACCAGTCACGGACGCCGATTCACTCTGTTTGAGCCGCGAGGGGCCGGATGCGCAACGGGGACACTTCCATTCCGAAGAACATCGACGTGAACGTGCCGAGCGTCGCGCGGATGTACGACTACTACCTGGGCGGCAAGGACAACTACCCTGCCGATCGCGTGGCCTGTGAACAGCTCCTCGAACGCGTGCCGAGCACCAAGGTCCTGGCGGTGAACAACCGGAGGTTCCTGCGGCGCGTCGTACGCCACCTCGCGTCCGAACACGGCATCCGCCAGTTCATCGACCACGGATCCGGCCTGCCCACCCAGGACAACGTCCATCAGGTCGCCCAGCTCGTGGATCCCGGGGCCCGGGTCATCTACATAGACAACGACCCCATCGTTCTGGCGCACGGCAAGGCCATACTGGAGGAGAACGACAGGACCGCGGTCATCCAGGCGGACATGCGGGACACCGAGGGGATCTTCGGCCATCCGGAGGTGACCCGGCTCATCGACCTCGGGGAGCCGGTGGCCGCCCTGTTCGTATCCGTGCTGCACTGCATTCCGGACGAGGACGATCCGGCCGGCCTGGTGCGCCGGGTGGCCGCCAAACTGGCTCCGGGAAGTTTCCTCGTGGTGTGCCAGCTCGTGAGCGAGGACGCGGCGACCCGGGACTTCGTCACGGACTTCATGGCGAAGAGCACCGGCAATCAGTGGGGGCGCGTACGCCGGCCCGCCGAGGTGCACGGCTTCCTCGAGGACCTCGACGTCCTGGAACCGGGTCTGGTGGAGGTGTCGACGTGGCGGCCGGATTCCGATCTGGCGCCGAAGCAGGAGACCCATGAGTGGATCGAGTACGGCGGTGTCGGCCGCACGTCGTGACGCCGGTGCGGCGGCAGGGCGACGGTGGCGGGGCGGGCACTCAGCTGTAACGCTCGAGTGCCTGTCTCAACACCTCCCTGCTCTCGGCCGGGCTCGGCGACTGAGCGCTGAGGGAGTCGAGGATCCATCGGTACTCGTCCGTGCTCTCCTGCTTGTTCACGGAGGTGGCGTTGGTCAGGTGCTCGATGTACGCGACGTCGGGCAGCCCCTCCATCGCGAAGCGCATGTACGTGATGCCGTTGCCCGGAGACGTGTGAGCGGTCACCTCGAAGGGGGCCACCTGCACGATCACATGAGGCAGTTCCGTCATCTCCAGCAGATGGACGAGCTGATCACGCATCACGCGGGTGCCGCCCGTCGGGCGCATCAGCACCGCCTCGTCCAGCGGGACCCAGAGCTTCGGGGCATCGCGCCGTGCCAGCAACTGCTGCCGTCTGAGCCTCAGTTCGACGCGGCGCCGGGTGACCTCCTCCGACTCCAGGGCGTGACCGGAACGCACCACCGCATAGGCGTAGTCGGCGGTCTGCAGCAGCCCCGGGACGTAATGCCCCTCGTACGTACGGATGGAAGCGGCGGCCTCCTCCAGCCCCACCAGGGGCTCGAACCAGTCCGGCAGTACGTCGGCGTAGTTGCGCCACCATCCGCGCCGCCCCGACCTGCGTACCAGCTCGAGGAACTCGGCGGTCCTGACCGGGTCGGTCACGCCGTAGAGAGCGAGGAGATCAGCGGCGTCGCGCTCCTTGCACGGTGAGTGCCCCGTTTCCATCCGGCTGATCTTCGCCGTCGAGCACCGGATCCGGTCGGCGGCGGCCTCGGGGCTGAGGTCCGCCTCTCCGCGCATCCGCCGCAGCTGCGCGCCCAGAACGAGGCGTAGCGCTGTGGGACTTGTCCCCGCGGCCAGGGCGAGCGTCGGCCTCCGTGACGGCTGAAGCGGTTCGATGCCGGGCATGCGGACTCCTGAGGACGGGCGTCTTGACGCCAGTGTGCCATCAGGAGCCCCCGGAGGGCCCGGCCGATGCGAGAACGCCGTACCTTTTCAGCCCCTCCTGCCGCGCGTTCAGCCGGTCATGGTGTCGAAGTCACCGTCCCTGACGCCCGCGAGGAACGCGCGCACCTCGTCCGCCGTGTACACGAGGGCAGGGCCTTCCGGAAACCTGGAGTTGCGTACGGCCACCGCGCCGCCCGGGAGCAGCGCCATCTCGACGCAGTTCCCGCTGGGGTTGCTGTGATGGCTCTTCCTCCACTCCACACCCGTCAGGGAGTTGGCGGGAACGCCGTTGTCGATGTGCTGCATGCGGTCCATTCCTTTCGTCGCTCCGTCACCTCCTGGCGTGCGGCCAGGAGCCCGCGCCGGGTGAACTGGTGTCCCCACCTGACACCCATGGGTGCAATTCCGGATGCAATTGCACCGAGTGCGCGGTCGGCGAGGATACTAGTGGCCGTCCGGCCCCACGAACCGGCTTTCAGCGGAAGGTGATCAGCGCTCATGCAGGCGGAGCACGCACGACGTGACGGAGCACCAGCTCGCTTGCCGGGTCCGGCCGACGGCGGCGGTGCGGACCCGCACATGGAGCTGGCGCGGGATCTCGGCATCGACGCCCCGGGATTCACCACGCGCCGTGTGAGCGCGGGGCCGGAGAGCCTGCGGCAGGCGCGGGCGTTCGTCCGCGACGCGCTGGATCGCTGGGGTCTGCGCTCCTGTGCGGACGATGTCACCCTCGTCGCGGACGAGCTGGTGAGCAACGCGGTCTGTCACGGGTTGCATCCGACCGCGCAGCACCCCGCGCGGTCACCGGCTCGGCTCGGTCTCGCCCGTCAGGACGGAACGTTGGTCTGCGCGGTGAACGACCCGAGCCCCGAAGTGCCCGTGCTGCGCGCTTCGGACGAGTCGCTCGAGCGCGGCCGGGGCCTGCGCATCATCGACGCGCTGAGCAGTTCCTGGGGCTGGTCGTGTCCCACCGGGGCCGGAAAGACCGTCTGGGCCAGAGTGCCTCTCCTCCGGAGCTCAGGGGTCTACAGTCCGGCCAGTGCCGTCCACGCCTCCGCCAGCAGCGCATGCCCGAGCGGGGTCGGGTGCACTCCGTCGCCGGCGATGTACTCGGCGCCGCCCGCGGTGCGCGCCGCCTGGTTGAGCAGGCCGTCCGCGGCCAGCAGTGCCGCGCCGAACTCCTCGGCCAGTCGGCGGACCGTCTGAATCCTCGGGTCGAGATCTTCTCGCCAGGCCCACTGCTCTTCCCTCACCGGCACGAGGAAGGGCTCGACGAGGATCAGCTGGGCGTCCAGCTCGTCCCGGACCTGCGCGAGGATGGCGCGGTAGTCGCTCTCGTACGCACACGCCGAGGTGACCGTGCCCGAGTCGTATCGGCGCCAGGTGTCGTTCACGCCGATCAGGACCGACACCACGTCCGGTTCGAGCTCCAGGGCGTCCGCCCGCCAGCGAGCTCGCAGATGCGATACGCCATCTCCGCTGACACCCCGGTTGACGAACCTGATGCCGCAGTCAGGTCGCGCGGACCGCACACGTTCGGCGACGATCCGCGCGTAGCCATGACCCAGCGGACTGTCCGGTTCCGCCAGCCGTCCCACATCGGTGATGCTGTCGCCCTGGAACAGGACGGTCGCTGAGCGGTGCAGGGTGATGGTCACGCGGTGCTCCGAACGGTGAGGGACCAGGTACGCAGGACAAGACCCTGCCCACAAAGACCCAGCATGATCCGGACCAGGCCTGCAGGGCCCGGCATGATCCGGACCAGGCCCTCAACGGGCGGAGGCCGGTGCGCGCACGGCGCTGAAGTCGAGCGCGCTCTCCACCTCCAGCAGGGTCTCTTCGGCCACCCGCCGCACCTCGGCCGGAACATCGCCCTGCTCCTCCACCAGACCGGCGTAGATCGGCGCGTCGGATGCCTCTGCGAAACTCACGTGAAACTGCCTATCGATCGGTTATGCCCGCCAATCAGCGGAAACGGGAGCCGAGTGTACGCGTTCCCCTCCGGCCGCCGGAGAGCGGACCCGGGGAACGAGCCGCACCGCCCGAAACCTGGAGCTGCGGGTTCGGCTCCCGCCTGTCCCGCCCCGCCGGGCGGCCTACGGAAGCCGGCGGGGCGGGACAGGAGCCGACGGGGGCCGGGTCCCGCTATTCGATGACGAGCTCGACGTCGATGTTGCCGCGCGTGGCCTTGGAGTAGGGGCAGTACGCGTGCGTCGCCTCCACCAGACGCCGGCCGGTCTCCCCCTCGAGCGCCTCGGGCAGCTCGACGCGCATGACGACCGCGAGGCCGAAGCCCGAATCGTCCTTGCCGATCGAGACCTCGGCGGTCACGGAGACGTCCTTGGTGTCGACCTTCATCTCGCGGGCGACGGAGCTCATCGCGCTGGCGAAGCAGGCGGCGTATCCGGCGGCGAACAACTGCTCGGGATTGGTCCCCTCTCCGTTCCCCCCGAGAGCCGGCGGGAGGGCGAGCGGGAGATCGATCCGTCCGTCGGAGCTGACCGCCCGGCCTTCGCGGCCGTTGGCGGTGGCGGCAGCGGTGTACAGCGCGTCCATGGGATGACCTTCTCTCGTTCGACGGTGACCGTGGCCCGGCCACACCCATGACAGTGGCACACAATTCAGTTGCACACAACTAAATGACGGTCGCGGGTTACCCTGGACCCATGACACCACCACCGAGCCCTGTCCCCGACCCGGACGACCTGCCGGACACCGAGCTGCTCAAGCTGGACCACCAGGTCTGCTTCTCGCTGCAGGCGGCCTCGCGCGCGTTCGGCGGTGTCTACCGGGAAGCACTCAGGGACCTCGGCCTCACGTACCCGCAGTACCTCACGATGATGGTCCTGTGGGAACAGGGCCCGCTCCCCATCAAGACGATCGGCCGACGGCTCCACCTGGACTCCGGCACCCTGTCGCCACTGCTGAAGAGGCTGGAGTCGGCCGGTCTCATCAGGCGCGAGCGCAGCGCGGAGGACGAGCGTTCGGTCCTGGTTCACCTCACGGAGGCCGGATCGGCACTGCGTGAGCGTGCTCTTCCCGTCCCCCGCTCGGTCCTCAGGGCTACGGGACTGTCGGTCCAGGAGGTTCTGGCCCTGCAGGAGACCCTGGGACGGCTCACCACCTCCCTCGGCCGGGCCGGCTGACCCGACCGGCGTCACCGGACCGGTGGCCGCCGTACAGCGCTCGCAGGAGTTCCGGTGTCGAAATATGATGCAGGAACCATCGCAACGCGGAGCGGCCCATGAACCGGCGTCGAACTCCCCGGTCCGCCAGCGCCGAGGACGTGCTCAGCACCTTGCAGCATCTGACCGCCCGGGCCCGGCAGGAGGTGGAGCTGCATCAGGCCCACGTCGAACTGGCGCAGGCCCTGCAGCGAAAGATGCTGCCGGCGACGCTGCCCGCCTTTCCGGGACTGCAGACCGCCGCTCGCTACGCCCCCGCGCGCGACGGGCTGGACATCGGCGGCGACTGGTACGACGCCTTCCTGCTGCCGGACGGATCACTGGGCCTGGCCATCGGGGACGTCCAGGGGCATGACGTCGAAGCCGCCTCCTTCATGGGCCAGATCCGGATCGCCATGCGTGCCATCGCCAGTTCGGCCGCAGACCCCGGCGACGTGCTGGGACGCACGAACGACCTGATCCTTTCGATGGATTCCACCCTCTTCGCGACATGCTCGTTCCTCCGGCTGGATCCGCGGACCAGGGAACTCCGTAGCGCCCGCGCGGGTCATGTCGCCTCGGTGTGGGCCACGGCCGACGGCCGCTCGGGCATCACGGCCGACGCCGGCGGCCTCCCGCTGGGCATCGAGGCGCGACAGCATTACCCCGTGACCAGGCGCGACCTCGATGCCGAGGGCGCCTTCGTCCTGCTCACCGACGGAGTCATCGAGGGGCCCTCCTTGTCGATCGACGACGGTCTGGACCGGATCAGGCGTCTGGTGAGAGCCCACGCCCGCGCCGGCGCCGAGGAACTGGCCGACCTGGTGCTCCAGGCCGCGGTCCTCACAGGACACGAGGACGACGCGGCCGTTCTCGTCCTGCGCCACGGCGACGCGCCCCCGGAGCCCGGGTGAGCACGACCCTGCCGCGCGTGTCACGTCGGTCCGCCGTCGTGAGCGGTGTCTTATGAGATGCGTGATCCGCAGCGAGGAAACCAGACGCCGAGCCGTGCTCGTTCTGCAGATGCTGGGCGTCGCCGCTGCCTATTACGCATCCGGACGGCTGGGGCTGCTCAGGCCGGTGGAGGTGGGGACCTCGGTCGTCACGCCACTGTGGCCGCCCTCCGGGATCGCCGTGGCGTCGCTGCTCCACCTGGGTCTGCGGATCTGGCCAGGGATCGCCCTCGGTGCCCTGGTCATGATCATCTCGATGAGCGACGGGCTCACCCCCTGGGGCCTCGTCGTCGCGGCGGGCAGCGCGCTCGCGCCGCTGTGCTCCTTCCTCGCGCTGCGCGCGGTCGGGTTCCGCAAAGAGCTGGACCGGCTGCGGGACGGCGTCGTGCTGGTGTTTCTGGGGGCCATGGGGGGCATGCTGATCAGCGCCACGGTGGGCACCGGGGTTCAGATACTGAGCGGCGCGCTTCCCGCCGCTCAGTTCTGGCAGGTCTGGTCGGCGTGGTGGGCGGGAGACGCCATGGGAGTACTGATGGTCACGCCGCTGGTGCTCGTCCTCCGCAGGGCGCGCATGCCCGGACCGGACGACCGGTGGACGGAGGCGGTGGCACTCGCGGTGGTCGCGCTGGGGACGGCGGTAGTCGCGACGAGGAGCCCGCTGTCCATGCTCTACATCGTCTTCCCGGTGCTCGTCTGGGCCGCACTCCGCTTCCAGCTCGCCGGCAGCGCTCCGTGCGCTTTCCTCATGTCGGTCATGGCCATCGTCGCCGGTACCGACCAGGCCGGGCCGTTCGCCGATCACACGGTGCTGGAGATCATGCTCAACCTGAGCGTCCTCAACGGCTGCGTCGCACTCACCGCGCTCCTGCTGGCGGCCATCGTCACCGAGCACAACAACATCCGCCATGAGACGGAGGTGGCATGCGAGGAGCTGGCCGCTCTCGTGGAGGAACTCACGCCGGGCTCCGAGCCCGGGGGTGCGTCCCACGGGCCCCCGGGCAGGCGGAAACCGTTCTGAGAGGCCGCGCCTCAGCCGGTACGCGGGAAGTGATGCGCCAGAAAGTCGTTGCGGAACGTGCCGCTCGGGTCGAGTCGTTCGGTCAGCCGCTCGAAATCGGCGTACTGGCCGTACAGATCCCGAAGAGTGCCGGGCGGGGTGGTGAAGACCTTGCCCCAGTGCGGCCTGGCCCCGAACGGGGCCAGAGCCTCCTCGATGGCCCTGAGGGCGGGAACCACCGCTGCGGTGTCCGGCACCCAGGTGAAGTGGAAGGCCACGGAGTCCCGCCCCTGGGCCGGGCTGAGCCACAGGTCGTCGGCCGCCACGGTACGGATCTCCCCGATCTGGAGCAGCGGCGCGAACTCCTGCCGGATCCGGTCGAGGGCCTCGTAGGCCGCCACGGCGTCGTGCCGGGAGACGAAGTACTCCGACTGCAGTTCCTCCCCGTTGCTCGGGGTGAATTCGAGGCGGAAGTGGGGCAGCCTCGCATGCCACGGCCCGGGGGCACCCTGCTGCTCCGTGCAGTGCTCCGCCGCCACACCGGGGACCGGGTGCCGCGGTCCCTCGGCGAGTTCCGCGCCGTGCCACCGGTGGGCGGCGCTGCGGGGGCCGTCGGCCCCGACACGCTCCTTGAGCCACACCTGGTCGACCGGCCCCCCGTGCCACCCGGTGAACACGCTCACGCTGTAGGCCGCGGACATCACCTCGTCGAACCGGGCGAGCATCTGCTCCTGCGGGAGCGCCTCGTAGACCCACTGCTGGACCTCGAAGGCGGGGACGAGGTCCAGGGTCAGCCGGGTCACGACGCCCAGCGCGCCCAGTGACACCACCGCACCGTCGAAGCCGGCGTCCCCCCGCTCCAGTGACACGATGTCACCGTCCGCGGTGACGAGCTCCAGCGCCCTGACGGCCCCCGCCAGGGAGCGGTTCCCCACGCCCGAGCCGTGGGTGCCGGTGGCGCAAGCCCCGGCGACGGAGATGTGGGGCAGCGAGCCGAGGTTGTGCAGCGCGAACCCGCTCCGGTGCAGGGTCGTGTTCAGCTCGCCGAATCGCAGCCCGGCACTCACCGTCGCGGTACGGGCCTGCTGATCGATCTCGACGGCGCGGGGCAGGCCCGCGACGGATATCAGGGTGCCGTGGGTGTCGGCGACGGTGTTGAAGGAGTGGCCGGTGCCGAGCGCTCTGACAGCCGTTCCGGCGGACACGAGGTCCTGGAGCTCGGCGACGGTGGTGGGGGTGTGCACCTGCTTCGCACCGAACGTGATGTTGCCGGCCCAGTTCGTCCGGCGAGGGGACGGGGCGCGCGCAGAATGATCGATCATGTCTGAGGAGCTTACGCTTCGCTCGTCCTCGGGCGCGTGGAACGCCCCGCGCCGGGCCACCCGGGACGGCGTCAGTAGGGCAGGGGTCGTCCGGACGGCGTTCGCAGGTCCAGCGGGGGCGGCCCCGTGGGGGGCTGCGGACGACGGACGATCCGGATGCGGCCCACGGCCACCACCTCCTCCTGGTAACGGGGTTCTGCCCACCCTGGCGCCCTTCACACGTCCCGTGCCTGCCCGGGCAGTCCGGCGGCGCTCGCGGATGCGGACCCGGCGATGTGCGGTGACCCTGGAGGAGCGGGGGAAGCCGAGGCGAGGAGGATCCTCATGTCCGCTCTGGACAAGATCAAGAAGATGCTGAAGGGCCACGAGGACCAGGCCGGAAAGGGCATCGACAAGGCCGGAGACATGATCGACGACCGGACACAGGGCAAGTACAGCAAGCACGTCGACACCGGTCAGGACAGGCTCAAGCAGCAGTTCGGCGACCGCGGCCCGGACGACCCTCCCCGCCGCTGAACACGCCCTTGCACACGCCTCTGAAAGCGGACACACGTCGGCCCGCCGTCTGACATCCGTCCGGGAGCGCCGGGTCCCGTCGCGGCTCACGCCGCTGCCGGGTCCGGCGCTCCACGAGCTCCGGCCCGGGAACGAGTATCGAACCCGTGCCCGGATTCCTGTTATCGTCCCCGCCGCACAGCGTCTCCCGAGTGTGGGAAGTGACGGAACAGGATCCCGGAAGAGTGAGCACAGCATGGGCGAGACACGCGAAGCGGCGTTGATCAAGGCCGCGCGGAAGGGCGACCCGGAGGCGCGGGACCAGCTCGTCGCGTCCTATCTGCCGCTGGTCTACAACATCGTCGGCCGGGCCCTGAACGGCCACGCCGATGTGGACGACGTGGTCCAGGAGAGTGTGCTGCGTATGCTCCGTGGCCTGCCCACGCTGCGCAGCCCGATGAGCTTCCGGTCCTGGTTCGTGGCCATCGTCATGAACGAGATCCGCGGGCACTGGCGCGAGCGCACGGGGGAGATGTCCGCGGACCGGATGGACGACGGCTATGACGTCGTCGACCCCGCCGCCGACTTCGTCGAACTGACGATCGTCCGGCTCGGGCTGACGGGGCAGCGCCGAGAGGCTGCCGAGGCCACTCGGTGGCTCGACGACGACGACCGCGAGCTCGTGTCGCTGTGGTGGCTGGAGACCGCGGGCGAACTGTCCCGCGCGGAGGTCGCGAGCGCCCTCGATCTGTCCCCCCAGCACACCGCTGTGCGGGTCCAGCGGATGAAGGAGCGCCTCGATGCTGCCCGGGTGGTGGTGCGTGCCCTGGCGGCGAGCCCGCGTTGCGTCCTGCTCGAGGATCTGACCGTCCGGTGGGACGGGGTGCCGTCCGCACTGTGGCGCAAGCGACTGGTGCGTCACGCACGTGAGTGCACGGTGTGTGTGGGTCACCGGACGGGCCTCGTCCCGGCGGAGGGTCTGCTGGTGGGCCTGGGGCTCGTGCCCGTTGCGGCCGGCGCCGGTGCTCCGGCGACGGAACTCCTGCCGACGGCGTACGCGTCCACGGTCGTCACCGTATCCGGTCCCGGTCCCGGTCGCGCCGAGCGTCGACGCGACGGCGTCAGGCGCCGGCGCCGCGCCACGGTCGTGGCCGGACTCGCGGCGGTCGCGCTGCTGGGGGGCGGCGGCACCGCGGTACACCTTTCCACGGACGACGCGGACGAGGATCTCGCGACCTCCATGGCTCCGCTCACCGGCCCGTCGGCACCGCTGACCACTCCGCCGTACCGGTCCACTTCCCCTTCCTCCGCGTCGCCTTCCCCTTCCTCCGCGTCGGCGTCCCCTTCGTCCTCGTCGCCGTCGGCGACCGCGACGAGGACCGGGAGCGCCAAGGCCACTCCGGAGAAGGCACCGAGGCCCCCCGAGCCGTCCTCCGAGCCGGCTCCCGCGCCGAAGACGTCGTCGGCCCCTTCGGTGGCCGAGGAGGTCATCGCCCTGGTCAACAACGAGCGGGCCGAGGAGGGCTGCGGTGCGGTGAGCGGCAACGGCCTGCTGGCGAAGGCGGCGTCCCGTCATTCCGCGGACATGGCGGCGCGGGACTACTTCTCCCACACCTCGCAGGACGGCACGGACCCCGGCGCGCGCATCACCGCGGCCGGATACCGGTGGAGTACCTACGGAGAGAACATAGCGAAGGGCCAGCCGACCGCCGCGGCGGTGATGGACTCCTGGATGAACAGTTCCGGTCACCGGGCGAACATCCTGAACTGCGCCTTCAAGGAGATCGGGATCGGCAGGGTGGACTCGCCCGGCGGCCCCGTGTGGACCCAGAACTTCGCCACCGCCCTCTGATCACCGCGCTTCGGAGGACCGTCATACGGCGGAAACGAGGGGGTAGCACTCCCCGCACGTGAGGGATCTACGCTGGGCCCGAGCCCAGGCCGATGGTGTCCGCAGGCGACACGCCTTCCACCCGCGGACAGGAGCACGGTGCCCCCACCCTCTCTTCTTGCCACTCGGCTCCCCCCTTGGCTCGCCCATGTGCTGCGCACCCAGCGCGGGCCGGTCCCCTGGAACGCGGTGCTGCGCGGGGCACTGGCCGCCGTGCCGTTGCTGGTGGCGGTACTCGCCGAGCGGCCGACCGCCGGGGTCCCCGCCGCCCTCGGCGCGATGCTGGCCGGGATCAACGACCGGCCCGGCAGCCGTCGTGCCGCGGTCGCCCGGCTCGGCTTTCCTGCCCTGGCCGGATCGGCCGGTCTGCTGTTCGGCACCCTGACCGCGGCGGTGGTGGGCAGTGGGCGGTCCATGATCGTCCTGCCGCTCCTCTTCGGGCTGTTGGGTCTGGTCGCGGGAGCGGTCAGTTCGACGGGGCCCGTCGCGTCCGCGTGTGGCACACAGGTGCTGGTGACGGCCGTGGTCGGGGCCGGCATGCCGCTTCCTGAGCCCGGCCCCGTGCGCGCCCTGCTGTTCCTGGCCGGTGAGGGATGGCTCCTGCTGCTCCGGCTGGTCGTGCCGTCGCCGGGCCTGCTCGGCGGCGGCCCGTACCGGCTCGACGGGGAGCGGGAGGCGGTCGCCGCGGTGTACGACGCCGTGGCGCGGCTCCTGCACTCCGCGGGCGGCCCGCAGGCACTCGCCGGGCGCGTGGCGCTGAGTGCGGCGCTCGACCAGGCGCAGGATGCTCTGGCCGGGCCCCGGCTGCGGCGCTGCGCGAGCTCCGCGGCGGAGCGTCGGCTGCACGCGCGGTACGCCGCGGCGTACCCGCTGGCCGAGGCCGCGACCGCGCTGGCATGGGCCGGGGTCCCGCTCTCCGGCAGGGTCGCGGAGGGCCCCCGCCGGCTGGCGGCGGCGGTGCGGACCGGCGGTCCCTGTGGGCCGCTTCCTGCCCCCGCCCGAAGGGATGCCGGGCTGCGGGCTCTGGACGACGCCTTGCTACGGGCCGCGGCGGTCTTCGACCGCCCGACCGGGGCGCCGCCGGG
The DNA here is from genome assembly GCF_040295485.1 of Streptomyces sp. NPDC002793. NCBI lineage: Bacteria > Bacillati > Actinomycetota > Actinomycetes > Kitasatosporales > Streptomycetaceae > Streptomyces > Streptomyces sp. NPDC002793. Next base: position 4,737 of record NZ_JBEOVL010000028.1, on the reverse strand, counting down.
CATGGACAAGCGGCCCTCGTACGTCGCCGTCCTCCGCGGGGCGTGGAGTGCGGCGGGGCGTGAGTACGGTCTTCGGGTCGCGGCGTGCTGCGCGACGAGCACGGCCGTGGCGCAGTGGCTGCACCATGACCACTGGTACTGGCTGCCCGCGACCACCGTGTTCCTCGTGAAGCCCGATCTCGGGCCGCTGGCCTCCCGGGTGGTGTGCAGGGCGGTGGGGACCGTGGCGGGCGCCGTGGTGTTCGGTGCTGTGACCGTGTCGGTGTCCGGGCCTCACCCGCTGGTCGCGACGGTGGCGCTCTGCGGTGCGCTCCTCCCGGTCGCCACCCGTCACTTCGCGGTGCAGACGGCGGTGGTCACCGTACTGGTGCTGTCCCTCGTCCTGCTGGGCGGTGAACCGTCCGCCTCCTGGGCGCGGGTGGTCGAGTCCCTGCTCGCCTGTGCGACGGTGCTGCTGGTCGGGCACCTCCCCCTGCCGGGCCGGCGGGGCCACACCGTGCGGGCAGCTCTCGACACGGCGGTGGGCGCGGCATACCGCTACCTGGGACACGTTCTGGACACCCCCGAGGACCGCACCGGGAGGGCGGCGCTGCGGCGCGACGCCTACCGGTCACTGGCGGCGGCACGTACGGCTATCGACCTGTCAGCAGCCGAACTTCCTTCGGTGGCACGGCAATCCGCCGGGTCCGAGGGTGTCGCGGGTGCGGTGGAGCGGCTCATCGACACCACGACGGCGTGCGCCGTGCAGTGGGACCACCCGGCCGCCGGACCGCCCCCGTCGCACGCCGGGCTCCTCGCCTCGCAGCTCTCCGAGCTCGACCGGGTGGTGCCGGCCCGTCCCGGCCCGGCGCGGCCGGCCGGGTTCCGAGACGCCGTGCTCTTCTGTTCGGTACGCCACCGAGCGCCGGGGCCTGGACGCGGGCCAGGCGCCCGACGCGGGGGTCAGCGGCCCATCAGTGCCAGGGCGGCGCAGGTGCCGCCCATCGTTCCGGCGGTCAGGACGGACACCGCCACACAGCGCCTTCTGAGCCGGTCGTAGCGTGCGGTGTACTCGCCCCGGAGTTCCACGGCGCGGCCGGCGATCCTGGTGAGTGTCTCCCGGCAGGCCTCGACCCGGTCCGCGACGTAGACGCGCTCGACGTCCTCGCGCTGAGCGGTGGTCAGCCAGGGCAGGGCGTCGGTGAAGAGGCGGGCCCGCCGTCGCGCCTCTTCGACCTCTGCGTTCCAGAGCAGGTAGCCCTCCACCTGGGCCAGGCCCCGGGCGCTCTCCTTGTCCGGCTCCAACGGTCCTCCTCTCCTCGGCCCGTCTCCCCCGGGCTCTACAGCTGCTTGTCCCCAGGGGCGACGGTGACGGACTCGTGAGGACGGTTCGCCTCCTCCTCGAGGGCACGGATCGAGGGATGGTGCAGGTCGAACGCCGGCGATTCGGAGCGAATACGCGGAAGCGTCAGGAAGTTGTGCCGGGGCGGCGGGCAGGACGTCGCCCATTCGAGCGAACGGCCGTAGCCCCAGGGGTCGTCGACCTCGATCTTCTTGCCGTACTTGGCGGTCTTCCAGACGTTGTACATGAACGGGAGCATCGACAGTCCGAGCACGAACGAGGAGATCGACGAGATCATGTTCAGGCCGGTGAAGCCGTCGGCGGCGAGGTAGTCCGGGTAACGGCGCGGCATTCCCTCGGCACCCAGCCAGTGCTGCACCAGGAACGTGCCGTGGAAACCGACGAAAAGCGTCCAGAAGGTCATCTTCCCGAGCCGCTCGTCCAGCATCTTGCCGGTGAACTTCGGCCACCAGAAGTGGAATCCGGCGAACATCGCGAAGACCACGGTGCCGAAGACGACGTAGTGGAAGTGCGCGACGACGAAATAGGAGTCCGAGACGTGGAAGTCCAGCGGTGGGGAGGCAAGGATCACGCCGGTCAGACCACCGAAGAGGAAGGTCACCAGGAAGCCGACCGACCAGAGCATCGGTGTCTCGAAGGACAACGACCCCTTCCACATCGTGCCGATCCAGTTGAAGAACTTCACACCGGTGGGCACCGCGATGAGGAAGGTCATGAAGGAGAAGAACGGCAGGAGCACGCCGCCGGTGACATACATGTGGTGCGCCCACACCGTCACCGAGAGGCCGGCGATGGCGATCGTCGCGGCGATGAGGCCGACATAACCGAAGATCGGCTTGCGGCTGAACACCGGAATGATCTCGGAGACGATCCCGAAGAACGGCAGAGCGATGATGTACACCTCTGGATGGCCGAAGAACCAGAAGAGGTGCTGCCAGAGCAGTGCGCCGCCATTGGACGCGTCGAAGATGTGCGCGCCGAATTTCCGGTCGACCTCCAGCGCGAAGAGCGCGGCGGCGAGGACCGGGAAGGCCAGCAGGACCAGGACACCGGTCAGCAGGACGTTCCAGGTGAAGATCGGCATGCGGAACATCGTCATGCCGGGGGCGCGCATGCAGATGATCGTGGTGATGAAGTTGACCGAACCGAGGATCGTGCCGAAGCCGGAGAAGGCCAGACCCATGATCCACAGGTCCGCGCCGACACCCGGCGAACGTACCGAGTCGGTGAGCGGGGTGTAGGCGAACCATCCGAAGTCGGCCGCACCCTGCGGGGTGAGGAAGCCGGCCACGGCGATGAGCGAGCCGAAGAGGTACAGCCAGTACGCGAACATGTTCAGCCGCGGGAACGCCACGTCGGGGGCGCCGATCTGCAGCGGCATGATCCAGTTCGCGAAGCCGGCGAAGAGCGGTGTCGCGAACATCAGCAGCATGATCGTGCCGTGCATCGTGAACGCCTGGTTGAACTGCTCGTTCGAGATGATCTGGTTGCCCGGACGGGCCAGTTCGGCGCGCATGACGAGCGCCAGGACGCCACCGATGATGAAGAAGGCGAACGAGGTGATCAGGTACATCGTGCCGATCGTCTTGTGGTCGGTGGTCGTGAGCCACCTGATGACCACGTTCCCCGGCTGCCGACGCCGTACAGGCAGTTCGTCCTGATAGGCGGCATCGGCTTCCGCCGATACTGCGGGACCCCTCGTCGTCACTGCGGCACTCCTTCGGTCGACGGCCGGTTGCGGTTCGGCGACCAGGATGGACTCCCCGCGGTAGTGCTGCAGGTCATCTCCGTGCGCACTGCACCAGTGGCTGGCAAAGGACACTCCACTGGCCGATGGTCATGACGTCCGTGTTGACGCGCGAGCCGCGTCCTCAGGAACGCCGCGCGCCCTCAGGTGCGGCCCAGTCGCGCATCGCCTGGCGTGAGGAGAAGTCCGCGACGTTCCTGTCGAGCGGGTCGTCGGTGTACTGGTGGATGCGCCAGGCCGCTTCGATCCGCGGTGCGGCCGGCTTGCCGTAGTCGGCGATCCAGAGTCCGTCACCGGCGTACGAGCTCGTGTCGTGGTTGATCCAGAAGGTGCGGTTGCAGTACAGCAGCACACGGTGATGCGGCCTCAGCTCTTTCACCTCGCGGATGAACCGGTCCTTGTCCGCGTTGCTCGCGCGCGTCCCCTCACCCGTCTGCTCCCAGTCGACAGCGAGGACGTCCCCCTCTCGCTCCGGTGTCTTCTCGAGGAAGTACTCGGCCTGCTCCTTCGCGTGTCCGGGCCAGAGGAAGTGGTAGAAGCCGATGACGCATTCGGCGTCCCTGGCGCGCTTCACCTGGCTCTTCAGCCTCGGATTGACGTAGGAGCGGCCTTCGGTCGCCTTGACGAAGACGAAGTCCAGGCCGTGTGTGTCGTAGTCCGTCTGGTAGGCACTGACGTCGATGCCGTGCAGCACGGGCACCACCTCCAAGTGGGGCACTGCGGTTCCGTTTCTTTCCCTCCGATACGTTCCCGCCAAGCGCTCGCCCATCCGTCGCTCGGGTGCTGAACCGATTCGGCACGCCCGGAATAGCACGGGTCCGGGTGGGGTTGGTGATCCGGCGAGACCCTTTCACTCCAGGCACTCGGCATCGGAAGGTCGGATCCATGAAGATCGGCATCATCGGGGCAGGCAACATCGGCGGCAACCTCGCCCGGCGGCTCACCGCGTTGGGCCACGACGTGTCCATCGCGAACTCCCGCGGGCCGGAGACACTCGAGGCACTGGCCGAGGAAACGGGTGCCACACCGGTCACGTCGGCCGAGGCGGCACGGGGAGCACGGATCGTGGTGGTGACCGTTCCCCTGAAGGCGGTGCCGGACCTGCCCTCGGGCATTCTCGACGGCGCTGCGGACGATGTCGCCGTCATCGACACGGGCAACTACTACCCGCAGCAGCGCGACGGACGCATCTCCGCCATCGAGGACGGGCTCACCGAGAGCCGGTGGACCGAGCAGCAGATCGGGCATCCGGTGATCAAGGCCTTCAACGGCACCTACGCCCAGGACATCCTGGACAAGGGTCTCCCCCACGGCACACCGGGCCGGCAGGCCCTCCCGGTCGCCGGCGACGACGCGGCGGCCAAGCAGGCGGTCCGGGATCTGATCGACGAGTTGGGATTCGACTCCGTCGACGCCGGCGGAATCGACGAGTCATGGCGCCAGCAGCCGGGCACACCCGTGTACGGGAACCGCGGCGACGCCGACACCGTCGCGAAGGCTCTGGCGGAGGCCTCCCCGGAACGCACCGCCGAGTGGCGCGCCTGACCACAGGGGGAGGTCGCAGTGTCCCGGGCCCTGCCCGGGCCCCCCCGGCGGGCCCGCCCCCCCCCGCGCAAGGGGCAGGACACCCCCGCTAAAACAAACAAAA
>NZ_JBEOVL010000027.1:0-100176 GCF_040295485.1 Streptomyces sp. NPDC002793 | reverse complement strand
GGGGGTGGCCCCGGTGTCCCGGGCAGGGCCCGGGACACTGCGACGGTCGCGACCCGGCCGGGGCCACGCGGGGTCGCGTAGGACACACTGTGCGGCGAACCAGCACCACCGACCGTTCGCACACGATCCGTCCGGTTCGCGCGACGCCCCGGCCGGCCGAGGACGAGGAGTACCCCTGATGCCCCGCACCATGTCCGTTTCGGACAGCATCCTGATCCGGGTGGCGCCGTCAGTCGTGTACGAACGACTGAGCGATCCCACTGCGATGGGCGGCTGGAGTCTGGAGAACAAGGGTGCGAAGATCGTCGGCGAGCGCCGGGCAGCTCACGTCGGCATGGTTTTCGAAGGCCGTAACACGCGAGGTTCCTTCAACTGGACGACCAGGTGCACGGTGACGGCCGCCGATCCCGGTGTGCGCTTCGCCTTTCGCGTGCACGCGATCGGTTTCCGGCGACCACGGCTGCCGGGTGCCATAGCCCTGTGGGAGTACCGCTTCGAGGCGGTCGACGGCGCCACCCGGGTCACGGAGACCTGGACGGACAACCGCCGTGCCTGGCCCGACTTTCTCGCCGACGCCTTCGACCGGGTCGCGACGCGTGGGCATACGTTCGCGGAGTTCCAGCGTGGCAACATCCGGACGACGCTGGAGCGCCTCAAGTCCGCGCTGGAGCAGGACTCCGCTGAGGAGACCGGCCATGTGGAGGGCGGGCCGCGACTCGGATGAGGCACCGGGCGGGCACGAATCCGGGCGGCGAGACGCAGGCGCCCGGTTCGTTTCCGCCACAACGGCTCCGGCCATGCCGCGTCCGCAGTCAGCGGTGTCGACCACCGACGCGGAACCTGCCGCCCGCGGAACGGGACGCTCCGGCCCCGGCGGCCGGGGCGGCCGTCACAGCCGCCGACCGCATGCGGTACGAAGTTCCCTGTGAACGAACAGATCCGGCCCGCGACAGTTCGCGTGTTCATCGCCCTCGCCCCGCCCGACCACGCGAAGGAAGAACTCGCCAGAGAGCTGCGCCCCGCCTATGACACCCACCCTCATCTGCGCTGGAACCGCATCGAGGACTGGCACATCACCCTGGCGTTCCTCGGGGAGCTTCCGGCCGCGGCGGTTCCGCCCCTGCGTCCTGCGCTCGCCGGGCTCGCGGCGGCGCACCGGTCGCCTCGCCTGGCGCTCCGAGGCGGCGGGCACTTCGACGAGCGGGTGCTGTGGAGCGGAATCGAGGGGGACCTCGACGAGCTGCACACACTCGCCGCCGACGTACGTACAACCGTCAAGGCCTGCGGCATCATCTTCGAGGAGCGCCCCCTGCGCCCCCATCTGACCCTGGCGCGTGCACGCCGGGGCGACACCTCCTCGGCAGGCGAGATCGCCGCGAAGCTCACGGGGTTCACCGGCAGGCGCTGGCCTGCCGAACGCCTGCACCTGGTCGGCAGTGACGTCGGCCGCAGCACGGGCCCGATCCGCTACCGCGACATCGAGGCGTGGCCTCTCGGTAACGGGACCTCGCCTTAACCCCAGCAGCCCGACGGACCTTCGACGTAGGCGTTTTCAGGCGTTGTCGGAGCCTCCCACCGTCCAGTGCGGAGGCCGGGTCAGCGGATCCGGCAGCTTCGTGGTCGCGTTGCCCTTCGCCGCGTTCAGCTGGGCCTGGGTGAGGAAGAGCGCACCGGTGAGATCGGCGCCGGACAGGTCGGCGTCGCGGAAGTCGGCGCCGATGAGTTCCGCTCGGCGCAGGTCCGCTCCGCGCAGGTCGGCCGCGATGAGATACGCGCCGCGGAGTTCGACACCGCGCAGGTCGGCGCCTGCGAGCCGGGCTCCGATGAGGTCGGCGCCCCGTCGGCTGCGCTTCCTGCGCCCGGGAACTGCGGCACGTTCGAGTTCACCGGCACGCAGCAGGAGGACGGCGGTCCTGTCCCGGTGCGCGGACACGTCCAGCTCGGCGAGGTCCTCGGCCGGCAGGTGGGTGAGGCGCTCCGTCGTGTCGAGGGCGTCGCGGAGTTCGGTGTGAAGCCGGGCGGCGGCCGGGAGGGTGAGGGCTTCCGTCAGGTACCAGAGCAGTTCGTGAAGCTGCCGCATGACGGGGAAGACCTGGAACATCTGCTGGGCGACGTCCGCGGAGGACCGCCAGTCCCGGCCGGCGTAGGTCTCCTGGGAAACCTTCTGTCCCGCGCCGAAGCAGTCGTACACGGTGCAGCCGGAGAAACCTTCGGGGCGGAGCCGGGTGTGTATCCCGCAGCGGAAGTCGTCCGCCAGATGGCGACACGGTGTTCCCGCGTCCTTGTTGATCGCGAAGTCCGCCGACGCGGTCAGCGTCAGCGCGACGCAGCAGAGCCCGAAGCAGTTCGCGCAGTCGGCTCGCAGGGCGGCCCGGTCGGTGACGGGTGCGGCGGTCGGGTCGTCTTCGGGCACGTGCCTGCTTCCTCCGGTGTGCGGTATCCGCCAAGCTTACGGCCGTGCGGAGGAGGAGGAGTGTCAGTGGGCGGGCGCACACTGGGCCATGGGCCGGCACGGGTACGAAGGGACAGGACATGAGCGCGTCGGAGGAGAGGGGCTTCGAGCCGGCGACCGGCGACGGGCCGGCGGTTCCCGAAGCCGCGGGCGGGCGCGCCGGGGAGGTCAGGACCGCTTTCGACGGGATGCTGCAGATCAGGCGGCTGACCCGGGCCGGGAGTTCGGATCCCGAGGGCGCACCGGCCGCCTGGGAGCTGCACCGGCCGCTACGGGCCGTGGCGTTGGCACTGGAGGCAGCCGGGATACCCGCTTCGGCGGTCGGTCCGTCCGGGGAACGGACCGCCACGGGCTATCGCGTGTGCGCGGGAGAGGCGCCCGGATCGGTGCGGGTCGAGTGGACCGGCCCGCCGGGCAGTGGAGCGGCGCACGACGAGGAGGACGAGCTGGCCGAATGCGCAGCGGTTCTGCGGCGGCTGGGCTGGACGGCCCTGGTGTACCGCGGGCCACGCCGTCGTCGCTTCCTCGAGGTCGAGCCGCCGCCGGCGGTCCGGCCATGAGTGCCTTCCACGGTGGCCGCAAGGCATTGTCAGACCTATGAGGGATGCTTGACGGTCCGACACCTCTGACCGGGAGATGCTGAGATGCACGAAGCCGAAATCGCCGCGGCACAGGCGTACATCCGTCTGCTGGCCGCCACGCGCGCCGCGCTCGCCGATCCGGCTGAAGCCCCTCTGTACATGCCTGTGCTCGCGTCCCCGATCGCGGAGGCCGACGACGCTCTGCGGAGCGCGGGCCTCGCGGGGAACGAGGACAGGCTCTTCGCGCTCGTACGGAAGCTTCAGCCGAGCCTGACGGGTTCCGGTCACTGACCGTTTCCCGGACCGCGGTGGGTGGCCCCACTCGTGAGGCGGAGCGGCCGGCCGAGGGTGTGGCCAGGCGCTCCGCCCGGCCACATACCGCCGTCCAGCTCTCCTCATCGGCACCTCGCGGAGCTCGTCGTGGGTGACGGTCAGCCGGGAGCACCGTCCGTCCGCACCCCTCTCGAAGCGTGAACCCTGGGTCCGGTCCGAGGTCACGCGGGAGCCGGAGTCGTAGCTGCTCCTGACGTCGGGACCGGTGATCGCCTCCCGGAGACGTTCGGGAGGCGTGCGGATGCAGGTCTCGAAACCTTCCTCACGGGATCTTCCAGTCACCTCTCAGAGCACCGAGCCCCGTTGTCCCGGCCTCCGCGTATCCGCTCACCCGCCGGTCGTGGACGAGTCGGACGGGCGCCGGGACCAGGGAAGCGGAGCTGCTCCCGCCCCTCGTCGCGTCACGACCGGACCCGCCGCCCACAGCGGTCCGAGGTGCTTCACGACCGCGAAGCGCGTGATCTCGAAGCCGGCCTCCGGGTCTCCCGGTGTCCGTCCGTGGCCGCGGAACAGCTCGTCGAGCAGACTGCGCCGCGCCGGGAAGTCGCCTGCGAGGACGGCGGTGAATTGATTCAAACCAAGAAGAAACCTGACGAGCTGCTTGACGAGAAGCAGTGCTCAAACCTAGCGTACGTTCCGGATGAAACGATTCACATCCCCGATCCTGACCGGTCGCCGGATGACTCTGCTTACGAGGTGTTCATGTCTGATGTGTCAGCCGTCAAGGCAGCTCTGAAGTCTCAGGTCATCGAGACGCCGTCCTGGGGTTACGGAAACTCCGGGACCCGCTTCAAGGTCTTCGCCCAGCCCGGCGTCCCGCGCGACCCCTTCGAGAAGCTCGCGGACGCCGCACAGGTGCACCGGTACACGGGTGTCGCCCCCAAGGTGTCGCTGCACATTCCGTGGGACCGCGTGGAGGACTACTCGGCGCTGACCCGGTACGCCGAGGAGCTCGGGCTGCGGATCGGCGCGATCAACTCCAACGTCTTCCAGGACGACGACTTCAAGCTGGGCTCGGTCACCCATCCGGACCCGAAGGTCCGCCGCAAGGCCACCGATCATCTGCTCGAATGCGTCGACATCATGGACGCCACCGGCTCGCCCGACCTCAAACTGTGGTTCTCGGACGGCACCAACTACCCGGGCCAGGACGACATCTCGAGCCGCCAGGACCGTCTGGCCGAGGCGCTCTCCGAGGTCTACGAGCGGCTCGGCGACGACCAGCGGATACTGCTGGAGTACAAGCTCTTCGAGCCCGCCTTCTACACCACCGACGTCCCGGACTGGGGCACCTCGTACGCCCACTGCCTCAAACTCGGGCCGAAGGCGCAGGTCGTCGTCGACACCGGCCATCACGCGCCGGGCACCAACATCGAATTCATCGTGGCGTTCCTGCTGCGGGAGGGGAAGCTCGGCGCGTTCGACTTCAACTCCCGTTTCTACGCCGACGACGACCTCATGGCGGGAGCCGCCGATCCGTTCCAGCTGTTCCGGATCATGCACGAGGTGGCCAAGAACGGCGGTCTCGACACCGAGACCAACGTCAACTTCATGCTCGACCAGTGCCACAACATCGAGGCCAAGATCCCGGCCGTCATCCGTTCGGTGACCAATGTCCAGGAAGCGACCGCCAAGGCACTGCTGATCGATGCCGAGGCGCTGACCGAAGCACAGCGTTCAGGAGATGTCCTCGCCTCGAACGGGGTGCTGATGGACGCGTTCAACACGGATGTACGGCCGCTGCTCGCCGACGTCCGCGAAGAACTCGGACTCGAGCGCGACCCGTTCGCGGCCTACCTCGCCTCCGGCAACCAGGAGCGCATCGCCGCCGACCGCGTAGGCGGGGAGCAGGCGGGCTGGGGCGCCTGAGCCCTGTCCCCCTCCCCCACCTGCGCCCAGCCGCATCCCGCAGTCCCCTCTTCTCGAAGGAACCCTCATGACGTCCGCGACGCACGCCGAAGTCGCCGCGCTTCTGGAGCGCGCCCACCGGGTCGGCTCCGACCCCCGCAACACCAATTACGCCGGTGGCAACGCCTCGGCCAAGGCGACGGAGACCGACCCGGTCACCGGTGGCGAGGCCGAACTGCTCTGGGTCAAGGGCTCGGGCGGCGACCTCGGCACTCTGACCGAGGCCGGTCTCGCCGTGCTCCGGCTGGACCGGGTGCGCGCGCTCAAGGACGTGTACCCCGGGGTGGAGCGCGAGGACGAGATGGTCCAGGCGTTCGACTATTGCCTGCACGGCAAGGGCGGCGCGGCTCCGTCGATCGACACCGCGATGCACGCGCTCGTCGAGGCCGCGCACGTCGATCATCTGCACCCGGACTCCGGGATCGCGCTCGCGTGCGCCGCCGACGGCGAGAAGCTGACCGCCGAGTGCTTCGGTGACAAGGTCGCCTGGGTGGGGTGGCGCCGGCCGGGCTTCCAACTGGGCCTCGACATCGCGGCCGTCAAGGAGGCCAACCCGCAGGCCGTCGGCGTGATCCTCGGCGGGCACGGCATCACCGCCTGGGGCGAGACCTCCGAGGCCTGCGAGCGCAATGCCCTCTGGATGATCCGCACGGCCGAGAAGTTCCTCGAGGACCACGGCAGGGCCGAGCCCTTCGGCTCCGTACTCCCGGGGCGGGAAGCCCTGGACGAGGCGGCGCGCCGGGAGCGGGCCGCCGCACTCGCTCCGGTGATCCGCGGGCTGGCGTCCACCGACCGGCCACAGGTCGGGCACTTCACCGACGCGGAGCCCGTGCTGGACTTCCTCTCCCGCGCCGAACACCCCCGGCTCGCGGCTCTCGGCACCTCCTGCCCGGACCACTTCCTCCGTACGAAGGTCAGCCCGCTCGTCCTCGATCTGCCGGCCGACGTGCCGCTGGAGGAGGCGGTGGCCCGTCTCGAGGTGCTCCACCAGGAGTACCGGGAGGCATACCGCGCGTACTACGAGCGGCACGCGGTGCCCGGCTCGCCGGCCATGCGCGGGGCGGACCCGGCCATCGTGCTGGTGCCCGGAGTCGGCATGTTCTCGTTCGGCAAGGACAAGCAGACCGCCCGGGTCGCCGGGGAGTTCTACCTCAACGCCATCAATGTGATGCGTGGCGCCGAGGCCGTCTCCACGTACGCGCCGATCGAGGAGTCCGAGAAGTTCCGCATCGAGTACTGGGAACTGGAGGAAGCCAAGCTCCGCCGGATGCCGAAGGCGAAGGCGCTGGCCACGCGGGTCGCGTTCGTCACCGGCGCCGGCTCGGGCATCGGAAAGGCGATCGCGCACCGGCTCGTCGCCGAAGGCGCGTGTGTTGTCGTCGCCGACCTGAACACCGCGAACGCGGAGTCCGTCGCCGAGGAGCTCGGCGGCCCGGACAAGGCCGTCGCGGTAACGGTGGATGTCACGTCCGAGGAGCAGATCACCGAGGCGTTCAAGGCCGCCGCACTCGCCTTCGGCGGTGTGGACCTGGTCGTCAACAATGCCGGCATCTCCATCTCCAAGCCGCTGCTGGAGACCACGGCCAAGGACTGGGACCTGCAGCACGACATCATGGCGCGCGGCTCGTTCCTGGTGTCCCGCGAGGCCGCCCGGGCCATGCGGGCTCAGGATCTCGGCGGCGACATCATCTACATCGCGTCCAAGAACGCCGTCTTCGCGGGCCCGAACAACATCGCGTACTCGGCCACCAAGGCCGACCAGGCTCACCAGGTGCGCCTGCTGGCCGCCGAACTCGGCGAGCACGGCATCCGGGTCAACGGGGTCAACCCGGACGGGGTGGTGCGGGGTTCCGGAATCTTCGCGGCGGGCTGGGGAGCCCAGCGTGCCGCGACGTACGGCATCGAGGAGGAGAAGCTGGGTGAGTTCTACGCCCAGCGGACGATCCTCAAGCGCGAGGTGCTGCCGGAGCATGTCGCCAACGCCGTCTTCGCGTTGACCGGCGGGGACCTCACCCACACCACCGGCCTCCACATTCCCGTCGACGCCGGTGTGGCGGCGGCCTTCCTGCGCTGACCATGTGCCACCCTGCCGCGCCCCGGATGCCGTACCGCGCGCACCCGGGGCGCGGCTCTGCCCGGATCGGATGAGAGTTTCCATGTCTGCGACTTCACGACAGGACCCGGTGTTCGCCGCGGTGGACCTGGGCGCCACCAGCGGCCGGGTGATTACCGGCAGGGTCGGCCCCGACGAGCTGGTACTGGCTGAGGCGCACCGCTTCGCCAACACGCCGGTCCGCCTCCCCGACGGGCTCCGCTGGGACGTACTCGCCCTCTACCAGGGCATGCTGGAGGGATTGCGCGTCGCGTCGCGCAGCGGTCCCGTCACTTCGGTCGGCATCGACACCTGGGCCGTGGACTACGGTCTCCTGGACTCCGACGGGTCCCTCCTCGGTCTCCCTTTCCACTACCGCGACGAGCGCAACACCACCGCCGCCGCAGAGGTCCTGCGCCAGATCGACGCGCGTGAGCTGTACGGCATCGGTGGACTGCAGCACCTGCCGTTCAACACGGTCTTCCAGCTGGCCGCCCACCGTTCGGCGGCTCAGTGGCAGGCTGCCCGGACGGTGCTGCTCATGCCCGATCTGCTGGTGTACTGGCTGACGGGGTCGATGGGTGCGGAAGTGACCAACGCGTCGACGACCGGTCTGTTCGACGCGCGTACCGGCGGCTGGTCCGATGCGCTGATCGGACGGCTGGGGCTGGAACGTTCGATGTTCCCCGCCTTGCGCGAACCGGGCGAGCGGGTGGGCACCCTGCTTCCGCACGTGGCCGGGTTCACCGGTCTGCCCGCGGACACGCCGGTGACGACCGTCGCCTCGCACGACACCGCTTCGGCCGTGGCCGCGGTTCCCGCCGCCGAACCGGGGTTCGCGTATGTCTCGTGCGGAACATGGTCGTTGGCCGGTCTCGAACTGGACGCACCGGTGCTGACCGAGGAATCGCGCGCAGCCAATTTCACCAACGAACGCGGTGTGGACGGCACGGTGCGCTTTCTGCGCAACATCATGGGGATGTGGCTGCTGGAGGAATGCCGTCGTACGTGGGAACACACCGGTACGCCGACAGGACTGCCGGCTCTTCTCACGGCCGCGGCGCGTGCCCGGCCGTTCGCCGCCGTGATCGATCCGGATGATCCGGTGTTCCTGGCGCCGGGTGACATGCCGTCGCGGATCGACGCCGCTCTCACCCGTACCGGTCAGGCGACGCCCGAAGGCCCCGGCGGATATGTGCGGTGCGTGCTGGAGAGCCTGGCGCTGGCCCATCGCAGGACGCTGCGCGAGGCGGCCGGTCTGGCGGGCCACGAACTGACACGGATCCATCTCGTCGGCGGCGGCTCGCGCAACGAGTTGCTGTGCCAGTGGACCGCCGACGCGACCGGTCTGCCGGTCACCGCGGGACCCGCCGAGGCCACCGCGCTCGGCAACGTGCTGCTTCAGGCCCGTTCCCACGGACTGGTGGGCGGGCTGACGGACATGCGCCGGCTGGTCGCGCGCACCCAGGAACTGCGTCACTACACCCCGCGGGGGGACCTCGGAGCCTGGGACCGGGCGGCTGACCGGCTGACCGCGCACGTCTGAGCCGCCCCTCCGGCCCCTCTGCCGACACCTGCGGCGGGCGGGAGGGGCCGTACGCGGGGACAGCGCCAGGGACGGACGGTCAGTTGGGCACCAGCCCCAGTTCCTGGTCACCGAGCGGCTCGAAGTGGCGGGCGACCTCGTCAGCGGTGACACCTCCGGCATCGGCGGGGCTCCACCGGGGGGCGCGGTCCTTGTCGATGATCCGGGCGCGAACGCCCTCTCTCAGGTCATGCCCGTCGAACGCCCGGCACGAGACACGGAACTCCTGGTCCAGGGCCGCTTCCAGACTGCTGAGCCCGGCGCTGCGGCGCACGGCGGCCAGGGTGACCTTGAGGGCGGTGGGCGAGGCGGCGAGGAGTTCGTCGGCGGCCTCCTTGGCGGCGGTCGGCCCGCTGTTCACCAGCCGGTCGATGATCTCCTCCAGGGTGTCGGCGGAGTAGCAGTCGTCGATCCATTCCCGGTGCGCGGCGAGCTCGCCTTCCGGGGCGTCGTCTGCGTGGCGCCGCACCGTCTCCCTCACTTCGGAGGCTGTGGCGCATCCCGCGAGCTCGGTGGTGAGGCCGGCGAGGTGGTGCGACGGGACGAAGTGGTCGGCCAGCCCGCACAGCACGGCGTCGGCCGCGCCGACGGCCCGGCCGGTGAGTGCGAGGTGCGTGCCGAGCTCCCCCGGTGCGGCAGCCAGCAGATAGGTGCCTCCCACGTCGGGGACGAAGCCGATTCCGGTCTCGGGCATCGCGACGCGTGAACGCTCGGTGACGATACGGACGTCGCCGTGGGCGGACACGCCCACGCCTCCACCCATCACGATGCCGTCCATGAGCGCCACGTACGGCTTCGGGAACCTGGCGATCCTGGCGTTGAGACGGTACTCGTCACGCCAGAAGTCCACGGAGGCTCGACGGCCGGCGCGGGCGTCCTCGTAGATCGACCTGATGTCGCCGCCCGCGCAGAGGCCCCGCCCGCCGGCACCGTCGATCACGACGGCGGTGACCTCGTCGTCGGAAGCGGCCAGGGTGAGCGCCTCGCCGATGCCGCGCACCATGCTGTGGGTGAGCGCGTTGAGGGCCCGGGGCCGATTGAGGGTGATGCGCAGGATGTGACCCTCGGTGTGCAACAGGACGGGCTCGTCGTCGTTCATGTGTGCGCTCCGGTCAGCCGTGGACGATCTCTGCGTGCCATTCTGCGACGGCCCTCGCGGGGGCCCGGCGCCGGGTCTCCCCCGGCATCGCTGTGGCACTCCCGCACCGGGGGCTCGACAATTGAGATCTACGGGCCGCGACGCGCAGCAGCCCGGCCGGACGACCTCCGGAGCAGGCATGACCGACTCTTCACGGCGAGCAGACGACGACGCGGCTCCGCGGCTCCGGCCCGACCGGCACAACGCCGGTGAGACCGGGACCGCGGAGCGCCTCGCCATGAACCGCACCGGCAGCTTCGAATGGGATCTGGACGCCCGGACCGTGGACATCGATGAAGCCGGGCTGCTGGTCTTCGGCCTGGATCCCGCGACGTACGACTCATCGCCGTCGGCAGTGGTCGAACGGCTGGACGAAGTGGACCGCACACGTCTGGACGTCACCATCGACGAGGCGATCCACGGTGGCAGCAATTCCTACAGCGTCCATTTCCAGGTGCCCCTGGAGGACGGGACCCGCCAGTGGACACACGTCCAGGCGCGGATCCTGAGGTCCGAGGACGGCCGGGCACGCCGTGTCATCGGCCTGGTGCGGGACGCGACGGCCGAGGTCACCCATTCGGCCTTCGTGCTGGATCTGGAAAAGCGGCGCCGTCGTCAGACGAGCATCGTCGAGGCCACCACCGCCGCGATGTCACGTGCGGTGACGGTGGATGACGTCACCACCGCGCTCACCGGCCCGGGCGGCCTGGTCGGAATCGGTGCCGACGGACTGGCACTCGGGCTGGTGGAGAATTCCGCTCTCAAGATCATCGCACTGAGCGGTGACTCGGTGGAGGTTCTCGAGGGCCTGGGTTCCGGACAGCTCGACGCGAGCCTTCCCCTGGGGGACACGATCCTCAGCGGGCGCCCCAGGTTCATCAGCTCACTCGGTTCGCTGATCCGGCGCTATCCGGTCCTGGAACCGCACATCGGCGAGCTGAGCTTCCGTGCCGTCGCCTACCTTCCGTTGATCGCTCAGGCCCGCCCGCTGGGCGGCCTCGCGCTCTTCTACCGGGAACGCACGGCCTTCAACGCGGATGAAAGGATCCTGTGCCTGGGGCTGGCCGCCATCGTGGCCCAGTCCCTGCAGCGGGCGATCCTCTTCGACGAGGAACGAGAATTCGCCACGGGGCTCCAGTCGGCCATGCTCCCACGACGGATCCAGGAGATCGAGGGCGGAGAGATCGCGGTCCGCTACCACGCGGCGTGGAGCGGGCGCGAGGTCGGCGGCGACTGGTACGACGTGATCACGCTGCCCAGGGGCCGTATCGGCGTCGTCGTGGGGGATGTGCAGGGACACGACACGCACGCGGCGGCGATCATGGGCCAGCTGCGTATCGCCCTGCGCGCCTACGCCGCCGAGGGCCATCCTCCGGCGACCGTCCTGGCGCGGGCCTCCCGCTTCCTCGCCGAGCTGGACACCGACCGGTTCGCCACGTCGACGTACGCGCAGGTGGACCTGGCCACGGGTGCGATGCGCGTGTCGCGCGCCGGTCACTTCGGGCCGCTGATCAAGCACACCGACGGGCGGGTCGGTGTACCTCAGGTGCGTGGAGGTCTGCCGCTGGGGATCTCTACGGACTTCCGGGACGAGGAGTATCCGGAGACCCGACTCGATCTGGTGCCGGGCGAGACCCTCGTCCTGTACACCGACGGGCTGGTGGAGGAACCGGGTACCGATGTCGACACAGGCGTCGCCGCTCTGATCCACGAGGTGAGCGACGGACCCGACGGCGCCGAGGCGCTGGCGGACCATCTGTCGGACCGGCTCTGGGAGCGTTGGGGTTCGGGGGACGACGTGGCGCTGCTGGTACTGAGGCGCAGCCCTGATCTCGGGTCACCGCGTGCTCCCCGGCTTCACCAGTACATTCATCAGGCGGACCCGCAGGGGCTCTCGGAGGCCCGGACGATCGTGCGTCAGGCACTGACGGACTGGGACCTCGCGGGCCTGGCGGATGACGCGGTGCTGATCACCGGGGAGCTGCTGGTCAACGTGCTGCTCCACACAGAGGGCGGGGCGGTGCTGACACTGGAGGTACTGCCGGAGCCGGTCCGGCGTGTCAGGCTGTCGGTCCAGGACCGCTCGAGTGTCTGGCCACGGCGGCGCACTCCTGGCGAGACGTCGACCTCCGGGCGTGGTCTGCTGCTTCTCGACGCGGTCGCCGAACGCTGGGGCATCGAGCCCCGGGGAGAGGGCAAGGCCGTCTGGTGCGAGATCGGACCCCCCTCATGATTTCGTCGGCCCGTGGAACGACACGGGGGCGCACCGCGACGGAGTTGTCGCGGTGCGCCCCCGGCCTGCCCGTCGGCGTTCTACCGTCGCCGGGCAGGAGTTCTCGGACGCGTCAGTGCTGCACGCTGCGGCGCTTGCGGACGGACCACAGGATGCCGCCGCCGGCGAGCAGAACCGCGAGAGCGGCGCCACCGATGATGGGCGTGGCGGAGGACGAACCGGTCTCGGCCAGGTCCGGCGCGCTGTTGCTCGGCTCCGCGGGGGCCGGAGCGGCCTCCGTGGCGGTCTCGCTCGGCGTCGCGCTCGGCTCGGGGGCCTCCGCGGTCGGCGGCTCCGTGCTCGGGGCCTCCGAAGGCTTCTCCTCGGTCGGGGTGGGCGACGGGGTCTCACCCTCACACACGGGAGCGGTCTTCGTCTCGTCGTGCGAATACCGGTCGCTGTCCCCGGCCTTGACGACGAGGCGGACCGTCAGCTCCTTGTCGTGCTCCGGGAGTTGCAGCGGGGTCTTCGTGCTGAAGTCGCGGCCGAACTGGGTCGTCGGAAGCAGGTCCTCGCCACCCACGACGGAGACGGTCACCTCGTTGCTGGCGTCAGCCGAGTAGGCCGTCAGATTGAGCGTCACCTCGGAGCAGGTCACGGCCCAGGTGGGGGTGTGAGCTGCGGCCGGACCGGCGGACATGACTCCGCCTGCCAGGCCGACTACCGCAGCGGCCGCGAATGCTCCCGCGCCACGCCACGATCTCCTGGGTATGGTCATGAATTCTTCCTCCATATGAGTACACCGCTGGGATGGCGGTGGGGCGCACAGTACTGCCCTCACTCCGGAGGGGCACACGCGCCCCAGGCCTCAGCGATGCACCAACCACGCCCAGATCACTGCTACTCGGGACATGAAGGACAACCCAGGATTGGCCGGAAGCCGCTGCGCCCGCCGCCGCTCCGGCGGGTGGTGAGGAGGGATCAGAGGGGCTTGTGCATGATGTGCAGCCCTACGTAGCCCTCTGTCGGGTGCTTGAACCCCTCGGGCAGAGTCCCGATGACCGTGAAGCCCAGGGAGCGGTACAGGCTCACGGCATGGGTGTTGGTCTCCACCACGGCATTGAACTGCATGGCTCGGTATCCCGCCTTGCTCGCCCAGTCCACCGTGTACACGCACAGCGCCCTGCCCACGCCCCTGCCGGAGTGTTCCGGACTGACCATGTAACTGGCACTGGCGATGTGCGAGCCGTTGCCCATGTGATTGCGGTTCATCTTGGCCGTGCCGAGGACGGTGCCGGCGTCGTCGACCGCGACGACCGTGCGGTTTGGCTCCGGGAGCAGCCACCAACTCCGGGCCAGGTCCTCACCGAGATCCACAGGGTAGGTGAAGGTCTCGCCCGCGGACACGATGTCATGGAAGAACGGCCAGACCGCAGGCCAGTCCTTCTCGGTGGCTTCTCTGATCAGCATGCGGCCAAGATGCCCTGGCCGGTGGGCCGGCGCAAGAGCTTCAATGATCTCCGCGCCCGGGCCTGCGCAGCCCGGCCCGGGCGAGCAGCCCTCGCACGGCTGCGGCCCGCGCACCGGAGCGGCGGGGCGTCTGGCCGGTCCGCCCCGACACGAGTACCGGCACCGGGCCGAGGCCTGGACGCGGAGCGGGGCGGATCTCACGCGCGTGTTCCAGCTCCAGCGTCAGATTCACCCTCCGCCAGAGGATTTCGTCCGGATCATCCGCCAGTATCAGCCTCACCATCACCTCCCGCCCGGAGACGGATCCCGGACGCGCGAAGGCGGAATCAGTCTGGACCCGGGTGAGATAGGCGCGCTCGTAGGGATCCTCCACCAGCTCTGCCAGCTGGACCGGGTCAAGAGCGGATGCCTGCAGGGCAGCGCGCGCCCATGGATCCTCCGTACGGCTCAGCAGCCGGTCGATTCTGCGTGAACGCCAGTTGCGCGCACGCCGGTCGGTGCCCGCGTCCAGCATGGTCCGCATCCCCACCGGGCTCGTCCCCGCGAGGAGATCGGGCTCTCTCGCCGCGAAGACCAGGAGTTCGTCCACCAGATAGAGCCACACCACCGCGCGATAGCGGTTCAGATGAAAAGCCACCGGGGAGAAGCACCCGACGCGGGCGAGGCCGGTGAAGCGCACGGGGCTGACCCCGAGCAGCGTGGCACCTTCCGCCGTGCCCGCCGTACGCACCCGGGCCCGCAGCGATTCGGGAAACCCCGGCAGAGCGCGCAGCCGGTCGATCTCCTCCTGCCGGATCCGCGGCCTCGCCCCGCCCGCGGCCGGCTCCGCACCGATCAGGCCCAGATGGAGGGCGAGGTCGAATTCACCGCGCTTCAAGGTCAGTTGTTGAGCGGCGCGTCCCGCGGGCACGCAAACCGGCTCTGCCGCGTGGGCGGTACGTGTGGTGCGTGTGCGGGTGGCTTCCGAAACGGTCATGGCCGTCCTCCCCCGTGAGGTCGAATACGCTGTGCAACCACGGTAGTCCGGGGGAGGCAGACCTCGCCGATCCTGTGGATAACTCTCACGCGTCCGTGGAAACCGCAGGTGGGAGGTGTTCGTCAGACTCGGCGCCCTAACGTGCCGTCACGCCGAGGTGTTCGCCCACCCGGTTGACCAAGAGGGTCATCTCGTAGGCCACCTGACCTACATCCGCCTCGGCGGCGGTCAGTACGCACAGGCAGCTGCCGTCCCCCGCGGCCGTCACGAAGAGCAGCGCCTCATCGAACTCCACCATGGTCTGGCGCGCTCTTCCCGCCCCGAAGTGGCGGCCCGACCCGCGGGCCAGGCTCTGCAGCCCGGACGAGACCGCAGCCAGGTGCTCCGCGTCCTCCCGGGCCAGACTCGTGCTGGCCCCGGTCACCAGCCCGTCGTTCGACAGCACCAGCGCGTGCCGGATGTGCTCCACCCGGCTGGTGAGATCGTCAAGGAGCCAGTCAAGTCCCCGGTCCAGCGCCATGTGCTCGTCCTCCCCGTTGGTCCGTTTCCCGCGTTCCACGCTTCCCGCGCAAGCCTCGCGTACGGCTCCCCTGCGGGCAAGCGCCTCCCCACCCGGGGGGCGCTGCTTCGCGCCACGGTCCAGGACACACCGGGGGGCGCGTTCCGAAAGGACCGGAACCGGGTGATCATGTGCCTATGGCCGACGATCACACACACGTCCAGGACTTCTTTTCCGCGCGGGCGGCGGACTGGGACACCCGTTTCCCCGATGACGGCCCCGCCTATGCCGCAGCGGTCGGCGACCTCGGTCTGCGCCCTGGTGGCGCCGTGCTCGACGCGGGCTGCGGTACAGGGCGCGCCCTGCCCGCCCTGCGCACAGCGGTCGGGCCGGCGGGAACGGTGATCGGGGCGGATCTGACGCCCGCGATGCTGGCGGAGGCCCTGCGAGCGGGAAGAGGCACCGCCGGCGCCCTGTTGCTGGCGGATGCGGAACGGCTTCCGCTGCGCGCGGGGTCCCTCGACGCCGTTTTCGCCGCCGGGCTGCTCTCCCATCTCCCGCATCCGGACGACGGACTCTCGGAGCTGGCGCGGGTGGTGCGCCCGGGCGGCCGGCTCGCGCTGTTCCACCCCGTCGGGCGGGCAGCGCTGGCCGCACGGCACGGCCGGGTCCTCACCGACGACGATCTGCGGGCTGAGGCCCGCCTCACGCCCCTGCTGGCGGACACCGGCTGGCGGCTGGTCACCTACACGGACGAGGACAGCCTATTCCTGGCCCTGGCCGTGCGAACCGGCTGAACGGCTACGGCCACATGACCCGCGGCACCGGCGGAAGGCTAGCCGGCGGCCGGTGCGTCCGAGGGCCGTCCGTGCGGAACGGGACAGCCGCGCACGCCCGGCTTCGGGAACGTGCCGAGCCGGGCCACGTCGTAGCCGTCCGGGTAGCTCTTGATCTCGGGATTCTGACGGGCGTAGTGCGGGGCGGAACGCGGTGGCAGGAGCCTGACGGCGCGAGCCCTCAGACGCAAGGCCCCGCGGGTCAGGGTCCGGGCGACGGGGCCCGGCCGCTCGTACCGGAAAGCCCGCAGCAGCGAGTCGTCGAGCAGGGCGAGGGCCGCCTTGCGGACCACGGGTGCGAGCGGGCGCGGGTACCAGGAACACATCAGGTCCAGGGTGGCGTCGGAGACCGCGCGTCCGCCCTCGTCCCAGCCGAAGTGCTCGTGCTCGTAGGTGTCCAGGACGCGCTCGAAGTCCTCGTACGTCTGCGGCACGTCCTGGATGCCCATACGGGCGCCGAGGGCGCGGTAGTACGCGGCGAACGCGCGCGTCTCGTGGCCGGACAGCCCGCGCCAGCCGTACGTGTCGAGCCACCGCTTGGGGGTGACGACGAACGTGCACAGCACATAGCGCATGTCGTCGTTGCTGATGTCGTAACTGCGGTGCATCCGGTTGATCCGCCGGACCGCCGTACGGCCCGTCTCGCTGTCGAAGCCGTGCTCGACGACGGAGTCGAGAAGGAGCGCCGTGTCGTCGTATCTCTTCTGCGAACGATCCGTCAGTTCCGCCGTCTCCGCCAGGAGCCGGCCGATGCCGGGGACGGCATAGGTGCGGTACAGGGCGAATTCGAGAGCCCGGGTGATGTCCCAGGGGAATTCGTACGACACGGTGAACCGGTAGATCTCCAGGAAGTCCCGCTTCGGGTCCAGTCGCTGGATCTCCTTCAGGCGTTCGAACCGCTTCACGATGCTGTTCTCCTCGTCGGCCGGACTCACAACCTTACGTGTGCCGCGCATGCCGGCACCACGGCACAAGGGGTGTTTCGGCACCGGGTCCCACGGGCGGGCACGTGGCCGTCACTGCTCGTCCGGGGGCTCGACGACAGGGTTACCCAATAGTAAGGTGCGCCGACGGGCCAAGCGTTCAGGGATGACGGAGGGTGCTGTGGCGGGGACCGACGAGACTGCCGCCGACGACGACGCGCTGCTGGTGCTGACCGCGGTGCTGCTGACCCCCGCACAGTTCCCCGGCGTGCTCGGCGACGACTACGTGGCCGCGTGCGCCGCGCTCGGTCTCGCGCCTTACGTCGAGGGCTACGGTCTCGTGCTCGGCCAGGACAGCGGCGGTGCCCGCTGGACGGTGGTCGTCGAGGACGTCTCGCTGGTGGCTGTCGCCATCGCCGCCTGGGACTGCGGGATGGACCACGACCTCTCCCCCGACGACCGCTCGGTGGTCCGCGCGCTCCCGGGGTGGCCGCTCGCACTGTCGGTCGCCGCGCCCGGTGTCCCCGAGCCGCACGACCCGGACGGAGAGGAGTCGGCACCGCTGACACCGCCGGACACCGAGGTCTGGGGCGCGCCGCAGCGGCGCCTCGGGGCGGACGAGATCGCCCTGCAGTGGGCCGCGTGGCGGGCACGCATCGACGCGGTCCGGGCAGGGGACGACAGGAGCACGGCGGAGCGCGCCGGTTCCGGGCAGCACCCCGGCGTACGGAAGGCGCTGGAAGCGGCACGGGCGTACGTCGACTCCCCGCCGCCGCCCGGCCGGGTCCGCTCCGCGTACGCCCCTGACGGGGCACGGATCCTGCGCGCCGACGGTCCCGGCTGGTCCCTCGTCGCCAGGACCGACGACATCGCGTTCGTCCTGCTGGACGAGGAGCCGGCCGAGGTCATCCCCGTCGGCCGCGGCCCGGAACTGCCCGGGCTGCTGGCATCGCTCGACGCACTCGCCGCCCGGCCGTCCTGACCCCGGGTGCCCCACCGTCCGGCACCGCTCCATGCCTGTGTCCTACACGCGGTCCAGGGGACGGTGCGGCTCGGCAGGCAGCTCGGCCCTGATCCGGTCACCCGGCCGTACGACTCCGCCCGTCATGACGACGCCCATGATCCCGGCCTTCCGAACGATCGTTCCGTCGTCCGCGCGGCCGACGACCCGCTTGAGCAGCCCGTCCTGGAAGTTGTCGATCTGCAGGCACGGATTCCGCAGGCCGGTCACCTCGACGACGGCCTCGTCACCGAGGTGGAGCAGCGTGCCCACGGGCAGGGACAGAAGAGCGATCCCGCTGGTGGTGACGTTCTCCCCGAGGTCCCCAGGGGAGACCTCGAACCCCGCGTCCCCGAGTTCGGCGAAGAGCTCCTGGTGGATGAGGTGGACCTGACGCAGATTGGGCTGCGTCGGGTCCTGGGCGACGCGGGAGCGGTGTTTCACCGTGACACCGGAATGGACGTCACCCTCCACACCGAGTCCGGCAAGGAGCGTGACGCTGTCCCTGTTCGGCTTGGTGAAGGAGTACACGCCGTTGCTGCTCACCGCTGTGACTGTGCTGTTCAGCGCCCGATCTCCTTACGACCGATCCTGCGGAGCCTGCGCCTCTGGGACGGGTCGAGCATCAGGTAACCCACCACGGGCACACCGATGAGGACCAGCAGTGACCACCAGAATCCGATGAACGGAATCAGGACTACTGCTGCTACGACTCCCCCGATGGCGATCTTCGCACCGTTCGACATGATCGTGCCTCCTCCGCGGCCGGAACCGCTCCTGGTGTGAGAACGCCTGTGAACCCCCGTCGGTTCCGCCGGTGCCGCACCGACTCGGCAGCGGCCTACCGGAGCGGCTCGCCGACCTCGTGCATGTGCCGCAGCGCCTGGCGGTAGGACTCGACGAGACCTGTCTCCGCGTACGGCATCCCGATCGATGCGCAGTGCGCCTTCACCAGCGGTTGCGCCAGCCGCAGATGGGGGCGGGGCATGCTCGGGAAGAGGTGGTGCTCGATCTGGTAGTTGAGGCCGCCGAGGAACCAGTCGGTGAGGACGGCTCCCCGTACGTTGCGCGAGGTGAGGACCTGGCGCTGCAGATGGCCCCAGCGGTCACCGTCGGGGTCCGGCATCTCCATGCCCTTGTGGTTCGGGGCGAAGGCCATGCCCAGGTGGAGGCCGAACAGCGCGTGGTGCACGAGGGCGAAGACGACGGCCTTGCCCGGAGACATGACGGTCAGGAGCAGCGTGGCGTACAGCGCGAGATGGCCGGTCAGCAGAAGGCCGGACAGGGCGCGTTCACGTACGGGCTGCCGACGCAGGAACTGGAAGCCGTAGATCTTGAGGGCGATGCCTTCGAGGAGCAGCATCGGGAAGAAGAGCCGCGCCTGGTTGCGGGTGAGCCAGCGGGCGAAGCCCTCGCGCTGGGCGGCCTGCTTCTGGGTCCACACGAGGGCGCCGACCCCGACGTCGGGGTCCTTGTCTATGTGGTTCGGGTTGGCGTGGTGGCGTACGTGCTTGTCGTTCCACCACGCCTCGTTCATTCCGAGGAGCAGGTTGGCGTGCACGAGGCCGACGACCCGGCCGGCCTTGCGGTCGCCGGTTATCTGGGCGTGGCCCGCGTCATGGCCGTAGAAGGCGGTACGGGTCCACAGGACGGCCAGCGGCAGGGCGAGGAACAGGTTCCACCAGGTGTCGCCGAGCAGCGCCATGCCGGTGATCACCACTCCGAGAGCCGCCAGGTTGGCGACGATCCCGGCCGCGTACCAGCCGGTGCGCCGGTCCAGGAGCCCTTGCCCCCTGACGGCCTTCAGGAGCGGTGCGAAATCACTTCCGGGCGGCTGAGTGCCCGCCGGGCCCTCCGAACCGTCGCGTGACTGTGGCGCGACGGTGGCTTCTGCGGCTTGGGGCATGACGTCTCCGGTTTCTGGGCATCTGCGCTGACCTCGTCAAACGTACGGATGGCGGGCCTGCGGCAGCCATGGCGCCATCACCCCGGGGTTTACGGGGGAAAGCCCCCGTGTCCGGTGGTGGTGCGGGCTGCACCCAGGCTTCAGAAGGCAGAACAAGTGAGGTGGGTCACTGTGCGTTCCTCCCGGGACGGGCCGCGGGTGGAGTACCCTCGGCGACCCCGGCTCGCTAGTCAAATTTGAGGAATCTGACATCGCTGTGCACAGGCTCCCTGCGGTAACGCTCAACGAGAACACTGAACTGTCCCGCTGCTCCGCAGTCTTCCTCCCCGCGGACCCGGCCCGTACCGGCCTGATCGCGTTCTGGAATGCGGACGGTAGCACCCCTCCCCGCGATCCAGGGAGTCCGACGGAACTGACGGTCGTCGGAAGCGACGTCCGCTCCCACACGGTCCCGGCGTTGTCGATGCCCGTGCGCGACGCACTGCCGGTCCTCACGCGGGCGCGGGCGGACGTCCGCGCCTCGCCCTCCACCGCGTTCTGGGGCGCTGCCGGGGTGCTCGCGCTCCAACTCGTCGCGCGCGGGCTGCTGCTGCCCGGGCTGAGCCCCACGGACCGCGACGCCTGGCGTGCCGGCCCGCTGACCGCCGAGGATCTCGAACGGATCCGGGTACTGGCTGCTTCCATGCCTCCTGACGCCCACGCCGTGCCGCTCGACCTCACTGCCGGTCCCGTGCTGTTGGCCGAGCCGGAATCGCTGCTGCGGGCGTTCCTCGACGCGGTGGTGGACGGACTTCCTCGCACGCCAGCGGCCGAGTTCGTCACGGGCACACCGGCGTACGCCGCCGGGGCCGCGCAGCATCTGCCCGCGCTGCGGCCATGGGCGGCCGATGTGGCGGCCGGTCATGACGCGGGCGTGAGGCTGTCCCTGCGGATCGAGGTCTCGGGACTCGGCGCCACGAAGGGAACGGAGCCCGCGCGGGGGGCTGAACCGGCGCAGGATCCGGGGGACGACACCGGCCGCGCGCCCTCGTTCCGTGCGGTCCTGCAGATCCACAGCGTCCAGGACCCCTCTCTGGTCGCCGACGCGGCGGATGTGTGGGCCGACCGCTCCCCCGCAGCCTCGCTGATCGGTCCACGCGCCCGTATGGACGCCCTTCTCGCCCTGCGCCGGGCCGCCCGGGCCTGGCCGCCGTTGAGGCCTCTTCTGTCGGCCGCGGTCCCCGATGCGATCGAGCCCGCCGACGAGGAGATCGCGGAGCTGCTCGGGCCTGCGGCCAGGGCGCTCGCCGCGACGGGCGTCCAGGTGCACTGGCCGAAGGAACTGGCACGGAAGCTCACCGCACGCGCGGTGATCGGACCGGATGACGACGGCACCGGAACACCGGGACGGACCGGATGGGACACGCCGTCCTTCCTGTCGGCCGACGCCCTGCTGTCCTTCGACTGGCGGTTCGCACTGGGCGGCAGGAAGCTGAGCCGGGCGGAGCTCGACCGGCTGGCCGAGGCGGGCAGGCCTCTGGTCAGACTGCGCGACCAGTGGGTGCTCATCGACCCGGAGGACGCCAGACGCGCCCGCGAGACCCGGGACCGCAAGGTCACCCCCATCGACGCCCTGGGGGCCGTGCTGACAGGGACCACCGAGGTCGACGGAGACCGGGTGGAAGTGGCCGCGACCGGGTGGCTCGAGCAGCTGCGGGAGCGGATCGCCGACCCGGAGTCCCAGGACCGGCAGATCGGACAGCCGGACTCGCTCGACGCGAGCCTGCGCGACTACCAGTTGCGCGGTTTGAACTGGTTGCACACCATGACCTCGCTCGGCCTCGGCTGCTGCCTCGCCGACGACATGGGACTCGGAAAGACGATCACGCTGATCGCGCTCCATCTGCACCGACAGGGGATCGCAGGCGCCGCGGGACCCACCCTCGTGGTGTGTCCCACTTCCCTGATGGGCAACTGGCAGCGGGAGATCGAGAAGTTCGCCCCGGGCACACCTGTACGCCGCTTCCACGGCGGGTCGCGTTCGCTGGAGGGCCTGGCAGGCGGCGAGTTCGTCCTCACGACCTACGGCACGATGCGTCTGGACACGGCTCGGCTGGCGCAGACGTCCTGGGGCATGGTCGTCGCCGACGAGGCGCAGCACGTCAAGAACCCGCACTCGGCGACCGCCAGCCAGCTGCGCACGATCGGAGGGCGCGCACGCGTCGCCCTCACCGGTACGCCGGTGGAGAACAACCTCTCCGAGCTGTGGGCCATCCTCGACTGGACCACCCCCGGACTGCTCGGGCGGCTCGGTACGTTCCGTTCCCGCTACGCGAGCGCGGTGGAGGGCGGCAACGACCCCGTCGCGGCCGAGCGGCTGGCCGCCCTGGTCCGCCCGTTCCTCCTGAGGCGCCACAAGTCCGATCCCGGCATCGCACCGGAACTCCCGCCGAAGACGGAGACCGACCGCGCCGTGTCCCTCACGGCGGAGCAGACCGGTCTGTACGAGGCGGTGGTACGCGAGACACTCGACGAGATCTCCGGCGCGGACGGTTTCGCACGGCGCGGGCTGGTCATGAAGCTGTTGACGGCGCTCAAGCAGATCTGCAACCACCCGGCGCAGTACCTCAAGGAGGAACAGCCGCGGATCGTGGGCCGGTCGGGGAAGGTGGAGCTGCTGGACGAGCTGCTCGACACGATCCTCGCCGAGGGCGCGAGCGTCCTGGTGTTCACCCAGTACGTGCAGATGGCACGGCTGCTGGAACAGCATCTGGCGGCGCGCGGTGTACCCACCCAGTTCCTGCACGGCGGTACGCCGGTCACCGAGCGGGAGGCCATGGTGAACCGCTTCCAGGCGGGCGGGGCACCCGTGTTCCTGTTGTCACTCAAAGCCGCGGGAACGGGGCTCAACCTCACCCGGGCCGGCCACGTGGTGCACTTCGACCGCTGGTGGAATCCGGCCGTCGAGGCTCAGGCCACCGACCGCGCGTACCGGATCGGGCAGACCCAGCCGGTGCAGGTGCACCGGCTGATCGCCGAAGGCACCGTCGAGGACCGGATCGCCGCCATGCTGGCACGGAAACAAGGGCTCGCGGACGCGGTGCTAGGCAGCGGCGAGTCCGCTCTGACGGAACTGAGCGATGCGGACTTGGCCGAGCTGGTCGAGCTGCGAGGGGGCGCACGATGAACGAGGGCTACGAACCGGAGCGTACGTTCGGCGCGCTGCCGCCCGCACAGGGCCGTGCCTTCGCTTCGTCCTGGTGGGGGCGGACGTGGCTGAAGGCGCTGGAGGACACGGCGCTCGACGGCAGGCAGCTCAAGGCGGGGCGGCGGCTGGCGCGCGAGGGCAGGGTCGGCGCGGTGTCCGTCCGGCCCGGCCGCCTCACCGCGGTCGTGCAGGACCGCGACTCGACGACGTACCGCAGCGATGTGCTGCTCCAGGAGCTGAGCGAGGAGGAGTGGGACCGTTTCCTGGACATGGCGTCCGAGCGGTCCGGGCACATCGCGGCCCTGCTCGACCGTGAGATGCCGCCGCATCTGGTGGAGGACGCGGCCGCGGCCGGCCTCGATCTGCTGCCGGGGATCGGTGACCTGGAGCCGGAGTGCACCTGCGACGCCTGGGACCACTGTCCGCATTCGGGCGCCCTGTGCTACCAGGTGGCGCGATTGCTCGACCAGGATCCCTTCGTGCTGCTGCTGTTGCGGGGTCGCGACGAGCGGCGGCTGCTCGACGAGCTGCAGGTGCGCAGCGCCGCTCGGGCGGCCGGTGGGGCGGATACCGGGTTGGCAGGGGAAGACAGGTCCGGTGTACAGGCCTCTCGGGGCGTGCGCGCCGACGAGGCGTACGCGGCTCGGGACATCCTGCCGCCGCTTCCTCCTCCCCCTCCCCTGCCGGCGGAGCCGGGCCTGCCGCCGTCGCTCGACACGGAGACGGATCCGGCTGCGGGTGTCGAACCCTCGGCTCTGGAGTTCCTGGCCGCGGACAGTGCCGCACGGGCGTTCGCGATGCTGGCGGAGGCGCTCACCGCGGGCCACGAACAGCAGCCAGTGCCCGCCGGGTTGACTCCGGAACAGGACGCCGTACGGCTGGCCGCCGACGGCCGGCCCGACGCCCGGCTCACTGCTCGCCTCGGCGCGGCGTCCGGGCACGGGGCAGCCGGGCTCGACGGCGCGGTGAGGGCCTGGCGCATCGGCGGTACGGCCGCGCTCGCCGTGTACGACGAGGAGTGGCTGCCCGGTCCGGACGAACTCGCGCGCGCGGGGGCACAGCTCGCCGCGGCGTGGGAGGAGGCCGAGGCCCCGCGGCTCCGCGCCGCCGGCAACCGCTGGACCGTGGTCGGTTCCACCGCCCAGCTGCGGTACGGACGCGACGGGCGGTGGTGGCCGTACGCCGAGGAACGCGGGCGGTGGGTGCCGGCCGGGCCGGCGGAGGACGATCCGGCGGCCGCGCTGGCCGGCGTTCTGTCCGGTCCCTGAGGGTCGGGCGGGCGTGGGTCGCGAGCCGGCTCCGCTCGCGCGGAACCGTGCGGCGGGCCGGTGCGTGTTGTGCCGTAGACCGGATCCATGTCCCACGCACAGGAGTGCTGATGCAGCGCAGACGGATACTTCAGGGCGCCGCGGTCACCGCGGCCGCGGCGCTCCTTCCGGCGTCGGTGCGGGCCGTGGCCGCCTCCACGGCGGACACCGACCACCCCGGGGCGCAGTGGTATCCGGCATCGACGTCCAACTACACGCCGTCGGCCCGCCCTTCGGCCTATCCGGTCGACCTCGTCGTCATCCATGTCGCCCAGCAGACGTTCACCCAGACCATCGACATCTTCCAGAACCCGGCCAAACAGGTCTCCGCCCACTACGTGGTGCGTTCAGGCGACGGCTTCGTGGGCCAGTGCGTGCGGGAGCGGGACCTCGCCTGGCACGCGGGCAACTGGGACTACAACACCCGGAGCATCGGGATCGAGCACGAGGGCTGGGTCGACCAACCCTCGTACTTCACCCACACGATGTACGAGCGGTCGGCAAGGCTCACGGCAGGCATCTGTGACCGCTACGGTCTGCCCAAGGACCGCGCGCACATCATCGGTCATCATGAGGTGCCTGGCAGCGACCACACCGACCCCGGGGCCCTCTGGGACTGGGTGCGCTACATCCGTCTCGTCAATCTGGCCTGAGCCCGCCCCGCCGCGGGCAGACAGGGAGGCGACAACTCCCCCACCGCGGCCGGGCGCCCGGACGGGCCGTCAGCTCGCGGCGTCGCGCCAGACCGTCAGGTCCAGGGTCATGTAGGTGCTCGGCGAGTCCTCGGCCGAGAAGCCCTGCACCGTCACGAGCCCCAGGTGGCCCGTGCCCGTGATGACGCAGACCTGACGGCCCTTCGACAGCTTCTCGGTGGGGACGGTCTCCGTGAACCGGGTGTCCGCACGGCACGTCTCCAGCGACCCCTCCTGCGACGGGTCGAGCAGCACCAGTTTCCCGTCGGTACTCTCCGCGTCGAGGTACCCGCCGGTGTCGTAGGAGAGTTCGTAGCCGGCGTCCTCGCCCTCCTGGGGGCGTACGTCCTCGTCCGCGAGCGTCAGGTGATAGCCGGCGGTGAGGTTGATGCCGTTGTACTCGGCGGGCTCCGGGTCGGGCTTGCCCGTGCCCTCGTCGTCCGACGTGTCCGCCGGCGTCACGTCCGGCCCCGGTGTCCCGCCGGTGTCCTCCTCCCGGCCTCTCTCGGGCGAACTGCCGCCCTGCGTCTGCTTCCCGTCGTCCTTGTTCAGCAGGTACGCCGTGCCGGCGCCCGCGATCCCGAAGACCAGCGCGGCCGCGAGGGCGACGAACAGGACCCGCTGCCCCGGCCCCCTCACAGGCGCGGGGCCCTGGTTGGTGGGCTGCGGCGTGGGGGCGTAACCATGCCCCTGCGCGTCGGCAGGTCGCACGGAGGGCGACTGCTGGGAGGGGTGGGACTGCGGCGGCCCGAACCCCGGCGGCGGAGTGGCCGGGGCCTGCGGGGACGGGTGCACGGGTGCGGCGGGGACGGCCTGCTGGGGCGGCGGGGTCCGGACGGGTGCGGGAGCCGCCGCGCGTACGGTGATGTCGGCGGCCACCGGCGCGGGGAGCCAGTCCTCGGGGCGGCGCAGCACGGTCTCCGCATTCGCGGTCCGGCACAGCTCGATGATCTCGGCGATGGACGGTCTGCCGGCGGGGTCCTTGGTCAGGCAGCGGGTGACGAGCTCCGTCAGCCGATCCGGCACCCCGGTCAGGTCCGGTTCCTCGTGCACGATCCGGTAGAGCACTCCGTGCGAGGTCCCCTCTCCGAAGGCAGGGGTTCCCGTCGCCGCGTACGCCGCCACCTGGCCGAGGGCGAAGATGTCGGTGGCCGGTGTCACCCTGTGCCCGGCCGCCTGTTCGGGCGCCATGAAGGAGGGCGTGCCGATGGTCACCCCGCTGCCGGTGAGCGAGGTCGCGTCGGCCGCGTAGGCGATGCCGAAGTCGATGACCCGGGGCCCGTCGGCCGCGAGCAGTACGTTCGACGGTTTCAGGTCCCGGTGCACGATGCCCGCGCCGTGGATGACGTGCAGCGCCTCGGCCATCCCCGCGATGAGCAGGAGCACCGCCTGCGCCGGCAGCGCGCCGTGTGCCACGACGGCGCCGGCGAGCGAGGGGCCGGGCACGTACGCTGTCGCCAGCCAGGGCTGCGCGCCCTCGGTGTCGGCGTCGATCACGGGCGCGGTGAACAGGCCCTGCACCCGCTGCGCGGACTGCACTTCCTGGGCGAAGCGGCGCCGGAACTCCGGGTCCTCACCGAATTCCGGACGGATCACCTTGATCGCGACCGGCCGCCCGCCGGGCGTGTACGACAGATACACCTTGCCCATTCCGCCCGAGCCGAGCTTGGCAGCGATCCGGTACCCGGCGATCGTGGCCGGGTCGCTCCCGGTCAGTGGCTGGAAGACCTGGGGGCCGTGGCCCCGTTCGTGCTGCTGACCACTCATCGACTCGTATCTCCCCCGAAGGACACTGATGGCGAAGGAACCCTATCCAAGTGGCGGGGAACCTTCGCCCCCACGTCGCTTCCGTGTCGGAACCCGGGCGCCGTGAGCCTCGTCCGGGCCCGCCCCCTCCGGCCGTACGGTCACGCCCTCCTCGGGTGCGTCGTCCTCCTCGGGCACCGGCGGCCCCGTGGCTCCTCCGCCCCGCAGGCGTTCCAGATCGGAGGCCCGGACCTGGACGACCAGCAGTGCGATCAACGCCGCGACCACGGAGAAGACGGCGGCGACGACGAACGCGCTGGAGACACCGGCGGCCAGCACCTGGTCACCCCACGGTGCGGGGAGCACACCTGTCCGGCGGAACTCCAACTGCTGGGCGGGAGTCGCCTCGGCCAGGAAACGGGGTATCCGGTCGGTCGCCTCGTTGCGGCTGGCGGTCCCGAACACGGTGACCAGGATGGACAACCCCAGTGAACCGCCCACCTGCTGGGTGGCGTTGAGGACCCCGGACGCGGCGCCCGCTTCCTTCGGCGCCACTCCGGAGACCGCCATCAGCGTCAACGAGACGAACTGCATGCCCATGCCGAAACCGAAGACCAGTACGGGACCGAGAATGCTGCCCAGACAGGTGCTGTGGACATCGGTCCGCGTGAGCCAGCCCAGCCCCGCCGCCGCCAGGATCGCGCCCACCACCATGAACGGCTTGGGGCCCCACCTGGGCAGCAGTCGCGAGGCGATACCCGCGCTGATCGCGATGATCACGCTCACCGGCAGGAAGGCCAGCCCGGCACGCAAGGGGCTGAAGTCGAGGATGTTCTGCACGAACAGGGTCAGGAAGAAGAACATGCCGAACATCGCCGCGGCCAGGCTCAGCATCATGCCGTAGGCGCCGGCGCGGTTACGGTCGCGGAACATGCGCAGGGGTGTGATGGGCTGCCGCGATCGGCGCTCGACGGCCAGGAAGAGTGCGAGGAAGACCACAGCGGCCCCGAACGAGGCGATGGTCGGACCGTCGCTCCAGCCGTCCTCGGACGCCCTGATGAACCCGTAGACGAGCAGTACCATGCCGAGCGTGGACGTGAGCGCCCCCAGGAGGTCGAAGTGGCCCGGGTGCCGCTCGGACTCCTTGATGTGGCGGGGCGTCGCGAGAGCGATCAGCAGGCCGATCGGCACATTGACGAAGAGCACCCAGCGCCGGTCGAGCCACTCCACCAGCAGCCCGCCCGCGAGCAGGCCGATCGCGCTTCCGCCCGCGGACACCGCGGCGAACACCCCGAACGCCCGGTTCCGCTCGGGCCCTTCGCGGAAGGTCGTGGTGATGAGGGAGAGGGCGGCCGGTGAGGCGATGGCACCTCCGACGCCCTGCAGCGCACGCGCCGCGAGGAGTTGCCAGGATTCCTGCGAGAGGCCGCCCAACAGCGAGGCGAGCACGAAGAGCAGCACGCCGAAGACGAAGACTCTTCGGCGGCCGAGGATGTCGCCGAGCCGACCGCCGAGCAGGAGCAGCCCGCCGAAGGTCAGGGTGTAGGCGTTGATCACCCACGACAGGCTCTCGGTCGAGAAGCCGAGCGAGGTCTGGATGTGCGGCAGAGCGATGTTCACGATGGTGATGTCGAGAACCACCATCAGCTGACACGAGGCGATGACGAGCAGGGCGATCCCCTTGCCTCGGCCCCGCTCCGGGGATCCGGCAATCGGTGCGGCCTTCGCTCGGGATCCGGTCATGTCGCTCAGTGCCGTATGCGTGGTGCGGTGAACGGAAACGTTCACCCATCGACCGTAGGTGGGGTCGGCGGGGCCCGCCGATCGATCACACGCCGAGGGCCCGGAGACCGCGCGCGGATCTCCGGGCACCCGCCGGACGAGGAGCGGCCGGCGGGGCCGGGAGGTCGTGCTCAGGTGAAGTTCACGTCACTGCACAGGAAGTACGTCTGGTCCATGTGCGAGGCCTGCCAGATCGTGTAGACGACATGACGGCCGCCGAGGCCCGAGGTACTCACGGGGATCTCGTAGTTCTGACTGGGGGCGTAGCTGCCGGTCTCGGCGACCAGCTGCAGATCCGCCCAGGTCAGCGCCTCGGTCGCGGGGTCGAAGCCCTGCTTGGTCACGTACACCTTGAAGTAGTCGGCGCCGTGGCTCGCCTGGTCGTACAGCTTCACGGTGAAATCACCGGTGATGTCCGTGGTCTGCCACGCACCCACCGTGTCGAGGGAGTTGTACCGGCCGCTCTCCGCCCGGCCGCCACTGCACAGCTGGCCGTCGGGAACCGCAGCCGGGAAGTTGCCGCCGGAGCCGTTGCGGTACAGCCCGTTCCAGTTCCACATGGCGTTCGGGTCGGCCTGCCACGCCTGCCAGCACATGGGGTCTTCCTGCGCCATGGCCGGGTTCTGGAAGTCGTCGCCCCAGCGCAGCCAGCAGCCGTAGTTGCGGGAGGCCGGGTCGACGACGGACCCATGGGCGCTCGCGGTACCCGTCCACGGCAGGAGACAGAGGAGTGCCGCGACGAGTACGCCGCCGAGGCGCATCGCCCAGCCGCCTAAATTGACGCGGTCATGACATATCATAGGGGTGATCTCCGTTTCGGGAGTGGGGGGAGTCCATCGGCGTGGGAGCGCTCCCGCGCCTCTTGGGGCTCTGCCCGCCACCCCCCGCCTCAAACCTGCCGACGCGACCTCACCAATAGTGTCGACGCCCTCCGACCGCACGGCCCGCGGCCCCCAGGAGCCACAGGGCGACCCCGATCACCAGCAGAATGATCCCGATGGTCCACAGGAAACCTAGCCCGGTCACCAGGCCGAGGATGAGAAGAACGGCTCCGATGATGATCATGACTGCCTCCAGCCACATCGCCGTCGCGCGAAATGTATGCGCATAAATGAGCATATGACTCGAACGGCGTCATGCCCAAAGCGTCATGCCCAGGGGTGTGTTCCGACGCATCCGTACCGCTCGACGGAACAGGCCGGCGTGCGAGCGCAGGTGCTCACCCTTTCGGCGTTCCGGCCGGACGTTTCGCGCGGTACGCGGGCACAGTCGTAGGCATGAGCGAGAGCCATGGCCCCAGCGGGCCCGCAGAAGAACACGTACGGCCGTCCGGGACCGACGACACGACCGTCGAGGCGCTCGGAGCACTGACGGAGGCGCTGGAGGCGGTGGAGCGTGCCCGGGGGCAGCTCTACGGTTTCCATCAGCTCACGGGCGGTGCCGACCTGACTCTCGACCGGGCGGTCGAGCTGCTGCGGATGGGTGGCCACGCGGAGCAGGCCGATCTGGTGGAACGGGAGATCCTGGGCCGCAACGTCGTCCCGGGCTGCTGGACCTTTCAGCTCGTCGAGGCGTACGACGACACGTACTACCGGCCGTTCATGGCGGTCGAGGAGCGGGTGCGGAGGGAACTCGCGGGAGGGCGGCGCCATCTCTACGAGGCGGAGATGAAGGAAGCCCGCCGCACGCGGGGACACCCCGACCACACAGCGCGGCCCTGACGATGGATCCGGCGGAAGCCCTGCGAAGGATCGCGTTCCTTCTGGAGCGGTCCCAGGCAGCGACGTACCGGGTGAAGGCCTTTCGCACGGCGGCGGAGGCGATCAGCTCCATGAGTGAGGCGGAGGTCGCCGAGCGGGTGGCGCACGGATCGCTGGAGACGGTGCGCGGTATCGGGCCCAAGACGGCCAAAGTGATCGGTGAGGCCGTCGGGGGCGCGACGCCCGGATATCTCGGATCCCTCGAGCAGGAGGCGTCCGCGCCGCTGGTCTCGGGCGGGGAGGCGCTCCACGCCGCCCTCCGCGGCGACTGCCATCTGCACTCGGACTGGTCCGACGGGGGGAGCCCGATCGTGGAGATGGGCCGTGCGGCGATCGGGCTCGGCCATGAGTGGGCGGTACTCACGGACCACTCCCCCCGGCTGACCGTGGCCAACGGGCTCTCGACCGAGCGCCTTCTCGATCAGTTGTCCGTCGTGGCGCGACTCAACGAGAGATGGGCGCCCTTTCGGCTGCTCACCGGGATCGAATGCGACATCCTCGACGACGGATCGCTCGACCAGGACCCCGAAGTGCTGGAACGGCTCGACCTGGTGGTCGTGTCGGTCCATTCGAAGCTGCGCATGGACGCGCGGGCGATGACCGAACGGATGCTCGCCGCTGTGCGCAATCCGCACGCGGACGTCCTGGGGCACTGCACGGGTCGGCTCCTCGGCGGCAAGAAGCGGCCGGAATCGGAGTTCGACGCGGAACGGGTCTTCGCGGCGTGCGCCGAGGCCGGGACGGCGGTGGAGATCAACTGCCGCCCGGAGCGGCTCGATCCGCCACGCCGTCTCCTGCGGCAGGCGGTCGCGTCGGGTGCTCTGCTCTCGATCGACACCGACGCACACGCGCCGGGACAGCTGGACTGGCAGCCCTACGGCTGTGCGCGGGCGCAGGAGTGCGGAGTCCCCGCGGACCGTGTCGTCACGACGTGGCCCGTCGAACGGCTCCTGGACTGGACGCGACAGAGGCCGCGCGCGTAGGGCCGATGCCGCGTGCGCCGCGAGAAGGAGCCGGTCGAGGCCGTTCGGCGTACAGTCGATCACGGTTGTCCATGTGACTCCGGGGCATGCCGGGGCAGGAGGAAAACCATGTCACGACCACGCACAGGCCCTCTCCTACCGCGATCCCGCGGGGCGCTCTCCGCAGGGGTGACCGCTTTCCTGCGGGACGACGGTCCTCTGCCGGATCCGGACGCCGCCCGGGCCACCGAGCCCTACGGTGACGATCTGCAGCTCGCCCTGTACGTCTGTTACGAATTGCACTACCGCGGCTTCGCCGGCGTACGCCCCGAACTGGAGTGGGATCCCTCCCTGCTCGCGGTGCGCGCCGCGCTGGAGGAGCGTTTCCTCACGGCTCTGCGGCAGGACGCCCCGGCGACCGCGAGCCTGGACGTCGTCCTGGACGGCCTCCTCGTGGAACCGGTCCGCGGCTCCGGCGTCTCCTGGTTCCTCCAGGACCACGGAGAGCTGCGTCATCTGCGTGCGTACGCGACGCAGCGTTCGCTCTACCACCTCAAGGAGGCCGACCCGCACGCCTGGGTACTGCCCCGGCTCAGCGGTCGGGCCAAGGCGGGCATGGCGGCGATCGAGTACGACGAGTTCGGCGCCGGCCGCGCGGACCGCGTCCACGCCCAGCTGTTCGCCGACCTCATGACCGATCTGGGCCTCGACCCCACGTACGGCCGCTATCTGGACGAGGGGTGCGCCCCCATGCTGGCCCTGGTGAACCTGATGTCGCTGTTCGGGCTGCACCGTCGGCTGCGCGGAGCGCTGGTGGGCCACTTCGCCGCTGTCGAGATCACCTCCTCCCCCGCTTCGCGGCGCCTTGCCCGGGCCATGAAACGCACCGGCGCGGGCCCCGCCGCGGAGTTCTTCTACACCGAGCACGTCGAAGCGGACGCCGTGCACGAGCAGGTGGTACGCCGCGATGTGATCGGCGGTCTGCTCGACGACGAGCCCGAACTGGCACCCGACATCGTGTTCGGCATCACCGCCACCTCGTGTCTCGAGGACCGGCTCGGAGACCGGATGCTCGCGGACTGGCGGGTCTGAGACACCGCCCCGATCCGCACCCCCTCCGGCGTACCGACGAATGGAGTCGCGAGATGTCCGCATCCACCGGCATGACCGAGGCCACCCGTCCGGCCCGGCTGATGACCCTCCCGGGCGTGTACGCACCACAGCACGACACCCGCCTGCTCATGGCCGCGCTGGACCGGGAAGGCGTCGGCCCGGGCACCGAGGTCCTGGACGTCGGCACGGGCAGCGGCGCCCTCGCGCTGCACGCCGCGCGGCACGGCGCGCGGGTGACCGCTGTGGACGTCGCCAGGCGGGCCGTGATGACGGCCCGGCTGAACGCGCTGCTGCACCGTCGGCGTATCACCGTGCGGCGCAGCGATCTCCTCACCGCGCTGCCCGGGCGGTCCTACGACCTGGTGATCTGCAACCCGCCCTATGTGCCCTCCCCCACGGGCCGGCTCCCCGGGCACGGGGCGGCGCGGGCGTGGGAGGCGGGGCGCGACGGCCGGGCGATCCTCGACCGGGTCTGTGCGACCGTGCCGGCCGCTCTGCGTCCGGGAGGCCGTCTGCTCCTGGTGCATTCCGGCCTGTGCGACAGCGACGTGACCCTGCGGCGTCTCTCGGACGCCGGACTGCGGGCCGTCGTCAGCGACCGCGCCCTGGTTCCCCTCGGACCCGTGCTGCGCTCCAGGCTGCGCTGGCTCAGGGAGACGGGTCTGCTGGACGGGCCGGAGACGAAGGAGGAGTTGGTGGTCATCCGTGCCGAACAAGCCTGAGCGCCCCTGCCGGATCACCCTCGGTGACGAAGGGCCTCTTCTGGTCGAAGGGCCCGTGGAAGTCACCTGCGCGGACGGCACGGTGGCCGCCTCCGACCGCTTCGTCGTCGCGGTCTGCATGTGCCGGCGCAGCCGGATGTACCCGTGGTGCGACACCAGCCACCGACGCCGAACACGGCCCGGCGAGAAGGCACCCCCGCCGCCGGACTGAGCCTCACTCGCCGTCCCGCCGTCGTGCCTGCTTCGCCCCTCGCAGCCGGCGGGACACCTCGCGCAGCCTCGGGTGGCGTTCGTGGGCCTCGGCCGACCGGCGGTCCAGCTCCTCGCCCAGGCGCTCCGTGCGCTTGTCGATGTCGAGTTCGTCGAGGATGCGGTCGACCTCCGCGAGCAGAGCGCCGTGCAGCTGCCACTGCCTGGGATGTTCCTGGACGTCTTCGAGCAGCAGGTCCGCCACGCGGTCGCGCGTGGCGCGACTGCGGGCGAGCGCGTCTGCCAGGCGTTCCTCGGCCTCCTCGCCGCTCTCGGCCATCGGCGTGGTGATCATCACCGCGAACCCTTCGACGGCGTCGGACATGTGCCCGAACAGTTCTCTGAGGTCCGAGGCCACATCCGCCGGGAAGAGCGACTCCTCGGTGCGTGCCTTGGCGAGGTCGGTCAGTGTGCGGGTGAGGACGCGCAGCACCACCGCACAAATCTCGAGCGTGTCGAGCCCGGTGCGCAGGACGACGCGGTAGAGCAGCCCCTGCTTGACGCGGGGGTTGAGCATCAGGCTCTCCTCCGCCTGCCGCAGGGACGCGTCGACCTCCACGATGTCGTGGTCCAGGCGACGGGCTTCGTGCAGACGTGCCGCCGCTTCCGGCACCGGGTGGGTGCCGCCGATCTCCTCTCCCAGGGCCCGGAACATCTTGCCCATCCGCTCCCCCAGGCCGCCGATGGCGGCGCCCGCCGGCTCGACCCAGACGGGCGGGGCCAGCAGGAGGTTGAAGAGCAGGCCGACCCCGGCACCGATCAGGGTTTCCAGCACCCGCTCCCAGGCCATGTCGGCGACCTGTGAGACGCCGAGTACCAGCATCGCGCTGATCGCCACCTCGGGCACGAACTCGTTGACCCGCACCAGCCTGCCGATCAGCAGGGAGGTGAAGATGGTCAGCCCGAGGCTCCACCAGCTGAGGCCCACCAGGGAGCTGAATCCGCCTGCGATCAGAACACCGACGACGACGGCGTTCACACGCCGGATCCCGGTGGTGAGCGTGGCGTAGAGCGTCACCTGAACCACCAGGAGGGCGGTGAGGGGAGCCGTGAGAGGCGCGGGGTGCGGGGCGGGAAGAGCTGTCTGGGCCACCGCGAAGGCGATGACGGCGGCCGCCGTGGACCGCAGGACCTGGGCCGCGGCCGGCTCGGTGGTGCGCTGGACGAGTCTGACGACGGGCTCGGGCGTGGTGACTGCGGGCATTCCTTGACGGTGCCCGGTTACGCGGCCCCGCAGCACCGAAGCGTCCGGTCGGACTCCGTACGGACGTACGCGTGCGGCCATCGGCACCTGCCTCGCGGACACGGCCGCCCGGAGAGAAGCTGGATGCATGGCTATCTCACTCACGCCCCCGGGAGAGACGCCTCCCGCCGAGGGCTGCATAGGCGAAGCGCACGAGGAACGCGCCGACGGAGGGATCTGGGAACACCCGGCCCTGTGGGCGACCGTGGTACTGCTGGGCTCGGCAGTCGTCGCGGGATACTTCATCGCACGCGTCTTCGGGTTCACGTGAGCGTGCGGCGCTCCCTGGACGAGCTGCTGGAGCGGCACGGCACCACGTACGCCGCCGAGGCGGGTGTCCGGCTGCGGGACACCCCGCAACCCCTGTACCAACTGCTCGTGCTGAGCCACCTTCTGAGTGCGCGGATCCGCGCACAGGTGGCGGTGGCAGCGGCGCAGGCGCTCTTCTCGCACCGGCTGCGGACACCGCGCCGCATGGCCGACGCCACGTGGCAGGAGCGGGTCGCAGCATTGGGCGAGGGCGGCTACCGCCGGTACGACGAGCGGACCGCCACACAGCTGGGGGACGGTGCCTTGCTCCTGCTCGACGCGTACGGCGGGGACCTGCGGCGCCTGCGCCGGGAGGCCGACGGTGACGAGGACACGCTCCGCTCGGGGCTCCGCCGTTTTCCCGGAATAGGTCCGGCAGGCGCCGACATCTTCCTGCGTGAGGTGCAGACCGTGTGGCCCGAGCTGGCGCCCTACCTCGACGCGAAGGCCCTCCAGGGCGCGGAGCGGCTCGGTCTGCCCACGGCGCCGGGGGAGCTCAGCCGGCTGGCCAAGGGCCAGGACCCCGCGGTACTCGCCGCCGCACTGGTACGGAGCGCGCTGGACAGGGGCTGATCCGGCTCAGAACGGCGGCCGCCGCTTGCCCGGCTTGACGGAGCGGCCTTCGACGAGTGCCCGCCGGATCTGCGCGGCGGCCGCGCGGGCGTGCTCCGAGGTCGCCGTCCGGTCGGCCACCGACGTGACGAAGCGGTGGGTGGGGCGCAGACACTGGTCGCACGGTGTGTCGGTGGTGAGCAGATAGCCGTCCTCGCACCGGTCATTCGCACAGTGACCAGGTCTGACGAGTGCTTCGGCGATCTCCTCCGGTGCCCACCGGCGCCGCCCGTCCTCGTCCTTCTCGTGGAGGGCGTGGGACCAGCGGACGTTCCACCGGCGTTCGAGCCGGTCGAGGAGCTGGTCGGGGGTGCGCCGGGCGAGCTCCCGGTGGATCAGGTCGTGCACCGTGCGGGGGTGGCGATGCCCCAGCGCCTGGACCAGCGGTTGCGGGAGGGCCTGGAGGATGTACGCGACCGGATCGCCACCCGCGCGCTGGCGCCACTCGCGGCAGGAGCAGGGGCCCTCGGTGGGCAGCGCCCGCTGGCACCGTCCGCACCTGCCCCGGCATTCCGCGCAGAGCCCGTCGTCGAGCCCGTCCAGATGGGGTGCGGGGGCCCGGCCGCACTCGCGGCAGCAGGCGGCACAGGGGCCGCAGAGGCGCTCGTCACCGAGCTTGGTCGTCCACTGGCGCTGCTGGCAGCGGCAGCACAGGGCGTTGTTGCAGTACTCGTGGTGTGCGGCGCCCGAGTGCCGTCCGGGGGGCGGAAATGACATTGCTGCGTTCTCCAGGTGCGTGGCCAGGATCGGTCAGGTCCGAGCCATGTCGACGAAGCGCACGCGGGGGCCTTCGGACGACGGTATCGCCCCGGCCGGGTCCCGTGCGGCTCTGCCACGATCAGGTCGACATTCTCCCGCATCCGGACGGCCCGCGGGGTCAGGGCCTCAGGCCGCTGACGACGTCGGCGGTGGCGGTGATCCCTTCGTGGATGGTGGGGGCCATGCTCGTACTGGCCAGCAGGAAGCCGAGCAGCCCGCAGACGATCGCGTGCGACAGTTTGAGCCCGCCGTTGCGCAGGAAGATCGCTGCGAGGACCAGCAGCAGGAGCACCACTGAAATCGAAATGGCCATGGCCAACCTCCTCCGCCGCGCCGGAATTGCGGCATTCGGCCGCCAGTGTGGCGCAGCGGAGGAGCCGTCCGGCGCACCGGCGTGCCCGCCGAACGGGTGTTGACGCACGGTGACCGGTGGGGTCGTCGGCGTCGGTCAGTCGCTTCGGCCGCCGCGGATCCCGCGTCGGCGCAGGAAGGCTTCCAGGCCTGCCAGGTCGTCGGTGTTGAGATGGTCGACGTCCGCGGCGACGAGCTCGGTCCACACGGCGTCGCGCTGCGGACCCGCGAGGTCGGGCGTGCCCCAGAAACGGACCCGCTGTCCGCTTGCGTGGGCCGCCGAGACGAGGGTGTGCAGCCCGGCCCGCTCGGCGGCGGGGAAGGGCCCTGCCCCCCGCCAGCTGAAGTTCGTGGCCCAGTTGCCGCTGATGAGCGGGACGAAGGAGGCGGGAGCGCCGGTGCCGAGGTCCTCCGGCCGGCCGTCGTAGAAGGCGTACCGGGTGGTCTGCGCCTCCATCGGGACGCGGGCCGCGCGGTCTCCCGAGATCACGGTGGTCACCGCGCCGGTGCGGACCCGGCCGTGGACGGAGCGGGTGAGGATGTGGCGGTAGCGGCGGAGTACCCGGTCGAGCGCCAGGTAGGCGGCGGCGCCGTCGGTCTTGATGTCGATCAGCAACTGCAGGGGGTCGGGGTGTCCGGCGTGGACGGAGCCGTGGTGGGCGCGGACCCGGGCCAGCAGGGGGTCGAGATAGAGCGAGACGAGAGTGCGGGCGGGGTCGAGGCTCTCGGCCTCGTGAGCGACGAGCAGTTCGCCGTCGACGAGGAAGATGTCCGCCTCGACGCTGGTGAAACCGTGCGCGAGCGCGTCGTGGAGGGGGCGCGTGTGCAGGTAGTCGTTGTGCGCGTGGGCACGGGCCAGCGGGCGGGGGCCACGGAGGCGGGCAGACGCGGCGGCGGCCGCCTGCGCGGGGACGAAGGCTCCCGCGGCTGCCGTGGCGAGGGCGGTGGTGACGACTCTGCGACGGGTCAGGTGTGCCATGGGGTCTCCCTGAAGCGGTGGGGCGGGCAGAGCGGGCGGGGGGACGCGACGAGTATGGAGGCGGGAAACCAAAGAAAGGCAGGTACCTGCCAAGAGTTGGAGCGCCCGCCGTCCGCGCGTCGACTGCTCTGTGCCTGCTGTTCCCCCTGCCCGCCGCGCCGGAGATCCGGAGGCGGGGGCCCATGTCGTCATGCGCCCCCGCCCCGCCCCTCTCGCCCGTCTTACGGAGCCGGAAGCTCCACCAGGGACGCCACCGCTTCGCGATGGCGTCCCGCGGTGCCGTACGCGATCGAGTCGGCCTTGGCCCGTTTCAGGTACAGGTGCGCGGGGTGCTCCCAGGTCATTCCGATCCCTCCGTGGAGCTGGACGCATTCCTCGGCGGCGTGCACGGCGACCTCGGAGCAGTAGGCCTGTGCCACGGCGACCGCGAGCGGTGCGTCCGGGCTGCCGGTCGCCAGCGCGTCCGCGGCGTTGCGGGCCGCGGCGCGCGCGGAGACGACCTCGAGCCAGAGCTGGGCCATCCGGTGCTTGAGCGACTGGAACGAGCCCACCGGCCTGTTGAACTGGTGGCGTTCACGGGTGTGCCGGACGGTCTCGGTCAGGCACCACTCGGCCAGACCGAGCTGCTCGGATGCGAGCAGTCCCGCCCCGGCCAGCAGGCCCGCGGACACGGCCTCCGCCGCGGGACCCGCCTCCGCGAGCCGGGTGCCGGTGGCGCCGGTCAGGGTGACGGTCGCGAGCGGGCGCGTCAGGTCGAGGGGGACGAGCGGCTGGACGGCGACGCCGTCCCCGCCGGTCTCCACCGCGTAGAGCCCCTCGGCAGTGGGCACCAGCAGCACGTCGGCCACCGAGGCGTCCGCGACGCCGCTCACCGTCCGGTCCAGGGTGCCTGTCATCGCGGCGGCGCCGTCGGCGGGGGGTGTGGCGAACGGCAGGGCGAGCACGGCGACCTTGCGGCCCGCCGCCAGTTCGCCGAGCAGTTCGGCGACGGCGCCGTTCCCGTCACCCAGGGCGAGGAGAATGCCGGTCGCGACGACGGCGCTCGTCAGGTACGGCGCCGGGGCGACACTGCGGCCGAGCTCCTCCAGGACCACGGCCGCCTCGCGGTGGCCGGCGCCCTGGCCTCCGAGACTCTCCGGGACCAGCAGTCCGGCTGCTCCGATCCCGGCGGCGAGCGATTCCCACAGCCGCGGGTCGTAGGGCGTGTCGGACTCGGTAGCGGTGATCACCGTCGGCGCGTCGGCCCGGTCGGCCAGCAGCGCACGCACGGCGGACCGCAGGTCCTCCTCGGTTTCCGAGTAGAGCAGGTCGGGTGCCTGCGCGGCTTCGGTCTGTGCGGTCATCGGGCGAGATCCTTCCAGGCGACGTCCTTGTCGTTCCGCGGCTCGACGGGCAGGCCGAGGACGCGCTCGGCGACGATGTTGAGCAGGACCTCGCTCGTACCGCCCTCGATGGAGTTGCCCTTGGAGCGCAGGTACCGGTAGCCGGCGTCGCGTCCGGTGAAGTCGACGAGCTCCGGGCGGCGCATGGTCCAGTCGCTGTACAGCAGGCCTTCGTCACCGAGGAGTTCGACTTCGAGCCCGCTGATCTCCTGGTTGAGGCGGGCGAACGCGAGCTTCATGCCCGATCCTTCGGGGCCCGGTTGTCCGGCGACGAGCTGCTGGCGCAGCCGCTCACCGGTGAGCCTGGCGACCTCGGCCTCGACCCACAGCGTGAGCAGCCTCCGGTGGAGGTCGTGGGTGCGGAGGCCGGGCTGTTCGCGCCAGGTCCTCGCGACGGTGCCGATCATGCCGCCCTCACGGGGGATGCGGGCACCGCCGATCGAGACGCGCTCGTTCATCAGCGTGGTCTGGGCGACCTTCCAGCCGTCACCGACCGGGCCGAGGCGCCTGGTGTCCGGGATACGTACGCCGGTGAGGAAGACCTCGTTGAACTCGGCCTCGCCGGTGATCTGGCGCAGCGGCCGCACCTCGACACCCGGGTCGGTCATGTCGCAGATGAAGTAACTGATGCCACGGTGCTTGGGGACGTCCGGGTCGGTGCGGGCGATCAGGATCGCCCAGCGGGCCACATGGGCGCTGGAGGTCCAGACCTTCTGCCCGTCGACCACCCAGTCGTCGCCGTCCT
Source organism: Streptomyces sp. NPDC002793 (assembly GCF_040295485.1). Lineage (NCBI taxonomy): Bacteria > Bacillati > Actinomycetota > Actinomycetes > Kitasatosporales > Streptomycetaceae > Streptomyces > Streptomyces sp. NPDC002793. Next base: position 60,365 of record NZ_JBEOVL010000027.1, on the reverse strand, counting down.
TGACCGCGCGTGTGCCCAGCGCGGCGAGGTCCGATCCGGCGCCGGGTTCGCTGAAGAGCTGGCACCACACCTCCTCGCCGATCCACAGCGGCCGCAGGAAGCGCCGCTTCTGCTCCTCGGTGCCGTAGCCCAGGATCGTCGGGGCGGCCATGCCCAGGCCGATGCCGATGCGGCGCGGGTCGTTGTCGGGGGCTCCGGCGGCGGCGAGTTCGGCGTCGACGACCGGCTGCAGGGAGCGCGGGGCGTCGAGCCCGCCGAGCCCGACGGGGTAGTGCACCCAGGCCAGTCCGGCGTCGAAGCGTGCTGCCAGGAAGGTGCTGCGGCCGGTGGTGGCCGGCGGGTGGGCCGCCAGCAGCTCCTGGGTGAGGCGGCGGATCCCTGCCGCGTCGACGGCTTTGCTCATCGGGTGCCTCCTGACGGCAGGACGACGATGCGGCCGGTGCTGGTGCCGTCCGCGACCCGCTGGACGGCTCGTGCCGCGTCGGCCATGGGGACGCGCTCGCTGATCAGCGGTTTGATCACGCCCCGTGCCGCGAGCTCGGTGAGCTCGTCGTGGCAGGCGCGGACGGCGGCCGGGTCCTTGGTGTTGTACAGACCCCAGTGGAGTCCGGCGATGGAGTAGTTCTTGACCAGGGCGTGGTTGAGGCCGGGTGTGGGGACGACGCCACTCGCGAAGCCCACGACGACGACACGGCCCTCGAAGGCGATGCACTTCACGGACTTGGCGTAGGCGTCACCGCCGACCGGGTCGTAGACGACGTCGGCACCCCGTCCGCCCGTGGCCTCCTTCACCGCCGTGACGATGTCCTCGGTCCGGCGGTCGATGACCAGGTCGCAGCCCAGTTCACGGGCGATGGACGCCTTCTCGGGGCCACCGACCACTCCGATGACGGTGGCGCCGGCCGCCTTGCCGAGCTGGACGGCCGCGCTGCCCACGCCGCCGGCCGCCGCGTGCACCAGCAGCGTCTCCCCCGACTGCAGACGTGCGCGCCGGTGCAGTCCGAACCAGCCGGTCTGGTAGCCGATGTGCAGCGCGGCGGCCTCCGCGTCGTCCAGGGCCTCGGGGGCGGGCAGCAGGGCCGCCTCGTCCGCCACGACGTACTCGGCGAAGCCGCCCCTCGGGAGGGCGGGGGTGGCGAGCACCCGGCGTCCGTCCTCCGTCTCACCGCAGACCTCGACGCCGGGGGTGAAGGGCAGCGGGGGCCTCACCTGGTACTGACCGCGGCAGAGCAGCGCGTCGGGGAAGTTGATGTTCGCCGCGCGCACCGCGATCAGCACCTGTCCGTCACCGGGGGTCGGCCGGTCGGTCTCCTCGAGCTCCATCACCTCGCTCGGCTCGCCGTTCCGGTGCACTCGCCATGCCTGCATGAGGGGCCTCCACAACACTGTCGGCATTACCACTGCTCCGGCGCATACTAAGCGGTCGCTTGCCGGTCTGGGAACACCTCGCACCCGTCGGCCCGGACGGGTTCAGGAGCGCTTCGGCTTGGCCCTGACGTGCATCCGCTCCCCCTGCGGCCCGAACAGGCTGAGGAATTCGACCGGCTCGTCACCCGCGGGGCCGAACCAGTGCGGGAGCCGGGTGTCGAACTCCGCGGCCTCACCGGGAGCCAGGACCAGGTCGTGCTCGGCGAGCTTGAGCCGGAGTCTGCCGTTGAGCACGTACAGCCACTCGTATCCCTCATGGGTGCGCTGCTCGGGCGTCTCGGTGCAGGGAGTCTCCTGAATGACTTTGTACGCCTGGAGACCCCCGGGCCTGGCGGTGAGCGGCAGGGAGGTCTTCCCTCCGCGCACGATCGGCTTCGCCTTGACCCTCGGATCGCCTACCGGCGGCGCCCCGACGAGGTCGTCGAGCGGCACCTCATGGGCCCGCGCGATGGGGAGCAGCAGTTCCAGACTGGGGCGCCGACCACCGGATTCGAGCCGGGAGAGGGTGGACACGGAGATTCCGGTGGCCTCGGAGAGCCCTGCCAGCGTGACCCCCCGATCCTTGCGCAACCTCCGCAGACGCGGGCCGACCCCGGTGAGTACGGCGTCGAGTTCGGGATCGTCCTGGTTCTGTTCCTTCATGGAACCATTGCAGAATCAGCAAGGCGGTTTGTCAATATGGCGCCGCTCGCAGCAGGTCGGGACGGAGAGCGGCGCCCCGGCGCGCGGAGGTAGGCATTCCGGAAACGGTTCGGGGCAGGCGGCAGGGAGCGACTCCGGCCCGACACGCCGAGCGACCAGGTGTGCCGCAGGTGTGCCGAGCCGGGTCGCAATACCCCCAGGGGTATTATTCAACCCGGGGCGCCGGGGCGACCAGGACCCCGGGCCGCCCCGCTCCGGCGACCGAAAGGAACCCCGCTCGTGATCAGCCCCGCCTTCCTCTCCCCCTCCGAGGCCGCGGCCCGGCTCGAGGAGTTCACCGTCATCGATGTGCGGGCGCCCGGCGAATACGCCTCCGGCCACGTGCCCGGCGCGCTGAACGTTCCGCTCGACCGGCTCGCCGACGCGGTGCCGGCTCTGAAGTCGGCCTCCGCCCGCGGCTCCCTGCTGGTGGTGTGCGCCTCCGGCGTGCGGTCCACCAGGGCGTGCGAGATCCTCGCCGACGCCGACATCGACGCGGCCGCCCTGACCGGCGGGACCTCCGCGTGGGAGGGCGACGGCCACGGCCTGGACCGTCCGGTGGGCGCACGGGCGACCTGGCCGATGGAACGCCAGGTACGCCTCGCCGCCGGTTCGCTGGTCGTGGCCGGCCTGGTGGCGGGCCGCCGCTTCCCGGCGGCGCGATGGCTGTCGGCCGGCATAGGCGCCGGCCTCGTCTACTCCGCGGTGAGCAACACCTGCGGCATGGCGGCCGCACTCGCGAAGCTCCCGTACAACCGCGCGCCGCGGTCGGCGGCCGGCCTGGACGCCACACTGGACGCCCTCCAGGGGTGAACGCGTGCCGCGAGGTGACCGGATCGCGCCGGATCAGGGGGCCGGGCCCGATCCGGTCAAGCCCTCAGCGGTCGCTCTCGCCCCGTACGAGGGCGAGCAGCCGGTCCAGCACGTGGGAGCCGCCCGCACGCAGACCGTCGTGCTCGTACTCGCTGGTCACCCACGTGCGCAGGCCCCGGATCACGGACGCGGTGCGCAGCGCGTGGCCGGTGTCCACGTACATGTCGTCGTGGTATACGGCCGCGGCCACCGGCACCTCGTTGACCGCGAGCCGCTCGGCATCGTACAGGACGGGCCAGTCGGTACGGGTCGCGAGCAGTTCCGCCGTCTCGCGCAGGGGGCGCAGCGCGGGGTCGACGTCGAAGTGCCAGGGATGGATGCTCTCGCCGGTGAAGAGCACGGGGCCGTCGCCCGCCAGTGCGGCGGAGGCGTCGAACTGCGGGAACGCCGCCCGGACCCGTTCGGCCGCCCAGTCGGTGGGGCGGGCGTCCTGGCCGTAGATCGCCTCGTGGAGGAGGGCGTACAGCGGGTGGCCCGCGAATGAGGTCGAGGTGCGCACGGCCTCCTGGAAGGCGTCGGACAGCTCAGGGCCGTGCGGGCCTTCGACGAACGCGTTCTCCAGGAGGTAGTGCAGCTGGTGGCTGCCGTTGCCGCCGCCCAGCATGATGCCGAGGGACTGGAATCCCTCGGGCGTCAGGGTGTGCCCGGCACTGTCCGGGCGGTGCTCGGCGAGGTACGCGGCGATCGCGCGGGCCCGTGCGACATCCTGCGGGTAACGCGCGTAGTGCGCCGCCACCTTTCGCTCGATACGCGGATAGGCGGCCCGGTAGACGTCGTCGGCGTGCGCGTCCAGCGAGGGCAGGCCCCCGGTGATCAGGACGGCCGCGAGACCCTCGGGGGCGGCCGACAGATAGCGGACGGCGCAGAACCCGCCGAAGGACTGCCCCAGGACGGTCCAGGGCGCGCCGCCGGTGAGCCGGGGACGGATCAGTTCGCAGTCACGGACGATGCTGTCGGAACGGAAGTGCGCGAGGTAGTCGGCCTGCTCGCGAGCGCCACCGCGCATCGGCAGGGTCTGCCGGTTGGCCGGAGTCGACGCGCCCGTGCCGCGCTGGTCCAGGAGCAGCACGCGGAACTCCCGCACCGCCCGCCCCAGCCAGGCCTCCGCGCCGAGGAAGCGTCGGGCACCGAAGCCGGGGCCGCCTTCGAGGTAGACCAGCCACGGCAGGTCCTCCGCGACCCTTCCGCTCGCCACGGCCTCGCGGCCGAAGATCTCGATCGTCTCCCCGCCGGGATCGTCGTGGTCGAGCGGGACGGTGAACCGCCGGTCGGTGAAGATGACGCCGGGCTGACGGTAACTGTTCAAGGGAACTCCTGTATCCGGTGTTTCCCGGACAGTTCAGCACATCGCTGTGACCCGGTCGGCCCCGGCCCGTGTGCGCCCCGCTCCGGCGGCTCCTACCGTGCACTCGTGGCGGCCAGGGACGCGGCGCGCCGCTTCACCAGCACGCACCATTAACCCGCGTATGCAATTATTGCCTACGCCAGTAACCATTGCACGCGGGCCGATGTACAGCGTTCGCGCCCGACACCGCTCGGCCTGACACCGCTCGGTCCGACGTCACGAGAGGCATCACCATGTCCACCGTCCCCACCGTCGAGCTCAACAACGGCGTCACGATTCCGCAGCTCGGATTCGGCGTCTTCCAGGTACCCGACGACGAGACCACCGCAGCGGTCAACGGCGCACTGGAGGCGGGCTACCGCTCCATCGACACCGCCGCCGTCTACGGCAACGAGGCGGGCGTGGGCCGCGCGCTGGCCGAATCGGGAATCGCCCGCGAAGAGCTGTTCGTCACGACGAAGCTCTGGAACGCGGACCAGGGGTACGACGCCACTCTCGCCGCCTTCGACGCGAGCCTGGCCAAGCTCGGCCTCGACCATGTGGACCTCTACCTCATCCACTGGCCCACCCCCGCCCGCGACCTCTACGCCGACACCTGGCGCGCCCTGGAGAAGCTGCTCGCCGACGGCCGGATCCGGGCCGCGGGCGTCTCCAACTTCCAGCCGGCACACCTCCGCCGCCTGCGGGAGGAGAGTTCCCTCGTCCCTGCCGTCAACCAGATCGAACTGCACCCCGGGCTCCAGCAGAGCGAGCTGCGCGCCGTGCACGCGGAGTTCGGCATCGCCACCGAGGCCTGGAGCCCGCTGGCACAGGGCGCCCTGCTGGACGACGAGGTGCTCGTGTCGCTGGCCGGACGCCACGGCAAGACTCCGGCCCAGGTGGTCCTGCGCTGGCACCTCCAGCTCGGCAACGTCGTGATCCCGAAGTCGGTCACGCCCGCTCGCATCCGGCAGAACATCGACGTGTTCGACTTCGAGCTCTCGGCAGCCGACATGGACGCGATCGCGGGCCTGGACCGCGGCATGCGCACGGGCCCTGACCCCGACACCCTCAACTGACCCGTACCGCAAGGCCGTTCGCCGACCACGGCCGAGCCCATCAGGGCAGGCGCGACGCGCCTGCCCGGTCGGACGCCGGACTCGGTGACACCGCTCCTCCCGCTACCGCACGCGCCGGTAACTGCTTCCGTCACGGGGCCGCTCGAGCAGGCCGGCGACCACGAGATAGCGGCGCAGGGCCGAGCAGTCCTCGTGCACGGTGCGCAGCGCGTCGTTGACCTCGCGCTCCGTGTAGGCACGGTCGCGCTCGAAAAGCGTGTCCGCGAGGTGCGCGAGCAACTGCTCGCGACGCGCCGGTTTCCGGGGGATCGCCGTCAGGCGCCCGCCCGAGAAGAGTGCGGCCACCTGGTGCGCGCCGCGGGGTTGCGTATCAGACATCCCGGAAGGCTCGCAGGTGCGGACCGGAGCGGCAACGCCTTTTCCCGCGATACGCGCACATGTTGACCTTCGGGCCGACCGTCGTACGGTGTGACCATTCATTCACCCCGGCGACACAAGGCGGTCCCGCATGGCCCTGTTCGATCTTCCCCTCGATGAACTGCACGCCTACCGCAGCCGGTCGGTGGAACCCGAGGACTTCGACGCGTTCTGGTCGGGCACGCTCGACGAAGCCCGGACCCACGACCTGGACGCCCGATTCGAGCTGCGCACCGGCCTCGGCCTCGTCACGGTCGACGTGTACGACGTGACGTTCGCGGGCTTCGGCGGCCATCCCGTCAAGGGCTGGTTCGTCATACCGGCGGGAACCACCGAACCCCTCCCCGTCGCTGTGGAGTTCATCGGGTACGGCGGTGGTCGGAACCTGCCCCACACCCACCTGCTCTGGGCCTCGGCAGGCCTGGCCCACTTCGTGATGGACACCCGGGGCCAGGGCAGCGGCTGGGCCCCGGGCGCCACACCCGACCCCGTGGGCTCCGGTCCCTCGCTCGCCGGATTCATGACCCAGGGCATCGAGGACCCGGCCACCTACTACTACCGCCGGGTGATCACGGACGCCGTGCGCGCGGTGGAGGCGGCCCGCTCGCACCCCCTGGCCGACGCCTCGCGCACCGCCGTGGTCGGCGCGAGCCAAGGCGGCGGCCTCGCCCTCGCGGCCGCCGGGCTGGTGCCCGACCTGGCGGCCGTCCTGCCGGACGTGCCGTTCCTCTGCGACTTCCCCCGGGCCACCCGCATGACCGACCGCAAGCCGTACCGCGAGATCGGCGACTACCTCAAGACGCACCGGGGCAGGGCCGCCCAGATCGACAGGACGCTCACCTACTTCGACGGCGTCCACTTCGCCGCGCGGGGACGGGCACCCGCCCTGTTCTCCGTCGCCATGGAGGACCTGACCTGCCCGCCGTCCACGGTGTTCGCCGCGTACAACGCCTACGCCCACGCCGACAAGGAGATCGAGGTCTACGACTTCAACGACCACGAGGGCGGCGGCCCGTTCCAGCATGCGAAGCAGCTCACCTGGCTGCCGCGGCTGCTGAAGGGCTGAGGGACGTCCGCGGCGCGGACCCCCTTGACCCGCCTCGAGGGCGGAGCCTAGGTTTCCCGGTGAGAAAGCGCTTGCTGTCCAGTAGGCGCCCCCATCCCGTCCGAAGGGGTGTTCGTCACGACCAGCAATCCCTCGCACCGGAAGCCGGTGCGGGTCGCGATCGTCGGCACGGGTGCGATCGCGCGTGGCAGCCATCTGCCCGCGCTGACCGCACTCGCCGCCGGGCAGCCGCTGGAGATAGTCGCCGCCGTCGACGTCGACACGGCCTCGGCCGAGGCGTTCTGCACCGATGCCGGCATCGCGCACCCGTACACCGATCTCGACCGGATGCTCTCCGAGCAGCGCCCGGACCTGGTCACCCTCGCCACCCCGCCCCGGTTCCACCGCGACCAGACCGTGGCCGCGCTGCGCGCCGGGGCCTGGGTGTGGTGCGAGAAGCCGCCCTGTCCGTCGCTGCGGGACTTCGACGCGATCGAGGCGGCCGAGGGCGTGGACGGAGGCCCGTACGCGGCGATCGTGTTCCAGCACCGCTTCGGTTCGGGCTCCCGGCACGTCCGGGAGCTGCTCGCCGGAGGAACCATGGGCCGGCCTCTGGTGGCTCACTGCCAGACCACCTGGTACCGGGACGAGGCTTACTATTCCGCACCCTGGCGCGGAAGTTGGAGCAGCGAGGGCGGCGGGCCCTCGATGGGGCACGGCATCCACCAGATGGACCTGCTGCTCGATCTGCTGGGACCGTGGGCGGAGATCCGCGCGATGGCGGGGCGGCTGGTGCACGACGTGGAGACCGAGGACGTCTCCACCGCACTGATCCGTTTCGAGAACGGTGCGATGGCCACCGTCGTGAACAGTGTGCTCAGCCCGGACGAGGTCAGCCGGATCCGGATCGACTGCGAGCGGGCGACGGTCGAGCTCACCCATCTGTACGGTCATCGCAACGCGGACTGGCGGATCACTCCGGCCCCCGGAGCCACATCCGAGGAGACGGATGCCTGGCGCGACTTCGGGCCCGATGCGCCCAGCTCGCACGAGGCGCAGCTCAAGGGTCTGCTGGAGGACCTGAGGGACGGGCGCAGGCCGCGGAGCAGTGGCGCGGACGGCCGCAAGAGCCTCGAACTCGTCGCCGCGCTCTACAAGGCGGCCTTCACCGGGGGCACCGTGCGGGCGGGCGAGATCGGGCCGGGCGATCCGTACTACGGCGCGCTGCACGGCAACGCTCCCGGCTGGGCACCGGAGCACCCGGCACGGCCCGCGGAGGTGCCTGCATGACCCGGGCGGTGGAACTCGTCCACCGGCACGGCGACCATCTCTCCGTCGTAGCGACGGGCAGCGGGGTGGAGTTGCTGCGGTACGTCTACCGGGCCGAGGACGCGTGGGAGGCCCCGAAGCCGTACATCCACCCCCTGCGCACCCTGTCCGGACAGGTCGTGACCGGGTACCGGCCCAACGACCACCGCTGGCACAAGGGGCTGCAGATGACCGCCTCGCACCTGTCGGGCGCGAATCTGTGGGGCGGCAACAGCTACGTGCACGGCGAGGGGTATCTCGCCCTGCCGGAGCGCGTCGGCTCCATGGCGCACGCCGGTTTCGACGAGGTGGCCGTGCACGACGGCGGGGCCCACTTCACGGAGCGCCTGACCTGGCATCCGCGCGGCGGGGAGCCATGGGCCGAGGAGACGCGCCGTATCGAGGTGCACGACATCGGCACGAGGAGCGGCAGCTGGGCGCTGACCTGGTCGTCCGCGGTCACCAACCGGCGCGAGGAACCGTTGCGGTTCGGCAGCCCGACGACGCACGGCCGGCCGGACGCGGGGTACACAGGACTGTTCTGGCGGGGACCTCGGTGCTTCCGGGACGGCCGGATCACCGCCCCGGACGCCGAGGGCCCGGAGATGATGGGCCGGCAGTCTCCGTGGCTCGCGTACAGCGGTGAGCACGACGAGGCCGACGGTCACGCGACGCTCGTCTTCGTCCACTCCCCCGAGAACGACCACACCGGCGCGGGCGGTGCGCATCCGGCGCACTGGTTCGTGCGCAGCTCACCGTTCGCGGCCGTGGCTCCGTCGTTCGCCTTCCACGAGGAGCTGGTACTGAATCCGGGAGCGACCCTGGCCCGCCGCTACCGGGTGCTGGTGGCCGACGGGACCTGGGACCGCGACCGGATCACGTCGGAGGTCGGGGCGCTCTCCTGGGGTGTGTTCCAGGAGTAGCGCCCCGGCATTGCCGGACCGCTCAGCTCTTCTCCGCCGGGGAGAGGAGGAAGACCGGGATCTCCCGGTCGGTCTTGGTCTGGTAGTCCGCGTAGTCGGGGAAGGCCTCGACGGCTCGCCCCCACCACAGGGCCTTCTCCTCACCCGTGATCTCGCGGGCGACCATGTCCTGGACCACGGGCCCGTCCCGCAGCTCCACCGCGGGGTCGGCCAGCACGTTGTAGTACCAGACGGGGTGCTTCGGAGCGCCGCCGAGGGAGGCCACCACGGCGTACTCCCCGTCGTGCTCGACCCGCATGAGCGGGGTCTTGCGGAGCTTGCCGCTCTTGGCACCTCGCGTCGTCAGGAGGATGACGGGCATGCCACGCATGGTCGTTCCCTGAGTCCCGCCGGAGCTCTCGATGAGCTCGACCTGCTCACGGACCCACGTCGTCGGGCTCGGCTCGTACTCGCCCTCGATCGGCATGACACATGTCCTCTCGTCGGAGTGCTGCGGTCGTGTGCCCCATCATGGCCCGCTCGGGATGAGCGAGCACGCAGGGACACCGCCGTACAGCCTGCCCGCCGCACGGCGTCTCACTCACTGGACTTCGATGAGACGGCTCGAACAGGAATCCGCTCACAGAAACCGAACCCCTTCAGCATCATGCGTCCCTTTATTTCCGGAATATCCCCTCGCCCCGCTCCCAGGGCTCACGCGCACAGGCCGTACCGTGGGGGCAGCGGAGTAAGCCAAGCCTTACCCGCTGCACTCTGCCCGCGCTCGTCCGCCCTAAGGAACATCACTCCATGACACGCCCCGTCCGCGTCGCCATCGTCGGAGCCGGTCCCGCCGGAATCTACGCAGCGGACGCGCTTCTCAAGTCCGAGGCCGCCCAGGAGCCGGGCGTATCGATCGACCTGTTCGAGCGCATGCCCGCCCCCTTCGGCCTGATCCGGTACGGGGTGGCTCCGGACCACCCGCGGATCAAGGGCATCGTCAAGGCGCTGCACCAGGTCCTGGACAAGCCGCAGCTGCGGCTGTTCGGCAACGTCGACTACCCCAACGACATCGGCCTGGACGACCTGCGGTCCTTCTACGACGCGGTGATCTTCTCCACCGGCGCCGACGCCGACCGCGCCCTCGACATACCCGGCATCGAGCTCGACGGCTCCTACGGCGCGGCCGAATTCGTCGCCTGGTACGACGGTCACCCCGAGGTGCCGCGCACCTGGCCCCTGGAGGCGGAGAAGGTCGCCGTGCTCGGCGTCGGCAACGTGGCCCTGGACGTGGCGCGCATCCTGGCCAAGACGGCGGACGAGCTGCTCCCGACCGAGATCCCCCCGAACGTCTACGACGGGCTCAAGGCGAACAAGGCACTCGAGGTGCACGTGTTCGGGCGGCGCGGGCCGGCCCAGGCCAAGTTCAGCCCCATGGAGCTGCGCGAGCTGGACCACTCGCCGAACATCGAGGTCATCGTCAACCCCGAGGACATCGACTACGACGAGGGATCGATCGCCACCCGGCGGGAGAACAAGCAGGCCAACATGGTCGCCTCCACGCTGGAGAACTGGGCGATCCGTGACGTGGGCGACCGCCCGCACAAGCTGTTCCTGCACTTCTTCGAGTCCCCGGTCGAGGTCGTCGGCGAGGACGGCCGTGTCGTGGCCCTGCGCACGGAGCGCATGGAGCTGGACGGCACGGGCAACGTCAAGGGCACGGGCAGCCACACGGACTGGGACGTGCAGAGCGTCTACCGCGCGGTCGGCTACTACTCGGAGGAGCTCCCGAAGCTGCCCTTCGACGTGGTCTCCGGCACCGTGCCGCACGCGGCCGGCCGCGTACTGGCAGGCGACGAGCCGATGCCCTCGGTGTACGTCACCGGGTGGATCAAGCGCGGTCCGATCGGCCTGATCGGACACACCAAGGGCGACGCCAACGAAACCGTGGCCTGCCTGCTGGAGGACCACGCGGCCGGCCGGCTGCCCGACCCCGCCCAGCCGGGCCCCGACGCGGTCGTGGACTTCCTGGAGCAGCGCGGTATCCGGTACACCACCAAGGAAGGCTGGCACCGGCTGGACGCCCACGAGCAGGCGCTCGGTGCCGAGCAGGGCCGTGAGCGTGTCAAGGTCGTGGAGCGCACGGCCATGCTGGACGCGTCCGGCGCCTGACAGCCGCAGGGAGTGACACCCGCGCCCCTGGAGTCTCCGTCGACGGAGGATCCAGGGGCGCGGTGCCGCCGGAGGCGTCCTGGCCGGATCCGGCGGGCTCGGCACAAACGGAACGGGGACGTCCCGAGGCCGTAGACTCGCCGAATGGCCAAGTACTTCGATGTGCACCCCGAGAACCCCCAGCGACGCACCATCACCGGCGTGGCCGAGAGCATCCGTTCCGGGGCCCTCGTCGCGTATCCGACCGATTCCTGTTACGCCCTCGGATGCCAGTTGGGCAGCCGTGACGGGATCGACCGCATCCGGTCGATCCGGAACCTCGACGACCGGCACCACTTCACCCTAGTGTGCCAGAACTTCGCGCAGCTCGGCCAGTTCGTCCAGGTCGACAACGACGTGTTCCGCGCGATCAAGGCGGCGACGCCCGGGAGTTACACCTTCATCCTCCCCGCCACCAAAGAGGTACCCAGGCAGTTGCTGCACCCCAAGAAGAAGACGGTCGGCGTCCGCATCCCGGACCACACCGTCACGCAGGCGCTTCTGGCCGAGCTCGGTGAGCCGCTCCTGTCCAGCACTCTGCTCCTGCCGGACGAGGAGGAGCCGCTGACGCAGGGCTGGGAGATCAAGGAGCGCCTCGACCACGTCGTGGACGTGGTGCTCGACTCCGGTGACTGCGGCACCGAACCGACCACCGTCATCGACTTCTCCGGCGGCGAGCTGGAGATCGTACGGCGCGGAGCCGGCGACGTGACCAGGTTCGAGTAGCACACGGCCCGCACGGTCACTCCACACTTCCGGCCACCCCGCCGAGATGCGCGCACCCCCCGGTGCCTGGTTCGGTGGAGGGGTCCGCTCCGACCGGTGCCAGGGAGTGATCATGAGCGAGTCAGAGGACGTACGGGACAGCCTCCGGCGGATGCGCGGCCGGGCCGAGGATCTGGAGAAGGCCGCCGAGAAGGCCACCGACCCTGCGGAACGCCGTCGTCTCCAGGACGAGGCCCAACGGCTCGAATCGCAGAGCGTGCAGGTCAGCGGGATGGCGAGCGGGGACATCTACCCCATGGAGTAGCCGGCCGTCGCCGCGGCTCCGGGGCTGCGGGCCGGGGCGGCACTTGCCCTCACCGGGACGGCGTGTTAATCCGGAACTGAGGTGACGTGCGGTGACGGTGCGGAGGACGGGGCAGAGGCTCCTCCATTCCCGTCCCGCTCTCCGCAAAGGGGATCCCGGTGACGTACATGAGATGGCAGGCGTTCCTCGAAGCCGTCCAGGAGCGCGGGGAGTATCCGTCGGCCCTGGAGGCGGAGCGGGCTTCACGCGTGGTGCTGGCGCTGCTGGGGGCGCACCTGGTCGGTGAGGAGCGCAACGAGCTGGCCGCCCGGCTGCCCGAGACGTTCGCGCTCGTTCTCCTGAATCCTCTGCAGGCCGCCGAACCACTCAGCTCCGAACGGTTCGTGCGCGCGGTGTCCGCCTGGATCGAGGGCGCGAACGAGCAGACCGCGGCCTGGGACACCGGTGCCGTGCTCAGTGTGGTGGCCGACGCCTCGGGCGAGGAACTGCTCCAGCGCCTGCTGCTGCAACTGCCTCCGGGGTACGACCTGCTGTTCGGGCATCCCGTCGGCGGCTGACGCTCAGCCCAGACCCGCCAGCCGCGCGAGACGCCGCATCGAGTCCACCAGCGCCTCACGGTCGTACGTGCTCGTGGTGACCAGCACCTCGTCCGCACCGGTCTCCTCGATCACCGACTCCAGTCCGGCCGCCACCACGTCCTCGGTCCCCGCCAGATGTCCACGCAGCCCGCTCTCGAACAGACCCCGCTCCTTCTCGGTCATCGGCAGCGACTCGATCCGTTCGGCCGGCGCCAGCGGCGGGAAGGAGCCGTGGGTCCGCGAGTACGCCGAGGACCACGCTTCCGGGACCAGCAGTCGTCGCGCCTCCTCCGCCGTGCCGCTGACAGCGACGGTGCCGGCCACGATGACATAGGGCTCCCGGGCCCACACGGAGGGGCGGAAACCATTGCGGTACCCCTCGACCGCCCGCACCAGCTTCTCGCGGCCGCGGAGATCGCCCACGACGAGCGGCAGCCCGGCGGCCGCGGCGATGGCCGCGCCGTGGCCGGTCGCCAGGACGTACGGGGGAATGCGAAGGCCCTCCGCGGGACGGGCATGGACCTGGGGGTGGACCCGCTGGGTGCCGTCCAGCCATCCGAGGAGCTCGGCGAGCTGCCCGGCGAAGCCTTCGGCGTCCTCCTTGCCCCGGCCCAGGGCCCTGCGGATCCCGTCGGTGAAGCCGACCGAGCGTCCCAGCCCCATGTCGATCCGGCCGGGGAAGAGCGAGGCGAGCACCCCGAACTGTTCGGCCACGACGAAGGGCTGATGGTTCGGCAGCATCACGCCGCCGGTCCCCACCCTGATCGTGGAGGTCGCGGCCGCCACGGCGGCGGCCAGCACCGTCGGCGCCGATCCGGCCACGCCGGGGACGCTGTGGTGTTCGGACACCCAGAAGCGGTGGTAACCGAGCTCCTCCACCGTGCCTGCCAGCGTGACGGTGTCCCGCAGCGCCTGCGGTTGGTCGTACCCCTCACGGGTGCGGGAACGGTCGAGGAAGGAGAGGCGTGTCGATGCGATCGTAGAGCTCACGCCTGGTTCAACGCCGCGGGCGCTCCGGGATTCCCCGCGCCTTCGTGCGGTCCGCGCCGCACCGCCGTCGCGGTGATCTCGGCGGGGGCGTCACGCAGCCCGAGGCGCAGGTGCTCGACGTGGTAGAGCGCCTGATCGAGGAGTTCGGCGACGTGATGGTCGTACAGGGCGTACACGATGGATCGCCCCCGGCGCTCGCCCGCGACCAGCCCGAGGTTCCGCAGCAGACGTAGCTGGTGGGAACAGGCGGACGGTTCCATCTCCACCGCCTCGGCCAGATCACCGACCGCACAGGGGCCCTCCTGGAGGCGCGCCAGGATCCGCAGCCGGGAGGGGGTGGCCAGCGCCTGGAGCGTCGAGGCGACGCCCTCCGCCCCGACGGCGTCCAGCCGCTCGCGCGTGGTGGCGGTGTTCTGCTCGTCGCGTCCGTGGCCCATGGTCCCATTCTACGGATGACACATGAAGACCTGTTCATATATTCCTGTACGGTGGGTCCGTCGCCGTTCCCGCCGCCCATGAGGGGTCGTTCCGCCATGCCCGCTGATGTCCTGCCGCGCCCTTCGCACACGGCTCCCGCCGGAGCGGGAGGCATCCCCCGGCGTCGTACGCGCGTCCTCGCACTGACCGAGGCCCGCTGGGCGGGCGCGGCTCTGGTGCTGTTCCTGCTCGCGCTCCCGCTGGAGCTCACCGGTGCCCCCGGCTGGACATGGGGCCCGCTGTACGCCCTCGTGTACGCCGCCGGAGGCTGGGAGCCGGCGCTGTCGGGACTGCGGGAGCTCCGGGACAAGGTCCTGGACGTGGACCTGCTCATGATCGTGGCGGCGCTCGGCGCAGCCTCGATCGGGCAGGTGATGGACGGAGCGTTGCTGATCGTCATCTTCGCGACCTCCGGCGCGCTGGAGGCGCTGGCGACCGCGCGCACCCAGGACGCGGTCCGCGGTCTCCTCGACCTGGCACCGACCACGGCCTCGCGCCTCACCGCAGACGGCGGCGAGGAGACCGTCACCACCGGGGACCTCGTGGTCGGGGATGTCATCCGGATCCGCCCCGGTGAGCGCGTCGGCGCCGACGGCCGGGTCCTCGACGGCGCGAGCGAGGTCGACCAGGCCACCATCACCGGCGAGCCCCTGCCCATGACGAAGGAGCCCGGGGACGAGGTGTTCGCCGGGACGCTGAACGGCACGGGCACGCTGAAGGTCGCCGTCGAGCGGGATGCCTCCGCATCCGTGATCGCCCGGATCGTGGCGATGACCGAGGAGGCCTCGCGGACCAAGGCCCCCACCCAGCTGTTCATCGAGAAGGTCGAGCAGCGCTACTCGCTCGGCATGGTGGTCGCCACCCTGGCCGTCTTCCTCGTCCCCCTCGCCTTCGGCGAGGACGTGACCGGCAGCCTGCTGCGCGCCATGACGTTCATGATCGTGGCCTCGCCGTGCGCCGTCGTTCTGGCGACCATGCCGCCCCTGCTCTCCGCCATGGCCAACGCGGGACGCCACGGCGTACTCGTCAAGTCCGCCGTCGTCATGGAGCGCCTCGGCCGGACCGACGCGGTGGCGCTGGACAAGACCGGCACCCTCACCGAGGGCACGCCCCGGGTCACCGGGATTTACCCCCTGCCCGGGTCGGAACTGACCGAGGACACGCTGCTGGCCCTGGCCGCCGCCGCCGAGCACCCCAGCGAACACCCACTGGCCCGCTCCGTCGTGAACGCCGCGCGGGAACGAGGGCTGGTGCTGTCCCCGGCCTCGGAGTTCACCTCGGCGCCCGGCACGGGCGTCACCGCCCTCGTCGACGGCCACCGGATCTCCGCCGGCTCCCCCGCCCGGCTGCCGCACGACACCGCGTCACCGGCCGCGGCGAAGGCCGCCTCCGTGTCCGCCGAGCTGGAGGAGACCGGACGCACCGCGGTGCTCGTCCTGCGCGACGGACAGCCCGTCGGCGTCCTGGGGGTCGCCGACCGCATCCGGCGCGACGCCGCGGCGACCGTCGCCTCACTGACACGGCTGACCGGCGGCTCCCCCATGCTCCTGACGGGCGACAACCCTCGCGCCGCCGCGCTCCTGGCCACCGAGGCGGGCATCACCGACGTCCGGGCGGGGCTCCTCCCCCAGGACAAGGCGGCCGCCGTCCGCGAACAGGAGCGGGCAGGACGCAAGGTGCTGGTGGTGGGTGACGGCGTGAACGACGCGCCCGCGCTCGCCGCCGCGCACGTCGGCATCGCGATGGGACGCGCCGGATCCGACCTGGCGCTGGAGACGGCTGACGCCGTCATCATCCGCGACGAACTGGCCACCGTGCCCGCGGTGGTGGCCCTGTCGCGGGCGACCCGCCGACTGGTCGTGCAGAACCTGACGATCGCCGGCGTGTTCATCTCCGCCCTGGTCATCTGGGACCTCGTCGGCCATCTGCCGCTCCCACTGGGCGTTCTGGGGCACGAAGGCTCCACCGTCATCGTGGGCCTCAACGGCCTCCGGCTGCTGCGCGAATCGGCCTGGCGCCGCGCGTCCGCCGGAATCGGCTGACGCCTCGCCGCACTGTGCGACCCGCGTGCGTCAGCAGGTCCGGAACACGTGCCCGCTCTCGCCCGCGGGGAGGACGTCGAGGTCGCGCAGGACGAGGGAGATCCTGTCACCCCAGGCCGAACAGCTCTCGTCGAAGCCCACATCGCCTTCACCCTCGTACTCGATCGCGAGGACACGGTCGTCGTACGCGTCGGCGTACGCGTCGCACTCGTCGAACTGGGCGCACTCCTCCGTCACCGCGAAGTCGAAGCCGATGGCGTCGTGCCGGCCGAGCAGGTCGGTGGTGTTCTTCTGCCCGATCGCAAGGCCCTCGCTGTGCGCCCGCGCCGCCAGTGCCTCGGCGAAGGCGGCATTGTGCTCCTTCGTCAGCTTGCCGTTCGAGCGTTCGAAGGAGTCGAGGTTGTCCGGCTCCACGGCCTGGAAGCCGCTCTCCGCGCAGCCGTCGATCCAGTCCCCGACGATCTCCGCGAGCTGGGCGCGCCGGGCGGCCGTCGAGGTGTCCAGAAGGACCTCGTCCCAACCCTCGTCGATGACCAGCTTTCCGTCGCCGTCACGCAGGAGGAGCTCGGGATGGGTGTCCTGCCACCACTGCAGCGCGCCGGGCTGCGTCTGGAAGGCGTTGACGTAACAGACGTTGTACAGACCGGGGGCCGGCTCGTCCTCGCGGTCCCGGGACACCGCCCGCACCCCGGCGGGCGGCGTGTAGCCGCCGCCGATCTGGTAGTCGAAGCCCATGCCGGCCGTCGGCAGGAGCACATCGGCGGCCTCGGCAGGCCGCGCCGGGCCGGCCTCCGGGGTCGTCCCGCCCCCCGCGCCGCAGCTCACCAGCGCGACCGCTCCGAGGACTGCGGCCAGGCCCGTCGCCACACGGGCCACCGCACGCCTGCGGCGGAAGGACGAGGGAAGGATGCGGGGGGCCACACGTACTCCAGGTGTCAGGGATCCGGAAGAGGACCTGCCCATCCTCCGTGACCGCCTACGGGGACGGACCGCCGGGGCATGCACGGTCTGCCTCCTCGCCAGGCGCACCGCCCGGGGGCGTCTGCGTGATCGCCGCTTCATCCCCTCTCCACCTCGGCGACCCGGGCGAGGAGTTCCTCCCGGCCGATGGCGTCGGTGCGCGTCGACGGCACGGTGCAGGCGTGGGCGCCGGCCACCGTCCCGTACAGGGCGCAGCGCCGAGGGTGCTCGCCGTTCAGCCGGCCCAGCAGGAAGCCCGCCGCGAAGGCGTCTCCGGCGCCGTTGGAGTCGACCACCGGAGCGGGCGGGGTGACCGCGGGTGTGTGGGTCAGCTCGCCGTCGTGCAGCAGGTACGACCCGTCGGCACCCGCGGTCGCGACGACAGCACGGGCCCGTCCCCGGGCGGCGATGTCCCGCATGGTGCGCTCCGGGTCGGCCAGCGCGGTGGTCGACAGGAACACCACGTCCGCCTGGAGCGCGAACGCTTCGTGATAGCTGTCGGCGCCGTCCCAGTCGTGCAGATCGGTGGAGACGGTCACACCCGAATCGTGGAGGAGAGGCATGGCGGAGGCACACGGATGCGTGATGACGACGTGGGCGTGACGGGTGGCGCCGGCGAGCTCGCGGACCGTCCGCTCGTCGAAGCGGTCCGCGTCGCGCGAGCGCGTCGTGTCGTACAGCGACAGCCGCCGCCCGTCCGGTCCGACGAGGTTCACCGCGCGCTTCGTTCCGTTCGGGGAGAGCGCCTCGGTGAACGGAATGCCCCGCTCCCGGTGGAGGGCGCGGACCAGGTCCCCTTCGTGGTCGTCGCCGATCATGTCGAGGTGGTGGGTACGCAGGCCGAGGGCGTGCAGCCCGAGCGCGACGAAGTCCCCGCTCTGTCCCGCGCGGCTCTCGATGCCCGGCCGGATCATGTAGCTGTCGGCGAAGGGGAGCGGCAGCTCGGGGACATGGACGACGGTGTCCACGCCCGCGCCGCCCAGGACGAGGACGTCGGTCTGCTCGCGCATGTGTGGGGTCGTGCCTCTCGGTTCGGGGACGGGTCGCGTGTCGTCGTTCCCGGCCGGACGGACCGGTGCGTCCGGCCGCCCTCAGGCGGTGGCACACGGAGCCGGCAGGCAGCCTCCGCAAGATCTTACATATCCTTGCGCAAACCAGACGTCGGGACAACGGGGACAACTCCCCCTGACCGAACGGGAATCGGTCAGGACGGTGACGGCAGGAGCGCCGCGGCCCGCCGCAACACCTCGGCGTGCCCGGCCAGCTCGACATCGCCGCCCCGGTCCGCCGGCATGGTCGCCACCAGGGCGAGCCGGTCCCGCCAGCTGCGGCCGGCCAGCGGCACGGCGACGGCGTTCATTCCCCGGACGGACTCACCGATGCTGTCGGCGCGGCCGATCTCACGGATGCCGGCCAGCTCGGCGAGCAGGGCGGTACGCGAGGTCAGGGTGCGGCTGGTGACGCCGGGCAGCCGCTCCCGCGGGTAGAGGGCACGGACCTGTTCGTCGGTCAGCCGGGCGAGCAGCACCTTCCCCGCCGCGGTGGCGTGCGCGGGATGGGCGCGGCCGGTCTCCAGGACGGCGCGCACGGGGTGCGGGGACTCCCGGCCGTCCGTGATGATCACCTGGTCTCCGATCAGGGCGGCGGTACCGACCGTCTCTCCGGTGGCGGTGGCTCCGGCGTCCAGTACCACCTGAAGGCGGGCCCGGATGCCGGGGGCGTAGCCTGCCGGACGGCCCAGGGCGACCAGTTCGGGTCCGGCGGAGTAGCCCCGGCCCGAGGTGTCGCGGGTGGCGAAGCCGCGCGACTCCAGCGTGCTGAGCACGCGATGCGCGGTGGAGCGGGCCACGTCCAGCTCCCTGGCGGCCTCGGTGACCGACAGGGTGTCATGGGTGAGGAAGAGACGCATCAGACGCAGCCCGGTGTCCAGTGACTCGATGATGTAGCTCCTGGGGTCTGGCACGGGGTCCTTTCGGTCGTGTGACGGGAGTCGCCTCCTGACACGGCGCCCCGCACCATGATTCCGGACCGGCTTGACGGCACGGCAACTGCCGTCGGTGACCGGCCCGGTGCCGAGCGGCCTCGGATCCTCACGGGAACGCCGGTTCACACCGGAAGCCAAGCTGTTTAGGTTAGCCTTAGTTGACATGCGGATCGCTCGCGCGCAGCCAGGGAACGGGGTAGGGACAGATGAGACCGGCCGACACACAGCGCGTGGAAGTGGCTCCGTCCACCGGGTCGCTCGGTGGGCCGGAGGAACAGCGGGGTGACGTGGTCGTCGTCAAATTCGGCGGCAGCGCCATGGTCGACGCCGACCTGCAGCGGACGTTCGCACAGGACGTCGTGGAGCTGCGGCGCTCAGGTCTGCGCCCCGTCGTCGTACACGGGGGCGGCCCGCAGATCAGCGCCATGCTCGATCGCCTCGGCCTGGAGACCCGCTTCGAGGCGGGCCTGCGGGTGACGACACCGGAGACTCTGGAGGTGGTGCGCATGGTGCTGACCGGGCGCGTCCAACGGGACCTGGTCGGCCTCATCAACGTCCACGGGCCCTTCGCGGTCGGGCTGTCGGGCGAGGACGCGCACACGATGACGGCGGTACGACGGGCGGCCCGGGTCGACGGACGCCCCGTGGACATCGGTCTCGTGGGCGAGGTCGTGGACGTGCGGCCGGGCATGCTGCGCGCGCTTCTGGAGCAGGGGCACATCCCGGTGGTCTCCCCCGTGGCACGCGGCGAGGACGGGCAGGTCTACAACATCAACGCGGATCTCGCCGCGTCGGCGCTGGCCGTGGCCCTGGACGCCGAGCGCCTGGTGGTACTCACCGACGTGGAAGGGCTGTACGCGGACTGGCCGCACAGCACCGAGGTGATCGAGCGGCTGACCGCCGGCGCCCTGGACACGCTGCTGCCGGAGCTGGCGAGCGGCATGCTGCCCAAGATGGAAGGGTGCCTGCAGGCCGTACGCGGCGGCGTGCGCAGCGCGCACGTGCTCGACGGCCGAGTGCCTCACGCAGTCCTGCGCGGCGTCCTGGACGGGACGGGTTTCGGCACCACTGTGGTTCCCGACAGCGACGGGGACCGGACCACCCGCCTCGTCGTCACGGACGTGGGCGCCACCGCCGGATCCGGCGCATCCCACTGATGTGCCATCAGCTCTTCATCCTGTGCCATCCAAGGAGACACTCGTGCGCCCGGTGACGGATCAAGTCGGCCTCGATGCCGGTACGGAGAACGCGTTCGCCCGGTTCGGGCTGGAGGGCGGGCCCGGCACCGAGGAGTTCTGGACGGCGGCGCGGGCGCCGTCGTCCGTACCTGCCGATGGCGGAGGCTGGGTGACGTTGTTCCTCCGGCGGGGGTCGCCGGCGAGCATAGGCTTCGAGAGCTGGTCGAAGCCCGTGCCCCTGGTCCGGTGGAAGGACACCGACTGCTGGTACGCCGAGGTCCGCATGCCCCCACGCCTGCGGGTCACCTATCAGTTCCTCGCGGCCGACGGGGCGTACGCCGACCCGTTCAACCCGGTGGGTGCCGGTGGCGACCGGTCGGTCGTCGCGACGCCCGACGCCCCGCCCCAGCCGCACTGGCCGGCCGTCCGCACCGACGACGTCCTGCCCCTGCCGCGTACCCGGATCCGCTGGGCGAGTGAGCGGCTCGGCGGACGGCGCACCGTGCGGGTCCACCCGGCAGGCGGCGGCGGTCCGGTGGTGCTGCTGCTCGACGGGGACGACTGGCTGTACCTCCATCCGGCGACGACCGCGTTCGACTCGGCCGTGGCCGCCGGTGACATGCCCCCCGTCACCCTCGTCTTCCTTCCCTCCAAGGACAGGGAGGCGGAGTTCGGGTGCCGACCCGAGCTGTGGGAGGCGGTGCGGGACGAACTGCTGCCGCTGGTCGCGGAGTCCGGTGTGCCTGCCGACTGCGACCGGCTGGTGGTCGCGGGGCAGAGCCTCGGTGGGCTGAGCGCGATGTACGCCGCGCTGGCGTTCCCCGACCTGGTGTCCCGGGTCGCCTGCCAGTCACCGTCGTTCTGGTGGGCGCCCGGGGCCCAGGACCGGGCGGACCTCCTGGACGGCCCGGCCGGCGGAGCCGTCGCCGCTCGGCTGCGGGAGCGTCCGGACCTGTCCGCGCTGCGGATCGCGTTCGACGTGGGGGAACACGAGCAGCGGATGCTCCCCCACTGCGAGCCGGTCGAGGCGCTGACCGAGCAGGCCGGTGCGACCGTGCGGGTCTCACGGTCGGCCTCGGCCCATGACCGGGCGGGCTGGCGGCACGCGCTGCTCAGGGATGTCGCCTGGGCCCTCGCCCGGTAGGGGTCACCGAGCCACGGCCCTGCAGTACTCCTCGTCGGTGGCCAGGAGGTGGCGGTGCGTGTCGTCGGCCGTGACGGCACCGTCGTCCAGGACCAGGACGCGGTCGGCGGCGTCCAGCAGCGCGGGGCTGCTCGTGATCACGACGGTCGTGCGGCCCACCCGCAGCTTGGCGATGTTACGCGCGATGAGCTGTTCGGTGACCGCGTCGACCGCCGTCGTCGGGTCGTGCAGGACCAGGACGTCGGAGTCGGTGGCGAGGGCGCGGGCCAGGGACAGCCGTTGGCGCTGCCCCCCGGAGAGGTTCGCCCCTCGGTCACGGACGCCGTGGTCGAGTCCCTCGGGGTGGAGGGCGACGACATCGGTCAGGAGGGACGCCTCCACGGCCTCGGGGACCATCCGGCTGGTGCCCGCCGGATCGATGTTCGTGCGGAGGCTGCCGGCGAAGATCTCCCCGTCGTACGGGTTCACCAGCATGTGCTCGCGGAGGGCCTCGACCGACAGTTCCGTGAGCGCGCGCCCGCTCACCCGTACCACGCCCCCGTACGCCTCGGGCGGGACGTTCGCCGCAAGGACCGACGCGAGGTCGGCCGCGGCTCGTGGCTGGTAGGGGGCGATCGCCAGGAACTCGCCGGCGCGCACCCGGAAGGTGAGACCGTCCAGGGAGCCGTACGAGACACCGTCGATCTCGAGGTCCCCGCCCGGCGCCGGGCGTTCCTCGCCGGGGGCCGTCAGCGGTGGCGCGGACAGGACGAGTGCCATCCGCTCGGCCGAGGCGCGGGCCATCATCACGTACTTGGGCATCTCCGAGAACAGTTTGAGCGGTTCCATGATGAACTGCGCCAGGCCCACGGCCATCACGAGCTCCCCGATCGTGATCCGTCCCTCGTACGCCAGCCAGCCGGCCGTCAGCGTCACGGCGGCGGCGAGTACTGCGTTGAGCCCCAGGGCGACGCCCGCGTAGACGCCGTTCACCCGGGCGACGGTGACCGCCTGGTGCTTCGCCTCCGTGCTGACCTTCCGGTAGGAGTGGAAGGCCGCGTGGTTGCCGCCGAAGCCGTGCAGCGGACGCAGGCCGGTGATCAGGTCGGCGACCTTGGCGCCCGCCCGTGCCACCCGGGCCTGCTGCTCCTGGGTGCTGGAGCCGATCCGCCGGGACATCACGCTCAGGATCGACAGGATCGCGACCGTTCCCACGATCACGAGCAGGCCGAGCCGGAGGTCGGCCAGGCCGAGCGCCACCGACGCGACCACCACCGCCACCAGTGAGCTGACGAGCAGGGGCACCACCTCGACGATGTCCGCGGTCTGGTCGGCGTCCTCGGTGGCGATGGTCAGTACCTCGCCGGACTTCAGGTCGACGTCCCTGGCCACCGGCTGGAGCCCGCAGGCGGCGACCCGTACCCGCCAGCGGTGTGCCTCGGTCGTGTTGGCCTTCTGCAGGACGCGCATCCCGAACCGCCACGACAGCGACACGGTCGTGATGATCACGGCGAGCGCCGCGACGGACAGGCCGAGTGCACCGAGACTGCGATGCCGCAACGCGTGTTCGACGATCAGGCCGAGCGCGATGGGGAAGGCGGTCTCACCCGCCTGGTACAGGCCCATGAGGACGGTGCCCCCGGCCACCGCGCCCGCGTTGCGGCGCAGCGCGGTCTTGAGGATGCCGGCCCCCGGCCGGGGCCGCTTCGTGTCAGGAGTTGTCATCAAGATGGCGGGCAATCGCTTCCGGGGTTCGAAGGGTGAGCAGATCACGGATCGTGATCACAGGACCGTACTCCCGGCGGAGCAGCCCGATGAGCCGCACCGCCAGCATGGAATGCCCGCCGAGGGAGACGAAGTCACTGACCGCGCTCACCTCGTCGTCGTCCAGGTCAAGGGCCTCGGCGAAGAACTCGCAGACGGTGGTCTCCGTCCCGGTCTCCGGGGCGCGTTCGCCGCCGGTGGTCAGCACGCCGAGCGGCTTGGCCTCCGGCAGTGCCTCGGTGTCGGCCTTCCCGTTGACGGTCAGCGGGATGCCGTCGACCTGGGCGTAGTGGGTCGGGCGCAGGAAGTCCGGCAGACCGGCGCCCACCTCGGCCGCCACCGCCGCCAGGTCGCCGCCGCTCAGCACGAGGTAGGCGGCCAGTCGGTACGCCCCGTCGACCTGCGGGTCGGGCTGGGCGACCGCGGCGGCGAAACGTACCGCCGGATGAGCCGTGAACGCGGCCTCGACCTCGCCCGGTTCGACCCGGTGACCGCGGATCTTGACCTGCTGGTCGGTGCGGCCGAGGTACATCAGGTTCCCGTCCGGCCGGCGTACGACGAGGTCTCCGGTGCGGTACATGCGCTCGCCGGGTTCCCCGAACGGGCAGGCGACGAAGCGGTGCGCCGTCTGAGCGGGCTGTCCGAGATAGCCGCGCGCGATGCCGATGCCCGCGACGTACAGCTCTCCGGGGACGCCGTCCGGCAGGGGCCGGAGCCATGGATCGAGCACGTACACCTCGGTGTTGTCGATCGCCACGCCCACCACCGGGTCCTGGCATTCGAAGGTGCCGACACCGAGGGTGTTGATGGTGTACTCGGTGGGCCCGTACAGGTTGTAGCCGGCCGTCCCCTCGGTTTCCGCGAGCCGGTTCCACAGTCCCGGGGTGACGGCCTCGCCGCCCAGCAGCACCAGGGCAGGACGGCGTGCGGGGTCGTCGAGGAGGCCTTCGGCCACCAACTGCTGGGCGTAGGTGGGGGTCACGTTGATGACGTCGATCCCGTGCTCCGCGCAGTACTCGACCAGCCGGGGCGCGTCGCGGCGCAGTTCCTCGTCGCAGATGTGCACCTCATGGCCGTCGGCGAGCCACAGCAGCTCCTCCCACGACATGTCGAACGCGAACGACACGGTGTGCGCGATCCTGAAGACCCGGTGTCCGTGTTCCGCCAGCACCGGCTCGAAGATGCGGCGCTGATGGTTGATCAGCATGTTCGTGAGACCGGCGTACTCGGTCACCACACCCTTGGGCTTCCCGGTCGATCCGGAGGTGTAGATGGTGTACGCGGGGTGCCGGAGGCGGTCCGGGGCGTCCGGCTCGAAGGTCACGTACGGCTCGCCCCCGGGCAGGGGTCCGTCGAGTTCGATCAGGTCGCCGGTCAGCCGGGGCGCGACCGCGCGTACCGTGAGGATCACGTCCGGTCGTGCCGCGTCGACGATCGCGGCGATCCGCTCGTCCGGATGGTCGAGTTCGAGCGGAACGTACGCGGCGCCGGTCCGCAGCACCGCGAACAGGGCCACGATCGAGTCGAGGGAGCGCGGGACGGCTAGGCCCACGGTCCTCTCCGGGCCGATCCCGCGCCGGGCAAGCACACCGGCCACCGAGCGGCTGCGGTCGCGGAGCTGGGCGAAGGTCAGCGCGGAGCCGTGTGCGACCAGGGCGACCCTCTCCGGGTCGCGCTCCGCCGCCCGGTCGAAGCGGTCGACGACCGTGTCCGTGCCGATGTCCGTGCGTGCGGCGGGCCCGGGTTCCGGTCCGAGGCCGCGCAGTGTGCCGACCGGCCCGGTCGAGCGGGCCAGGTCCTCCAGCACCCGCAGGTAGTCGTCGACGAGCCGACGGGCCTTTCCGGCGTCTCCGTCCCGGTACTCCAGCTTGACCGTGAGCCGGTCTCCGGGGGTGACGACCCAGGTGAACGGGTAGTGGGTGGAGTCGTCGGCCTTCACCTCGGTGATGCCGTGCCTGAAGTTCATCTCCGCGAAGGCGTCCATGTCCAGGAAGTTTTGGAGGACGAACAGGTTGTCGAAGAGGGTGTCGTGTCCGCAGGCGCGCTGGATCTCGCCGAGTCCCAGGTGCTCGTGCTCCATCGCCTCGACCCTCGTCGACTGGACGGCCCGCAGGTACTCCCGGACCGTGTCGCCGGGCCGTGCGCGCGTCCACAGGGGCACGGTGTTGAGCAGCACGCCGACGATGTCCGACAGGCCCTCGCCCTCCCGGCCTGAGACGGTCACACCGAAGACGGCGTCGCCGCGGCCCGTGTGCGCGCCCAGCAGCAGGCCGAACGCGCCGGTCAGCACCGAGTTGAGTGTGACGCCGTGCGTCCTGGCCGCGTCCCGCAGTAGGTCCGACCGGGCGGCGGACAGCGTGTGCACGAGCGCGCGGGGAAGGTCGTCGGAGAAGGAGGGCCGCGGTCCGGCCAGCAGTGTCGGGCCGCTGAGACCGGCCAGGTGCTCCGCCCAGAAGCGCTCCGACACGGCGGTGTCCCTGGCGTCGAGCGCCCGGGCGTACTCCTCGAAGCCCGGCACCGCCGGGACCGCGACCGGCTTCTCGCCCGCGAGGACGGCCTGGTAGGCATCGAACAGGTCCCGCAGAAGGATCTCCCGGGACCACCCGTCCCAGAGCAGCAGGTGGTAGCTCAGCAGCAGGCCGTCGCGCCCACCGGGCAGCCGTACCACGGTCAGCCGGATCAGCGGCGGCTCGCCCGGGTCGAAGCCCGTGTCACGGTCCGTGGCACGCAGGGTGTCGACGTCCGCGTCCGTCTCCGCCCGGACCGTTCGGACGCCGACCCGCACCCCGGCCCTGAGCACCTGGACGGGGTTTCCGTCGTCGTCGGTGGTGAAGCCCGCGCCCACCACCGGGTGCCGCGCGATGACGTACGCCATCGCCTCGGACAGCGCGTCGGTGTCCAGGCGGCGGTCGAAGGCGAAGTAGCTCTGTGCGACGTAGTGTCCGGCCGAACCGGCCATCTCGGCCTGGAAGAACAGGCCTCTTTGGAGCGGGGTGACCGGTGCGGTGCGCTCGGCCGTCGTGGCGGCGTGCGCGAGGTGTTCCAGTGCGCGCTGCCAGTGCGCGGTCAGTTCGTCGGGGACGCCGTCGGCGAGGACGAAGTCCGCGTGGAGGCTTCCGGTGGCCCCATCGGTCCAGGCGTTGACCTCGACGGCGTACGGACTGTCCTGGTCGCCGCCGGTGAGGTGCGGGACCTCGGACTCGCTCCCCCGGCCCAGGTAGTTGAACAGTACCTGCGGGCGGGTCCTCAGCAGGGGCGCCGTCTGCGGGTCGAGGTAGCGGAGCTGCCCGTACGCGAGGTGCCCGCGCTCGTCGGGCTGGCGCTCGGCGACCTCGCGTGCCGCCGCGACGGGGTCCGTGTGGGCGGTCAGGCGCACGGGGGCGATGGAGGTGAACCAGCCGATGGTGCGGGTGTAGTCGTGGTGTTCCAGGACCGGTACCCGGCCGTGCCGCTCCAGATCGATCGCGAGATCGGCCGGCGAGTCCTGGATCCGGGTGAGCGCCGTGCGCAGCGCGCCGCAGAGGAGCTCGGTCAGTCCGATGCCGAGCGCGGCGGGCGCGGTGCGGGTCAGCCGGTCGCTCACCTCGGGTGCGAGCACGGCCGACGTCTCGCGCAGCGTCCCGGGCACGGCCAGGAGCGGGGGCGCCTGGAGCGTGGTGATCCAGTGCCCGAGGTCGCCGGTGGCGTGGGCGGATCCCGAACTCAGCGCCTCCGCGTACGCGGCGTAGGGCGTGGTCGGCGCGGGCAGCGTCGCCCCGCGCATCGCGGAGGCCAGGTCGTCCAGCAGGATCAGCCAGGAGACCGCGTCGACGGCGAGGTGGTGCACCGCGACGACCAGGGTCCGGCTCGGCTCCAGCCACGAGAAGGCGATGATCTTCCCGGCCTCCGGATCGAGCCGCCCGGCGGCCTCGTTCGCGGCGGTCGTCGCGTCGGTCGTGTCCGTCCGGACGACGGTGACCTCGCGGGTGGGCTCGGTACGCAGGGCCCACACCCCGTGCTCGACGTGCAGCCGCATCCGCAGCGCCGGGTGTGCGGCCACGACGGCGTTCGCGGCGCGCCCTGCATCGGCGAACCCCGTGTCCTCCTCCGCCACCAGCGTTCTGGCCTGGGCGAACCGGGCGAGCGAGCCGCCCAGTTCCCGCTGGCGCAGGATGATCGGTGTGGGCGTCAGCGGGCCGTCCTCACGGGGGGCCGGTTCGGCCACCGCGGCCTGTGGGGCGCGGGTGCGCAGATGTCCGGCCAGTGCGCGGGGTGTCTTCAGGAGGAAGACGTCCCGTGGCGCGATCGGCAGTCCGAGAGCTCTGGCCCGGTTGATCACCGTGATGGCGACGATGCTGTCGCCGCCGGCCCTGAAGAAGTCGGTGTCGCCGTCCACGCCGGCGTGGCCCGGCAGCGCCTCGGCGAAGACGCCGACCAGTGCGTCGAGTACGGCATCACTCGCCGCGGCGCCCTGCGTGTCGTCCTCTGCGGCACGCTCGGTCAGTGCCTTCCGGTCCAGTTTGCCGTTGACCGTCAGCGGCAGGGCGTCGACCGTGAGGACGCGGCCGGGGACCATGTGCGCGGGCAGCTTCGCGGTCAGGAGGGCCGTCAGGTCGCCCGGCTCCCGGCCGACGAGGTGCGCGACGAGGTGATCGCCGTCGGCCGCGACCGTGACGGCCACGTCGGCCACGCCGTCGAGCCCCCGGATCGCGGACTCGACCTCGCCCAGCTCGATGCGGAAGCCCTTGAGCTGTACCTGGTCGTCGGCGCGGCCGGTGAACTCCAGCTCGCCGTCGAGCGTACGGCGGGCGAGGTCGCCCGTGTGGTACATGCGGGAGCCGTCGGCCGCGAACGGGTTCGCCACGAACCGGCCTGCGGTGAGGCCCGGCCTGCCGAGGTAGCCGAGCGACACCTGGTCACCGGCGACGTAAATGGCACCCTCCCGGCCGGGAGGGACAGGCCGGAGGCGGTCGTCGAGCAGATGGGTGGTCAGACCGGGGATCGGCCCGCCGATCGGGCTGACGTCACCGCCGAGGTCCTCGTCGGTGAGCACGCGGTGGGTGACGTGGACGGTGGTCTCGGTGATGCCGTACATGTTGACCAGCTCCGGCGAACGGGTGCTGTGCCGCTCCGCCCAGCCGCGCAGTCGCGCGGGATCCAGCGTTTCGCCCCCGAAGACGACCCGGCGCAGGGCCGTGACGGGGTGGCCGGAATGCCGGTCGGCCTCGATGAACCGGTAGAAGGCCGACGGGGTCTGGTTGAGCACGGTCACCCCGCGCTCGCGGACCAGACGGTGGAAGTCCACCGGGGAGCGGGTCAGCCCGTAGTCCGGGACCAGCAGTTCCCCGCCGTGGGCCAGCGCGCCCCACAGCTCCCAGACCGCGAAGTCGAAGGAGTAGGAGTGGAACTGCACCCACACGTCGTGCGGGCCGAACCCCATGTCCGCCTGCGTGTTGGCGAGCAGGGTCACCACGGCGGAGTGCGGGACGACGACGCCCTTGGGCCTGCCGGTCGAACCCGAGGTGTAGATCACGTAAGCGGGATCGTGCCACCCCGGTGAGGACTCCGTCGCCGCCGGGGGCAGTGCGCCCCGGGGTTCCGGTTCCTCGCCCATCACGAGCACGCGGGCCGGCACCTGCGCGAAGCGGTTCCGCTGCCCGGGGCCCACGAGGACGACCTGGGGGGCGGCGTCGGCGAGGATGTACTCCAGGCGTTCGTCCGGGTAGGCGAGGTCCAGCGGTACGTAGGCGCCACCCGCGCTGACGACGGCCAGCAGGGCCACGATCTGTTCCGGGGAGCGCGGTACGGCGACGGCGACGCGGCGGCCGGGCCCGACACCGGCCCCGCGCAGGGTGGCGGCCAGTTCGTTCTTCGCGTCCGCGAGTTCGCCGTAGGTCAACGACCGCGTCGTCCCGTCGAGGGCGCAGTGGGTGACGGCGGTGGCCTCCGGGTCGCGCCGCGCGGCGGCGTCGAACAGTTCGCCCAGGCTCGTCGGGGCGACGCGTGCGGGGGCCCGGGCGTCGTCGGGCGCCACCCCCTCGACGCGGGAGTCCGGGTGGTCGAGCAGTCCGGCGAGGGTCCGGGTGAACGTGCCGAGGATCGCCCGGGCTGTCGGCTCCTTGACCAGCTCGGCGTCGTAGATCAGGTTGAAGCGCGGACGGCCGGTGGGTGTGCGCTCCACGACGAGGGTCAGCGGGTAGTGGGGGGCTCCCTCGTTCACGATGCCGGTCACGGCGAGTTCGTCTCCGGGCCGCCGCAGGGCGCCCACGTCGGTCGCCACGTCGAAGACGACCAGGGTGTCGAACAGTGTGCCGTTCCCGGCCCGGCGAGCGATCCTCGCCAGCGAGACGTGCTGGTGGGCCAGGACCGCGCTCTGGTGTTCCCGTACGGAGGCCAGGAGGTCACCCGCCGTGGTGTCACGGGTCCAACGGGCGCGGAGCGGGATCGTGTTGATGAAGAGACCCACCATGTCCTCGACACCCGGAACGTCGGCGTCCCGGCCGGACACCGTGCAGCCGAACACCACGTCCCTGCTCCGCAGGATGCCGCCCAGGGTGACGGCCCAGGCACTGTGCACCGCCACGCTCAGCGGGACCCCGGCGGAGCGGACCGCCGTGTCGAGGTCGCCCTCCGGCTCCTCGGCGGTGTCGGCGAAGCTGTCGGAGGGGGTGTGTCCGTCGGCGACCAGGGAGGGGCCGGGGAGTCCGGCGAGCTGATCGCTCCAGACCCGGTCGCTCTCGTCGTCGTCGAGTGCGGCGAGCCGGCGTACGTAGTCGGGGAAGCCGCCGCCGAGGGGGTACAGGGCTCCCGGGGTGTGGTACTCGGCCAGCAGGGCACGGAGCATCGGCGGTACCGACCAGCCGTCGGCGATGATGTGGTGCACCGTCTGCACCAGGACGTTCCTGCCGGAGCCCGCGCGGATGAGCGTGTAACGCATCAGCGGGCCCGTGGCCAGGGCGAACCCGGCGCGGCGGTCCCGCTCGGCGTGCTCCCGGATCTCGGCGTCGGTGATGCCGGGGCGGTCCAGTGTGGTGAAGGGCGCCTCCACCCCGCTCTCCAGCACGGAGACGACCCGGCCGTCGGCGAGCGCGACGAACCGGGCGGCCAGGTTCGGGTGGAGCGTGAGCAGCCGGGTCGCCGCCGCTGCCAGCCGGGCGGCGTCCACCTCGCCCTCCAGCGTCAGCAGCTGCTGTTCGACGTAGCTGCCCGTCGCGTCGTCGTCGAAGACCGAGTGGAAGTAGAGGCCTTCCTGCAACGGGGTCAGGGGCAGGATGTCGCGCAGAGCCGGTCCGTCCAGGGCGTCGACGTCCGCCTGTGTGAGCGGCACCTGGAAGTCGCTCGTGGAATGGCCGCCGTGGTCGAGCGCCGCCAGCCCGGTCAGGGCTTCCGTCAGATACGTGCCGATGGCCGCGGTGTCCTCGTCGGTGAACATCCCGTCGGGCCAGGAGATGGTGGTGACCAGCTCGTACGCACCGTTCGCGGCGGGTTCGGCGATCGCGTTGAACTCCAGGGCGCGTGGCAGACGCATCCTCGGATCGCGCTTCTCACCCAGCTGCCCCGTGGCGCCCGCGAACTGCCAGTCCCCGGAGGTGTCGGAGTCGAAGCGGCCCAGGTAGTTGAACAGCACCTGCGGGGCGGGCGTGTCCAGGCCGGTGTCGGTGAGGTGGCGCAGCACCCCGTAGGGGAGGCCGTTGCCCGGCACCCGGGCGAGGTCGTCCTTGACGGCCTTGAGCGCGGCGGTGAGGTAGGCGGGTGCGGTGGGGTCGGTCGTCGCGCCCGGGTCCACGACGACCGGGAACAGTGTGGTGAACCAGCCCACGGTCCGCGAGAGGTCCGGCTCGAAACCGGCGGTCTCCGCGACGAACCGCTCTTCGCGGCCGTGCCCTTCGAGCTCGATGTGCGCGAACGTCTGGTCCTGCCCGAGATCACGGCGCCACCGGGAAAGGGCCACGGCGAGCGCGGTCAGCAGGACGTCGTTGACGCCCGCGTGGAACGCCGCGGGTATCTCCCCCAGCAGCGCGGCGGTGTCCCCGGGCCCCAGCACGACGGTCCGGGTCCGTTCACGGGCGACGGTGTCGGCCGCGGACAGCGCCCGCCTGCCCACCGGTGCGTCCGGCGCCGGCAGGGGACGCTCGAAGGCCGCGCGGTCCGACGCGAAGGCCGTGCCCTGCAGCACCTGTGTCCAGCGCCGGAACGAGGTGCCCACCGGGGGCAGATCGACCGGTGCGCCCGACGTGTACTGCCGCCAAGCGGTGGCCAGGTCCTCCATCAGGATCCGCCAGGACACGCCGTCGACGACCACGTGGTGGACGACCAGGACGAGCTGGCGTGCCTCGCGGCGCCAGACGGCGCTCAGCATGACGCCGCGGTCCGGGTCGAGCGCTTCGGTGGCCCGTGCGACGCAGACGTCGAGCGGCAGGTCGCTCGTCCGCCGGTCGGGGACGGCGTGGTCCGCCTCCGGGATGTCGAAGCTCCAGCGGTCTCCGCGCACGAGGCGGGCCCGCAGCATGGCGTGCCGCCCGACGACGGCGGTGAGGACCGCGTCGAGGGCGTCGGCGGTCAGGTCCGCCGGGGTGTTCAGCACGACCGACTGCACGAAGCCGTCGATCGCGTCCGTCGTCTCGCCGAGCCACTGCACGATGGGCGGTCCGACGACTGGCCCGGCCTCCGCGTCGCCGTGTTCCGAGGCGGAGACGTCCTCCCGGCTCACGACTGCCGCCAGCGCCCCCACGACGCTGTGGGTGAAGATCTGCCGTGCCGTGACGTGGAGACCCACGCCGCGCAGCGCGCTCAGCAGGGAGATCGCCAGGATGCTGTCGCCGCCGAGCCGGAAGAAGTCCTGGTCGACACCGACCTCGTCCAGTCGCAGCACGGTCGCGACCGCCGCGCACACCGCGCGCTCGTTCTCGGTCGTGGGCGGGACGGACGTGCCGCTGCCGACGCGGGGTTCGGGGAGCGCACCACGGTCGATCTTGCCGTTCGCGGTGAGCGGGAACTCCCGCAGCACGACGATGTGGGTGGGCACCATGTACTCCACCATGTGCTCCGCGGCCCACGCCCTGACCTCGTCGCCCCGGAGTTCCTCGCTGCCCGTGGCCGGGACGACGTACCCGACGAGGTAGGTGCCGCCCGCCGTGTTCTTCTTAGCGACGACGCAGGTGTGCCGTACGGAGGGGTGTTCCGCCAGGCCGAGTTCGACGTCCTCGATCTCCAGCCGCATGCCGCGGATCTTGATTTGGTTGTCGGCACGGCCGAGGAAGTCCAGTGACCCGTCGGGGGCGAACCGGGCGAGGTCACCGGTCCGGTACAGCCGGGACCCGTCCGCGGCGAAGGGGTTCGCGACGAACCGGGACGCGGTCAGGCCGGGCGCGTTGACGTATCCACGGCCCAGGAGGAAGCCGCCGACATACAGTTCGCCGCCGACGCCGACCGGGACCGGGCGCAGCTCGTCGTCGAGCACGTACAGCTGGGTGTTGGGGTTGGCCTTGCCTATGGAGGTCGACAGGCGTTCCGCCGCACCGCGGTAGATGACGTGCGAGACTCCGATCGTCGTCTCGGCCGGGCCGTATCCGTGGTACATGGGAATGTCGAGCCGGGTGCGGAAGCGCTCGTACAGTTCGGGGGTCAGGACCTCCCCGCCGCACCACACGTGCCGGAGGCTGTCGAGCCGCCCGGAGTCGCCCGCCATCTCCAGCAGGACGTCCAGCATGGACGACACGAGGTACGTGAAGGTGACGCGCCGGTCGGACAGCACGCTCAGCAGGTGGTGGGGGTCGCGTTCGCCGCCGGGTCGCAGGACCACCAGTCTGCCGCCGCGCACCAGCGGCAGGAAGATCTCGTTGATGGAGATGTCGAAGGACAACGGCGCCTTGAAGAGCGACACGTCGTCGTGGCCGAAGCCCAGGATCTCCTCGGACTGCCACAGCAGGCGCTCGCTGATCGCCTCGTGCCGGATCATGGCGCCCTTGGGCCGGCCGGTCGACCCGGACGTGAAGATCACGTACGCCAGGGCGGTGCCGGGCACGGTGACCCCGGTCCCGTCGGTGGGGCAGGTGCCGTACAGCCAGGCGCCGAGATCGACGGCCACGGCCGGCGGTTCGCCCTCCGGGTGCTCACCCGAGTCGTTGAGCTGGAGCACGATGCCCGCGTCCTCGACGACGACGGCTCGGCGCTCGGCGGGCCACTGCGGATCGAGCGGCACGAAGGCGCACCCTGCCTGCAGCACGCCGAGCAGCCCGATCACCATGTCGGCCGAGCGGCGCAGCGAGATCCCGACGACCTGCTCGGCGGTGAGGCCTCGTCCGATCAGGTGGTGAGCCAGTTGGGCGGCGTGCGCGGCGGCCTCACGGTACGTCAGTGACCGGTCGTCGTCGACGATCGCCACGGCGTCCGGCCTGTTCCGTGCCTGCTCGAGGAACATCTCCACGACGGTGGGGCGGACTCGTCCGGCCCCGGTGTCGTTCCACTCGGCCAGGGTTTCGAGCCTCGCCGCCGCGCCGACCGGGCCGATGGTGCCGATGGTCTGGTCGGGGAAGTCGGCCAGATCGTCCAGCGCGAGCTGCGCGTCGGCCTGCGGGACGCCTTCGGGGGTGCTGATGCTCCGGTTGTCGGCGCCGACCGCCCAGCCGGCGGGCGCGGAGCCTCCGTTGTCGACCCACCGGAGGACATCGGCGAACAGGGTGCCGGAGGTGAGGTCGATGCCGTCGGGGCCGGTACCGGTCGCCCAGTACGACAGCCCGATCGCACACGCCTCGGCGAGGGTCCGGTCGCCGTATTCTCCGGTTCGCCTGCGCAGGTCGCTCAGGCTCGTGGGAGAGAGCAGCACGGAACCAGCAGTCGGGAACGCCATCGAAGACTCATCGTCCTTCCACCGTACGAGAGTTGGACCGATCTCAACTCAGGGATGTCTCACTGCCCTCGCGCCAGGCCCGCCACAGTCGTGCGTACCCGCCGCCGAGAGCCACCAGCTCCTCGTGCGTGCCCTGCTCCACCACGCGCCCCGCGTCCAGGACGGCGATCCGGTCCGCCGCCATGGCCTGGGTCAGCCGGTGTGCCACGAACAGCGTGGTCCGGCCCGCACAGGCGGCCCGTACGGACCGCTCCAGTTCGGCGGCGCCCTCGCTGCCGGCCTCGGCGGTCGACTCGTCCAGCACCACCACCGGCGCCCGGTTCAGCACCAGCCGCGCCAGCGCGAGCTGGGCGACCTTCGTGCCGTCCAGCCGCTCGCCGCCCTCGCCGACCGCGGTGTTCAGCCCCTCGGGGAGTGCGTCGACCCAGTGGTCGGCGCCGACCGTGCGCAGCGCGCCCATCAGCTCGGGGTCGGTCGCCTGTGGCGCGGCCAACCGCAGGTCGTCGGCGAGCCGCCCGGAGAACACGTGCGTCTCCTGGGTCAGGATGCTCACCAGAGCGCGCGCGCCCGCCTCGTCCAGGGCGGCGAGGTCGTTCGGGCCGATACGCACGACCCCGGCCTGCGGGATTCCGATGCCCGCGATCAGCGCCGCCAGGGTCGACTTGCCCGCGCCCGTGGCGCCCACGAGTGCGAGCGAGCCTCCGGCCGGGATCGTCAGGCTGACTTCTCGCAGGACCGGCTCCCCGGCCCCGGGATAGCTGAAGGTCAGGCCCTCAACCGTCACCGGGTACGGCACGTCGGCCGCGGGGGCCACGGCGGGGTCTCCCACCAGCCGGTCCTCCGCCGTCTCCCCCAGTACCCCGACGAGCCGGGTGAGGCTCGCACCCGATTTCTGCGCCTCGTCGAAGGTGAACATGATGGCGCCCAGCGGGGTGAAGAGCCGGTGGAACATGAGCGGTGCCGCCGCCACCTCGCCGAGGCTCGCGGCATCGGCCTCCAGCAGGACGTACCCCACCACGAGGATCAGGACCAGCCCGATGAACTCGGCGCGGTTCTCCCTGCCGACGAACCGGCCGAAGATCCGGAAGACGTCGATGCCGAGTTCGCGGACGCGCCACGACCTGACGGTGACCTTCTCCCGGAAGGCGCCCTCCAGACGGTAGGCCCGGACGGTGTCTATCCCGTTCAGACCGCTGATCAGGGCCTGCGCACGATCGGCCTGCGCCGCCCGTTGCCGCTGGTAGAGCGGCGCGGAGCGGGGCAGGTACCAGCGGAGGGCGAGGCCGTAGGCGGGGAGTGCGCCCGCTCCCGCCAGGCCGAGCCGCCAGTCCAGGCCGAACATGCCGACCGTGGCGATGGCGACGAGCACGCCCGCCGAGAACACCGTGGGGACGGCCGTGCGGATGCCCCTGGACAGCACGGCCACGTCGTCGCCGACCCGGGACAGCACGTCTCCCCGGCCGACCTGCTCGATCCGTGCGCTCGGCATGCCGAGCACCGCCCGGACCGCGGCTTCCCGCAGCCGCGCGAGGAGGTCCGCGCCCAGCCGCCCGATCAGATAGGTCGACACCGCGGTGACCCCCGCGCCGAGCAGCGCGGCGGCCCCCATCAGGACCCCGATCGTGACCAGGACGGAGCGCCCGTCACCCTCGACGACGCCGTCGACCACTCTGCCGAGCAGGAGCACCGGGAGCACCTGGAGCGCCGCCCCGGCCACCGTGGTGAGAGCGGTGGCGGCGGTGAGCCACGGCACCTCTCGACAGCGCGCGGCGACCCACCGGGTGGACTCGCCTCCGGCCGCCGTGCGCAGGACGGCCGGGGCGACGCGTGTGCCGGTACCGCTCACTCAGGCACCAGGTCGGGCCGGTGGCGCACCGCGGCGGTACGCCTCACTGGTCGACCGACTTCACGAGCTGGTCGATCGCGTACGGCAGGGAGAGCAGGGTGCCCTGCGACATGGCCGCGCCGACCGCCGGGCCCTCGCTGTCCAGCAGGTAGGAGACCTTGCCCTCCTTGGC
This sequence comes from Streptomyces sp. NPDC002793, assembly GCF_040295485.1. Taxonomy (NCBI): domain Bacteria; kingdom Bacillati; phylum Actinomycetota; class Actinomycetes; order Kitasatosporales; family Streptomycetaceae; genus Streptomyces; species Streptomyces sp. NPDC002793. The sequence goes on along the minus strand of NZ_JBEOVL010000027.1, from coordinate 24,125 downwards.
CGCGGACAGATTGGCGAAGAGCTCGAACTTCTTCAGCGCTTCCTGGTCGGCCTTGTCGTTGATGACGAAGACGCGGTCGACGTCGACCAGGTCGACGCGCTCGGGGGAGAGCTTGGTGTAGAACTTCCCGTCAGCGATTTCGTCGATCTTCGTCGCGCCCTTGAAACCGATGCCCGTGATCAGCCGTCCGCGTACGTCGGTGGTGGTGAACGGCGCGACCGAGTTCTCGTACCAGGACAGCGCGACGGCTGTCTGGTCCGCGAACTCGGGGTGTGCCTCGGCGGCGGCGGCGAGCTTGTCGTCGATGCCCTTCACCAGCGCGGAGCCCTCGTCCTCCTTGCCGAGCGCCTTGGCGATGTGGACCGCGTTGTCCTGCCAGGGGGCGCTGAAGAGTTCCTTCTCGCCCTTGGTGCGGCCCACGGTGGGGGCGATCTTCGAGAGTTTGTCGTAGGCGGCCTGGTCGATCTCGGAGTAGACCGCGATGATCAGGTCGGGCCGCAGGGAGGCGATCTTCTCGTAGTTGGGGCCCGAGTCGCCGTTGCTCATCACGACCTCGGGACGGGCGTCGCCCCACTTGTCCTTCACCCAGGGCCACTGGGTGTTGATGTCGGGGGACGTACCGGCCGGGTTGGGGTACTGGTCGACCATGCCGACCGGCTTGACACCGAGCGCGAGGATGGCCTGGTCGTCGGTGTAACCGACGGAGACGACCCGTTCGGGAGCCTTGGTCACCTTCGTCGAGCCGAACGCGTGCTCCACCGTCACCGGGAACGCGCCGCCGGCGGCGGCGGGAGCCTTGTCGCCCGCGTCGTCCGCCGTGTCGGAGCCGCAGCCCGCGAGGAGGCCGACGCCGAGGGTGACGGCGGAGAGTGTCGCCGCCAGCCGCCGCCATGGCTTCGGAGACGTCGATCTATGGAAGAGCATCCGGGATCCCCTGCTTTCGCGCTGTCCGTTACGCCCTGTCCCAGGGCAGCCAAACCTTATCCGTACACAGTGAGGTTAGCCTAGCCTAACTCTCCCCGTTTCCCTTATTTGAACATCAGTTGGGACGCACGTGCGTACGCCCGATGGGCACGATCAGTGGCCGGTCACCCACCGGGTCGTCGATCACCTCGGCGCGCAGCCCGAACGCCTCGTGCAGCAGCTCCGCCGTGATCACGTCGCGCGGATGCCCTTGCGCCAGGATCGACCCGGCGCGCATGACGACGAGATGGTCGCTGTAACGGGTGGCCAGATTGAGGTCGTGCAGCACCATGACCACGGTGCGGCCCGACTCGTGCAGGTCGTCCACCAGATCGAGTACGTCGATCGCGTGCGCCAGGTCCAGGTACGTGGTGGGCTCGTCCAGCAGCAGCAGGTCGGTCCCCTGAGCGAGCGTCATCGATATCCAGACCCGTTGGCGCTGCCCGCCGGAGAGCGAGTCGACCGGGCGGTCGGCCAGCTCGGAGACCCCGGTCATGGTCAGCGCGCGCTCGACGACGGTGGCGTCGTCCGACGACCACTGCCGCAGCCAGCTCTGGTGCGGATGCCGCCCCCTCGCCACCAGGTCGGCCACCGTCAGCCCTTCCGGAGCGACCGGGGCCTGCGGCAGGAGACCGAGCTTCTTCGCCACGTCCCTGGTCCTGAGCCCGGCGATGTCCTCCCCGTCCAGCACGACCGCCCCCGCTGCCGGTTTCAGCAACCGCGACAGCGTGCGCAACAGGGTCGACTTCCCACAGCCGTTGGGGCCGATGATCGTGGTGATCAGGCCCGATGGCACCGACACGTCGAGGCCCTCGATGACGGTCCGGCCGCCGTAGCCCACGGTGATGCCCCTGGCCGCAAGCCGCGCGACGTCCTCGACCGCGGCATCGGTCTTCACGATGTGCTGAGCGCCCACAGGTTCCCCCGTCGTCCCGTTCCGTACGGTCTTGTTCGTCAACTGTTCCTGATGTTCGCCCGCACCAGCAGGTACACCAGGAACGGGCCGCCGATCGCGGCGGTGACCACGCCGACCGGAAGCGTGATCGGGAGGGCCGACCGGGCGGTCAGGTCCGCGCCGATCAGCAGCAGAGCGCCCACCAGGCCGGAAGCCACCAGGGGCGGCGTCGGGCACCGGGCCAGGCGCATCGCCACCTGGGGGGCCACCAGCGCCACGAACGGGACCGGGCCCGCCGCGCTCACCGCCGCCGCTGCCAGCAGGACCGCACACAACAGCAGGACCGCCCGCACCCTCGAGAAGCGGACCCCGAGCCCCGCCGCCACCTCGTCGCCGAGATGCAGCGGCTTGAACTGGAACGCGGCGCCCGCCACGACCACCATGAGGACGAGCGTGCACCAGAACACCACGCCGACCTCGTCCCACGACCTGTTGTCCAGCGAGCCGACCAGCCACGCCTGTGAGCGGGCCACGTCCCTGATGTCGGCCGAGGTCAGGAGCAAGGTGGTGACCGCTTCCGTCACGGCGGTCACCGAGATGCCGATGAGGATGAGCCGGAAGCCGTCGATCCCGCGCCGCCACGCGAGGAAGTACACCAGCAGCCCGGTCCCGAGGCCGCCCGCGAGCGCGGCGGCGGAGAGACCCACGGTGCCGACGACCGCGGCGGCCGTCCCGCCCGACGCCGTCACCAGGAACACCGCGACGGCACTGGCGCCACCGGTGATCCCCAGGATGTCCGGGCTGGCCAGCGGATTACGGGCGATGGACTGGGTGATCGCCCCGGACACCCCCAGCGCGATCCCCACCAGAAGTCCGGCAAGCGCACGCGGCATCCGCAGATCCATGATCACGAACTCCTCGACCTGCTCGCCCCGGCCCAGCAGCGTGGCGATCACCCGGGACAGACCGATGGGGAAGTCCCCGACCCCGATGGACAGACAGAACACCAGGAAGACGGCTGCCGCCAGGAGCGACGTCACGGAGACGATCCAGGGCCGCCAGACGAACGACACCCGGCCGACGCGCACACCGGGCACCACCGGCCTCTTCACCACTGTGGTCCCGTTCATGCGCTCCTGAACTTTCCTCTCCACACGAGAACCGCGAAGAACGGGGCGCCGAGAAGAGCGACGACGACACCGGCGTCCAACTCTCCCGGCCGCACCACCAGACGCCCCACGATGTCGCAGAGCAGAAGGACGGCGGCGCCGAGGAGGCCCGCGTACGGCACGAGCCAGCGGTAGTCCGGGCCGGTCAGGTACCGGGCCACGTGGGCGACCATCAGCCCGAGGAACGCGATGGGGCCGCATGCCGCGGTCGCCGCCCCCGCGAGCAGGGTGATGGCGACGATGCCGACCGTCCGGCTCAGCGCGATGTTGACACCCAACCCCCGTGCCACGTCGTCCCCCAGGTTGAGCAGGTTGAGGGAGGGCAGCGTGGTCAGTGCCAGCACCGCGCCGACGGCGATGAACGCGCTCACCGGCCAGATGACGTCGAAGCCGACCCCGGCGACCGACCCCGCGTTCCAGAACCGCAGCGCGTTCAGTGACTTCAGGTCGGACAGCGCCACCGCCGTGGTCATGGCCGCGAGGAAGACCGTGACGCCCTGGCCCGCCAGGGCGAGGGTCAGCGGATTGCCGGCCCCCCTTCCGATGCTCGACAGCCCGAACACGACGACACCGGAGACCGCCGCCCCCAGGAAGGCGAACCAGACGTACTGGAGCGGGTCCTCGAAGCCGAACAGTGCGATGACGGTCACCACGGCGAACGAGGCACCGGAGTTCACACCCAGCAGCCCGGTGTCCGCGACCGGGTTCCGTGTGTAGCCCTGGATCAACGCCCCACCGATCCCCAGGGCGACGCCCGCGATCACCGCGAGCACGGTCCGGGGCACCCGTACCGTCCGCACGATGAGCCGGATCTCGGTGAGGCGCTGGTCGCCGTCCGGCGCAGCGAACAGTCCGTGCCACACCTCCGCGGGGCTCAACGCACGCGCGCCGACGGCCAGGGAAACGGCCGCCCCGATCACGAGCACCGCCACCAGCACGCACAAGCCCGCACCGCGTCCGCGGCGGCCTTCGGTCGCACCCCTGGACACGGGACGCTCCACTGCAGTCGCGCTCATGTCGACGTACGATATCCCTTTGATCTGCGGTCGGATCATGGGTAGTTGGCCCCTGCGCCCCTGACTCGGAACGCGGGCACGCCGATGGAGTGACCCGATGTTGCTTAGGTCAGCCTAAGCTCCCCTCCCCGAGGTGTCGATAGGCAGCGTCACGACGTCAGCGCCTTCCGGCGTGCCGCCGTGACGCCCCGCCACGCGGTACGGCGGATCCGCCTCCCCTCAGGAGGACTTGGACTCGATCCGGCCCGCGGGGGCGGCGCTCTCCGAAAGCGCCTCGCGGACGGCGGCCCAGCTCGTGTGCTCGATGTCGAGCGCATGGCGGAGGTAGGCCCACGTGGCCCGCTGGATCAGGGAGACGCGTCCGGGATTCTCGTCCGTCGTCTCCTTCACCTCGTAGCCGGGGATCCCGCCGAGCGAGTGTTCCGCCCCGAACACGGTGAGCAGACTCTTGTCACCAGGGCTCAGGAAGTACGGGTCGGCAAGCCATTCCGGCCTCCTGACGGACAGTGGCGAGTCGTCCTGGTCCCCCACGACGACGAGGGCCGGGGTGCTCATGTGCGCGAAGTCCGGATTCATGAAGGGGAAGTGCTCGGCCGCGAACGGGGTCAGATCAGCACCGCCCTTCCCCGCGGTGGCGAGCAGCACGCCCGCCCTGATCCGCGGATCGGACAGGTCCTCCTCCTTTCCGCTCAGCGGATCGCGCACGCGCAGGCCCAGCAGGTTGCCCGCCGTCTGGCCGCCGAAGGAGTGGCCCGCGGCGGCGATGCGACTGCGGTCGAGCCGGCCGCCGAGACCGGGAACGGAGGCCTCCAGAACATCCAGTCGGTCGAGGACGAGCTTCATGTCCTCGACGCGGAATCGCCAGGTCCGAGGGGTACGGGGATCATCCGGGGCGAGGCCCACCGTCCTGGAGTCGAGATGGGTCGGCTGGATCACGACGAAGCCGTGCGAGGCCCAGAAGTCGGCCAGGGGTCCGTAGCCGTCGTAGGACGACCCGTAGCCGTGCGCGAAGAGGATGATCGGCAGATCGCCGCCGGTCGCCGGCGCCGAGACGCGCACGTGCAGATCCTCGCCGCGGCCCGGTGCTTCCAGCACCACCGGCTTCACCGATACGACGGGGGTGGACGCCCCGACGGCTGCGGCCGGGGAGGCCATGTCTGATGCGCTCATGAAAGGTCTTCCTTCGAGTTCTTCGCGCCTGCCGCACCGGGCGCGAGGTCCGACCCCGTACGGCGCGCGGACCGGATGCGGCCGACTGCCGCCCCGGTCTGCCATGATGACAAGCGGGACAGCGTCCCGGATCGAACATACGGGACAGCGCCCCGTTTAGCCGGCGCGCAGCGGAGGAGACAGAACAGTGAGCGGCAGCGAGCGAGGCGCGAGCAGCGCACCCAGGCCGAAACGGGCGGACGCGCGACGCAACGCGGGGGTCCTGCTCGACGCGGCCGCCTCGGTCTTCGTCACCTCGGGCGTCGAGGCACCGATGCGCGACATCGCGGCCGCGGCAGGAGTGGGGACGGCGACGATCTACCGTCATTTCCCGACACGGGCCGATCTGATCGTCGCCGTCTACCGGCACCAGGTCGAGGAACTCGCCGGGAGCGGCCCGGCCCTCCTGGCCACCGACGTGAGTCCGTACGACGCCCTGGGGCGGTGGATCGGCCACTTCGTGGATTTCGTGGTCACGAAGCAGGGACTCGCCTCCGTACTGCAGTCGGACGACCCCTGTTTCGACCCCCTGCACTCCTACTTCGTCGAGCGGCTCGTGCCCGTGTGCACCCAACTGCTCGACGCCGCCGCCGCTTCGCATGAGATCCGTCCGGGTATGGACGCCTACGCACTCATGCGGGGCGTCGGCGGCCTCTGCGCCGGCGCCGGCAACAACCCCCGCTACGACGCGCGCGAAATGGTCGGGCTCCTGATCGCGGGACTCCGGCGGACGAACTGACACGGAGGGCCGCTCACTCCCCCCGGAGTGCGCTCCCATAACGGAGCACCCCCGTCCACAAACGGCATAAGGGCAGGCTAACCTAATAGCCATGAGAGCTGGTGAGAGCACTTCCCCTGCTGTGGACACCCCTGTGTCCACCACCGTGCCGGGTCCGCCCGGCCACGGTCTGTCCGCCACCGGGGTGACCGTGGCGTACGGCCGGGTCGATGTCGTGCACGACGCGGCCATCAGCCTGCGGCCCGCCGAGGTGACCGCCCTCATCGGTCCCAACGGCAGTGGGAAGTCGACCCTGTTGCGCACGCTCGCCCGGCTGCAGCCCGCGCGCACCGGCTCGCTCACGGTCGACACGGGCGCGGACGGCGCCACGGACGGCTTCGCGCTCAACGCCCGCGACTTCGCGCGTCATGTCGCCCTCCTGACACAGTCCCGTTCGACGCCGGGCGGGCTCACCGTCCGGGACGTGGTCGACTTCGGCCGCTACCCCCACCGGGGCCGCTGGGGCCGTCCGGATCCCCGCGGCACCGCGGCGGTGGACCGGGCGCTCGGACTCACCGGCGTGGCGGAACTCGCCGGGCGGGGCGTGGAACAGCTCTCCGGCGGACAGCTCCAGCGCGTGTGGCTCGCGAGCTGTCTCGCACAGGAGACAGGCGTCCTGCTCCTGGACGAGCCCACCACCTATCTCGACCTCCGCTACCAGGTCGAACTCCTCGACCTGATGCGCGACCTCGCCGACGACCAGGGCATCGCCGTGGGCGTCGTCCTCCACGATCTCGACCAGGCCGCGGCCGTCGCCGACCGCGTCGCGCTGTTGCACGCGGGCCGCATCGTCGCCGACGGCACACCCGAGGCCGTCTTCACCCCGGAACTTCTGTCGGACGTCTACGGGATCCGTATCGACGTGGACTCCGACCCTTCGACCGGCCGGCTGCGCACCCGCGCGATGGGCCGCCACCACTCCAGATCCGAAAGGCTCAGCACCTCCTCATGAGACGCCACTTCCTCGCTTCGGCCACCGTCGCCGTCGCCGCCCTGTCCCTGGCCGCCTGTGGGACCACCGAGCCGTCCACCGACGACACCGCGGCCGCCGGCAAGCCCGCCGGGAAGATCACCCTCACCGATGCCAAGGGCACGAAGGTGACCCTCGACGGCCCCGCCACGAAGGTCGTCGCCACCGAGTGGAACGTGGTCGAGGACCTCGTCGCACTCGGCGTGGACCCCGTGGGCGTCGCGGACATCAAGGGCTACACCACGTGGAACACCGCGGCTCCGCTCACCGGCAGCCCCAAGGACATCGGCACCCGCGGCGAACCGAGCATCGACACCGTCGCGGCTCTGGCGCCCGACCTCGTCGTCGCCACGAGCGACCTCGCCCCGGCGGTGGTGAAGCAGCTCCGCAAGGTTGCCCCCGTGCTGGAGATCAGCTCCGCCGACGCGGCCGACCAGATCGGCACCATGACGGACGGCCTCGACCTCATCGCGAAGGCCACCGGCAAGGAGGACAAGGCCGACACCGTCAAGAAGGAGTTCGAGAAGACCCTCGCCGACGGCAAGAAGGCCCTCGCGGACGCCGGACTCGGCGGCGCCGAGATCGCCACCGCCGACGGGTACGTCGCGTCGAACCAGGTCTCGGTCCGCGCCTTCACCGGCGGTTCCCTCCTCGGCGCCGTCAACGAGCAGCTCGGCCTGAAGAACGCCTGGACCGTGGAGGGTGACAAGAGCTACGGCCTCGCCACCACCGACGTCGAAGGACTCACCGGTCTCGGCGACGTCCAGTTCCCGTACATCGTGAACGACATCGACGGCGACCCGTTCACCGGGAACCTCGCGAAGAACGCCGTGTGGAAGTCGCTGCCCTTCGTGAAGGACGGCAACGTGCACCGGCTGCCCGACGGCGTCTGGATGTTCGGTGGTCCGCGATCCATGGAGGCGTACGCCGACTCCCTCGTCGACGCCCTGACGAAGTAGCGCACCGTGGCCGTCATCGACAAGACCGCGGTCGGCCGTGACCGCACCGCCGCGGCCACGACGGGCGCGGTCGCCGTGACGGCCGCGCTCGTGCTGCTGGTCGCGGTCCTCGCCGCCGTCGACATCACGCAGGGCACGGCCGACGTCGGCGCGTCGGAGGTCTGGGACGCGCTCACCGGGAACGCCGGGGCGGGGGACGCCTCCGTCGTCATCGCCTCCCGGTTGCCGAGGATGGCCGCCGCCGTGCTCGTCGGGCTGGCCCTCGGCATGGCCGGCTCCGCCCTCCAGGCGATCAGCCGGAACGTCCTCGCCTCACCGGACACCCTGGCCGTCAACGCCGGCTCCTACCTCGCTCTCGGCGTGCTCGCCGTCACCGGCACCACCCTCCCGCTCCTGGCCTCGTCCGGCGCCGCCTTCATCGGCGGACTCGCCGCCGCGGCGCTCGTGCTCAGGGTGTCCGGGCTCGGCAAGGGCAGTGTCCGTCTGGTGCTCGCCGGCACCGCCCTCATGCTGGGCCTCAACGCGGTGACCGAGGCGCTGCTCCTGCTGTTCCCCCAGGAGACCGAGGGTCTCTACCAGTGGAACCAGGGAAGCGTCGGGCAGAACGGCTTCGACGGAGTCCGACAGATGGCGCCGGTCATCGCCCTGGGCATCATCGGGCTGCTGCTCGTCGCCCGGCGGGTCGACGCCCTGGCCCTGGGTGACGACGCAGCCCGGGGACTGGGTGTGCCGGTCCGTGGGACCCGGGTCACCGCGGTCGTACTCGCCACCCTGCTCTCGGCGGCGGCCGTCACGGTCGCCGGCCCGATCGGTTTCGTCGGCCTCTGCGCGCCCGCGCTCGTCCGGCCGCTGGCACGCCGGTTCCGTGGGCTCGTCCGCTCACGGGTGAGCATGCCCGTGGCAGGACTCGTGGGAGCGGCTCTCGTGCTCGCCTCGGACGTGCTCCTGCGGGCGGTCGTGCCCGCCGACACCGCCGTGGAGGTGCCGACCGGCGTCGTCACCACCGTCGTCGGCGGGGTGTTCCTCGTCGTCATGGCGCTCCGTACCCGTGACACGGCCTCGGCGGAGGCCCCGGACCGGCTGCGGATACCCGGGCGGACGGCGTTCCTCGTCACCGTGGTGGCGCTCGTACTCGTCCTCGTGGGCCTGCTGTTCACCGCGGTGCTCATCGGCGACGCGAAGCTGTTGCTCGGCGACGTCATGAACTGGGCGCAGGGCAGGGCCGGGCGGGTCGTCACGTTCGTCCTCGACACCCGGGTGCCCCGGGTTTCCGCAGCACTCCTCGCGGGTGCCGCGCTCGCCCTGTCCGGCACCCTGGTGCAGGCCGTGACCCGTAACCCGCTCGCGGAACCGGGCGTGCTGGGAGTCTCCGGAGGCGCCGGGCTCGGCGCCGTCCTGCTGGTCACCACCGCGCAGTCCGCCGGCTCGTGGGAGGTGGCGGGCGCGGCGTTCGGCGGGGCGGCCGTCGCCGCGGCGATCGTCTTCGGGCTGGCGGCCCGGGGCGGTTTCCGGCAGAACCGGCTGGTCCTGCTCGGAATGGGCGTGTCCTCCGCCGCCGCGGCGCTGATCAGCCTGGTCATCGTGCTCAGCGATCCCTTCGACTCGACGAAGGCCCTCACCTGGCTGTCAGGGTCGACGTACGGGCGCACCGTGCCCGATTCGCTGCCGGTGGCCCTGGCGCTCGGCGTCGGCATCGTCGTGGCGGTGGTCAGCCGACGGGAACTGGACCTCGTCGCGCTCGACGAGGACACCCCGCGCCTCCTCGGCCTCGGGCTCCCCCGGGCACGCCTCGGCTTCCTCGTGGTGGCCGTCCTGCTCAGTGCCACGGCGGTCGCCGCCGCGGGCACGATCGCGTTCGTCGGACTGGTCGCCCCGCACGCGGCCCGCGCACTGGTCGGCAGACGTCATGCACGGGTGGTCCCGGTCGCGCTGCTGCTCGGGGCCGTCCTGGTCTGCCTCGCGGACCTGGTGGGACGCACGGTGATCGCCCCGGCCCAGCTCGGCGCCGGTCTGATGACGGCCGTCATCGGTGCGCCGTACTTCGTGTACCTGCTGGTCCGCACCCGGCGCTGAGACGCGGCGGGCGGGCTCCGGTCGGACGGCCGGAGCCCGCGCGTGCGTCGTCCCCGTCGCTCGTATCGGTAACACGCGGGACACACCTGCGTGTTGAAGCCTGCGCGGAGTGATCATAGACTCCTCCGCCGTCGGCTCCGGTGCGCGTCCGCGACAGTGATCCAGCTCCGCGGATGTGCGCGACCACTCTCACGCCCCTCGGGGCGGACCGAGGGCCGCTGCTCGGCCTGCACCACTGCGAAACCCCGTATCCACCCAGCCGGGAGAAGCATGTGAGAGCACGTCGCACAGCCAGATGGGCCGCCTCGGCCCTCGTCACCGCCCTCGCCGCGACCGGCATGTCCGCCGGGCCCGCTGCCGCCTCCGGGCCCGCTGCCACGCAGGGCCGCACCGGAGCGGTCGCCACCGCGACCACCCCCGTCACCCACGAGCAGAACGACCGCGTCCCGGAGGGTTCCCTCTGGACACAGCACTACTTCCCGTCGTCGGACCGGTCCGGCACCGAACTGCACGCGGACGTGCTGCTGCCCGAGGGGCTGCCGAAGAGGGCGAAGGTGCCCGTCATCCTGTCGGTCGGCCCGTACTTCGGGCACTCCGGCCAGTCGGGCGCGGAGGGCTGGACGCATACCGGTCCGTCCGACCGTTTCCAGGACTTCGTCGAGGGCACCGACCTGTTCGACGAGGGCTACGCCTTCGTCATGGTGGATCTGCGCGGCTTCGGCGGCTCCACCGGCTGCCTCGACTGGGGCGGCCCCGGCGAGCAGGCGGATGTGGAGGCCGCGATCGACTGGGCCTCGGAGCAGCCCTGGTCCACGGGCTCGGTGGGCCTGTACGGCAAGTCCTACGACGCGCTGACGGGTCTCATCGGCAACAACCTGGACCAACGCGCGCTCAAGGCCGTCGTCGCCCAGGAGCCCGTCTGGGACATGTACCAGTACATCTACTCCAACGGGGTACCGCGTCCGAACGTCACCGGCACCGCCCAGGCCTACAACTCCATCGCCACACTCGACCAGTTGCCGGACGACGACCCGCGCTATCTGGCCAACTCCCGTTACGAGGAGACCCATCCGGAGTGCCTGACGCGGAATGCGGCCGGTTACCGGATCGCGGACCAGGACGACGAGTTCTGGACCTCCCGCGACATGGCGAAGGCCGCCAGGGGCACCGACACCCCGCTCTTCGTGACGCAGGGCTTCATCGAGAACAACACGAAGCCCGAGGAGATGCAGGAGTACCTGGACAACCACAGGGGCCCCGAGCGTGGCTGGGTCGGTCAGTGGGAACACGTCCGGGGCGGGGACCGCACCAGCGACGGACGCCTGTCCATGGGGCGTGAGGGCTGGTACGACGAGACCCTCTCCTTCTACGACCAGTACCTCAAGGGCGTCCGGCCCGCGGTCCGCTACCCGGCCTACTCCGTCGAGGACTCCACCGGCGCCTGGCGGGCCCAGAAGACGTGGCCGGTGGTGGAACGTTCCGTCACGCTCCCTCTCGGCAGCGGATCGTACGTGGACGACGGCGGCCTCTCCACCCTTGCCGCCCTGCCCACGTCCGGCCTGCCGGACCCGCGCGACCGCGAGGAGCCCTCGGGCGAGTGGGACATGGAGAACGCCCCGGCGACCGACCGGGCGGCACCGGAGGGACTGGCCGAAGGGCAGGCCCTGCTGCAGGAGTCCGGCGCGGTCACGTCGAGCTTCTTCGTGTGGTCCGAACCGCTCAGGAAGACCGTGCGGATCACGGGGACTCCCCGGATCTCCCTGACCGCCGAGGGCAGGGGCAACGTCATGCTCAAGCTGTACGACGTCGCCCCGGACGGCACCGCCGTCATGTTCGACGAGCAGGTGTCGCTGCTCAGCACGGGCGGACTGACGGTCGACCTCAAGGCCACGGACTGGACCCTGGCGGCCGGGCACGTCCTGGCGGTGGAGATCGGGACCATCCGGACCGGATCGTGGCGGGACACGCCTTCCGGCGAGACCGTCGAGGTCGAGAAGGCTCGGCTCCGGCTGGACCTCGACGACCCTGCCGACGACATCGCGACCGGAGGCGCCCGCTCCCCGTACCTGGACACCTACCTGCGCCAGTACACGGTGGACCTGCCGGCCGGTCCCGCCACGTTCACGGTGCTCCCCGGCGGCCGCTTCTGATCACCTGGGCCGGCGCCCGGCTCCGAGGCTCCCGGACTTCCCGGGACCGTCGGCCGGCGCCGGCCCTTTCCGGTCACCGGAACGGCTCGGGGCTGCGTTATCGAGCCGAGCCGTCCGTCTCCGGCTCCTGCCGCACCTCGCTGAGCTGTTCCCGCAGGTAGTTCCAGACCACCGCGATCAGCGCGGCGACGGGCACGGCGAGGAGGCTGCCCACGATGCCCGCCAGGCTGCCGCCCAACGTCACCGCCAGCAGGATCACCGCGGCGTGCAGTCCGAGTCCGCGGCTCTGGATCATGGGCTGGAACACGTTGCCCTCGAGCTGCTGCACCCCGATGATGATCGCCAGCACGATCAGCGCGTCGGTCGGCCCGTTCGACACGAGGGCGATGAGCACGGCGACGAAGCCGGCGAACAGCGCTCCGACGATCGGCACGAACGCCGCCACGAAGGTCAGCACCGCCAGCGGGAGCACCAGGGGTACGCCCACGATCCACAGGCCGATGCCGATGAGGACGGCGTCGAGGAGGCCGACGTAGGCCTGGGAGCGCACGAACCCGCCCAGGGTGTCCCAAGCGCGCGACGCCACGGCAGGAACGTCGTTGGCGAACCGGCCGGGCAGCTGACGTGCGAGCCACGGCAGGAACTTGGGGCCGTCCTTGAGCATGAAGAACATCAGGAAGACCGCCAGGACGGCGGTGACCACGCCGTTGACCACCGTGCCCACCCCGGTGACGACCGTCGTCACCATGCTGCCGAGACTGTCCTGGATGCGGGCGGTCGCGGTGTCGAACGCACTGCTGATCTGATCGTCACCGATGTTGAGCGGGGGTCCGGAGGCCCACTCACGCACCCGCTGGATCCCTTCGACCACGCCGTCGGCCAACTCCCCGGACTGGGAGGCCACCGGAACCGCGATCAGTGCCACGACTCCACCCGCGACCAGGAGGAACAGCACGGTCACCAGCGAGGCCGCGAGTGCCGGAGGCAATCCGCGGCGGCGCAGGAACCGCGTCACGGGCCACGTCAGAGTGGTGAGCAACAAGCCCACTATGAGCGGCCAGACGACCGACCACATGCGCCCCAGCACCCACATTGCCAACGCGGTCATGACAAGGACCAGGATCAACTCGCCCGATACGCGCGCCGATGCGCGCAGGGCGGCGCGGGTCTTGGTGGAACTCAGCGTGACAGACATGGAGTCACCCTATGGGGCGACGGACCCGGAACCGGCCCACGGCCCTCACGCCGGGGAGCTGATCCGGGTCCGTCCTCTCCGCGTGGCGCGGAGGCGATCCGGGGCGACGGTTGTGCCCACTGCGGGCATCACGGCCGACGGCCCGGTCTCGGTGCCCGTCACGCGCGGGGACGAGGGCGTCGCGGTCGCGGATCCGGGACGCACGGCGGTCCGGCGGTTCAGTGACCGGTGAGTTCGCCGGTGAGCTTGGCGTGGAGGCCGGCGCTCGGCTCGTTCAGCCCGGTGATCTCGACGGACTTGCCGCGCTGGGCGTACTTGGTCTCGATGGCGTCGAGTGCGGCCACCGAGGAGGCGTCCCAGATGTGGGCGGCTGAGAGGTCGATGACGACCTTGTCCGGGTCGTCGGCGTAGTCGAACCGGCCCACGAGGTCGTTGGAGGAGGCGAAGAACAGCTCGCCGGTCACGGAGTACACCACGACCGTTCCGTCGGGGTCGGTGACGGACGTGACACGGGCGAGGTGGGCGACGCGCCTGGCGAAGACGACCATCGCGGTGACGGATCCGACGACGACGCCGACGGCGAGGTTCTCGGTGGCCACCACCACGACCACGGTGATGAGCATGACCGCGATCTCACCGGCGGGCATCCGCCCGAGGGTCTTCGGTGCGATGGAGTGCCAGTCGAACGTCGCGAACGAGACCATCACCATCACGGCCACCAGGGCGGCCATCGGGATGTCGGAGACGACGGGTCCGAAGACGATGCACAGCACCATCAGGAAGGCACCGGCGAGGAACGTGGAGAGCCGGGTGCGGGCACCGGACACCTTCACGTTGATCATCGTCTGGCCGATCATGGCGCAGCCGCCCATGCCGCCGAAGAAGCCGGTGACGATGTTGGCGATGCCCTGGCCGACGGATTCGCGGGTCTTGGAGGAGTGGGTGTCGGTGATGTCGTCGACCAGCTTCGCGGTCATCAGCGACTCCATGAGACCGACCAGTGCCATCGCGAAGGCGTACGGGGCGATCGTCGTCAAGGTGTCCATGGTGAACGGCACGTCCGGCAGACCGGGCACCGGAAGGGAGGAGGGCAGCTCGCCCTTGTCACCCACCGTCGGCACGGCGATACCGGCCGCGACCGTGATGACGGTGAGGATGACGATGGAGACCAGCGGCGCCGGGATCGCCCGGGTGACCTTCGGGAAGAACACCATCAGCGCGAGCCCGCCGATGAGCAGCGGGTACACCGCCCACGGCACGTCGCGCACCTCGGGCACCTGGGCCATGAAGACCAGGATCGCCAGTGCGTTGACGAAGCCGACCATCACCGAGCGCGGGATGAACCGCATCAGCTTCGCCACCCCGAGCGCGCCGAGGGCGATCTGGATGATCCCGGCCAGGATGACGGCGGAGATCATGTATCCCAGGCCGTGCTCGCGGTTCAGGGGGGCGATGACGAGGGCGACGGCGCCGGTGGCGGCGGAGATCATCGCCCGCCGTCCGCCGACGACCGAGATGACGACGGCCATGGTGAACGACGCGAACAGTCCGATGGCCGGGTCCACCCCGGCGATGATCGAGAACGAGATCGCCTCGGGGATCAGGGCGAGACCGACGACCAGGCCTGCCAGGATCTCGGTGCGCCAGATCTTGGGGTCGCCCAGCCAGTCCGGACGCAGTCCACGCAGCCGCGCAGCGGGGGTCACAACGGAAGAAGACAAGGAAGCGGGAACCTGTCGTACTCGGGCACGGCCCGCCGACAGGCAAGGGCGTGCGGAAGCGCGCAGGGACCGGGCCGGCACCCCGCGGACGGCCTGCGGGGCGGGCCGGGAAGTCGGGAAGGAAGATCAGTGCGGGGGCCAGGCGCGGGCTCATGGCCCGGCGGCTCAGGTCCGGTCGCGGAGGGTCACGGCGGGCAGACGGTGGCGGTCGACGTCACGGGCACACGCACCGCTCTCTCCCGCAGGGCTCGGATCTTGCCCGGGAACACCATCGGCCCCGGAAGGCAGGTGACGGGACAGCCGGGCCACCCTCGCCACGACAACTCTACCCTAACGTTAGAGTTGACTTCGGTGCGTCGCACGGAACGCGGACCGACACGACGAGAAGGACCGGGGCCAAGGGCGTGGACCACAAACACATGCAGATCGGCGAAGTCGCAGCACGGACCGAACTGTCCTTGCGCACCATCCGTCACTACGAGGAATCGGGCCTGGTCATCCCATCGGCCCGCTCCCAGGGCGGATTCCGCCTCTACACCGAGACCGACGTCTCCCGGCTCATGGTCATCCGCCGCATGAAGCCCCTCGGCTTCACCCTGGAACAGATGGGCGACCTGCTGGACGCCACCGACCGTCTCGACGCCGGCGGCGTGCCCGATACCGGCGAGCGAGAGGCGCTGGTGGCGCGGGTGCGCCTCTACGAGCGGGCTGCGGTCGAGCAGGTGGAGAAGCTACGGGTCCAGCTGGCCCGAGCCGAGGAGTTCGCCGCCACCCTGGGCGCCCGCCTGGACCCGGACGGGTCCACCGCCCGGTCCTGACGGTGCGGGTCACCGGAGCGCGCACCCGCCGCCCGTCCCGTACCCGAAGCATGCGGGGCGCCGGGCCGCCGGAACACGGGCGGCCATGACCCGGGATCCGGGTCGCGAACTGCTCGCCGTCCGCACCTGACCTGGCGCGCGCTCCAGGTCCGGGTATGGAGGGCATGACGAACACCGACCCCCAAGTCGTCCTGGGCACCACGGACTTCGGCACCCGCGTCGACACCGACCAGGCCGTCGCGATCCTCGATGCTCTCGTCGCCGGCGGCGGTGTCCGGCTCGACACCGCGAACTGCTGCACCTTCCTGGCCGACCCCAGCGGCATCGGCGGCGCCACCGAACCGAAGTCATGGAGTTTCAGTGAATACCCTGTGGAATTCATGTCGGTGGGTCCGCTTATGCTGCACGCGAAGATCACGCGGGACCAGGGGAGGGCGCGACATGTTCGGCAAGCTGTTCGGCAGGGGCGAGGACAGACCGGCGGAGGATCCGCACGCCCTTCCCGTCCCGCGCAGGCAGAGGAACGGGATGTACAACCTGCGCGCCCTCGGCGACAGGCGGGTGCTCACGCTCGTGGAGGCGGCCGACGCGGGCGAGTGGGAAGACGTGAAGGCGGCGCTGGCCCCCTTCGATCTCGGTCGCGAGCACCGCGTCCTCGGTGAACTCGCCGATCTGGACGGTGTGCAGGACTGGATCGGCCGGGCCGTCGAGGAGGACGAGGAGCACCGGGCGACGGCCCTGCTCATCTCCGGCGCGCGCCACATCCGCTGGGGCTGGGAGGCCCGAACCGCCGCGCGGGCCGTGAACGTCACCCAGGAGCAGTGGCGCGTGTTCCACGAGCGGCTCCACATCGCCGAGGACCAGTTGCTCGAAGCCGCCGAGTTGCGCCCCGAATGGGTCACACCGTGGCGCCAACTCCTCACCTCGGGCATGGGGATGTCACTGGACCGCAGCATCAACGAGACCCGACTCGACGCCGCGCTGCGCCGTGACCCGCTGGACCTGGAGACCCACACCGCCTGGATCTCGCAGTCACAGCCCCGCTGGGGCGGCGAGCCCGGCCAGGCCCTGGCGTTCGCCCGTGACGCGTTCGCCCGAGCCCCGCAGGGACACGGGCTCGGTTGCGTGATCGCCATGGCTCACATCGAGGAATGGGTCGAGTCCGACGACCAGAGCTGCCTCGAAACTCCCGAGATCCGGGAAGAGTTGCGTGACGCGGCCGACCACAGCGTTCTGCATCCCGCCTACGTCCGGCGCCTGGGCTGGCAGAGCGACTTCAACACCTTCGCCATGGCCCTGTCCCTGGCCGGTGAGCGGCACACGGTCCGCCGTGTCTTCCAGGTGCTCGACGGCGCCTACACCACCTGGCCCTGGACCTACTTCGCGGAACCCGAGGAGCAGTTCGCCCGTCACCACCGTCGCGCCTGAGCGCGCGCCGGTCCCGGCTCTGCCCACCCGTCGCCCCTCCCACCCCGGACTGCCCCATGACTCTGCCCGACACCGCCTCGAACCCGGCCGGCGCCGACCGCACCTTCCAGGTGGACCTGCGCGGTCTCGTCGATCTCCTCTCCCACCACCTCTACTCCAGCCCCCGCGTCTACCTCCGTGAACTCCTGCAGAACGCCGTGGACGCGCTGACCGCCCGACACGGCCTCGAACCGGACTCCCCCGCCGACGCCTTCGGCATCCGCCTGTACGCCGACGGCTCCCTCGTACGCGTCGAGGACGACGGCGTCGGCCTCACCGAAGCCGACGTGCACACCTTCCTCGCCACGATCGGCCGCAGCAGCAAGCGGGCCACGGCAGCCCCGTCGGCCGAACCCGTCCCGGGCTGGGGAAGCGTCACCGACCAGCGCGGCGACTTCATCGGCCAGTTCGGGATCGGCCTGCTCTCCTGCTTCCTGGTCGCGGACGAGATCCACGTCGTGAGCCGCTCCGCCCGCACCCCGGGCGCGCCCGCCGTGGAGTGGCGGGGCCGGGGCGACGGCAGCTACACCGTCCGCACCCTGCCCGCCTCCGCGCACCCCGGCCCCGGCACCACCGTCACGCTGACACCGCGTGCCGACGCGGGCGAGTGGACCGAGCCGGCGCGGGTCCACGCGCTCGCCCAGCACTACGGATCCCTGCTGCGCCACCCCGTGACCTTCACCGACGGAGCCTTCGGCGCGGGTGTGTCCGTCAACCCCGAGCCGGCGCCCTGGGTTCGTTCGTACCCCACGCCGGGCACCCGCTCCCGCGCACTGGCCGCGTACGGCCAGGAGGTCTTCGGGTTCGAGCCGCTGGACACCATCGACCTCGACCTCCCGGCGGTCGGCCTGAAGGGCATCGCGTGCGTGCTGCCCGAGACGGTGCCCGCCGGACGCCGACACGGACACCGCGTACACATCAAGGGCATGCTGCTCTCGGAGCAGGCCGAAGAGATCCTGCCCGAGTGGGCGTTCTTCGTCCGTTGCGTCGTGGACGCCGAGAGCCTGCGCCCGACGGCGTCCCGCGAGTCCTTGTACGAGGACGACACCCTCGCCGCCGTCCGCGACGCCCTCGCCGACCGGCTCCGCGCGTGGATCGCCCGAGCCGCCGCCAGCGACCCGGACCTGCTCAGCCGCTTCCTCCAGGCCCACCACCTGGCCGTGAAGTCGCTCGCGGTGCACGACGACGAGATCCTTCGGATGCTGCTGCCCTGGCTGCCGTTCGAGACCACCGACGGGCACACCACCCTCGACTCATTCGCCCGCAGCCACCGCACGGTGCTCGTCACGTCGAGCGTGGAGGAGTTCCGGCAGGTCGCGGCGATCGCCTCGGCCGCCGGCCTCGGCGTCGTCAACGGCGGCTACACCTACGACCGCGAACTGGTCCACCGACTGCCCGAGATCCGGCCCGAGGCCGTGGTCGACGACCTCGACCCGGCGACTCTCACCGCCCACCTCGACCCCGTCGACCGCGAGGTCGAACTGGCCGCCGGCGCCTACCTCGCCCGGGCCCGCGACGCCCTCGCCGTCTTCGACTGCGACGTCGCGCTGCGCGCCTTCCAGCCGGCCTCCGCGCCCGCGCTCCTCGTGGACAGCCGTGAGGCCCGGCACGAGCGCACCCGCTCACAGCTCGCCCGGGAGCAGGAAGGCGGCCTGTGGGGTGACATCCTCGGTGCCCTGCGCCAGGAGGCCCCCCGCGCCCAGCTGATCCTCAACCAGCTCAACCCGCTGGTCCGGACCGCCGTCGCCATCGACGAGCCCGAACTGGCACGCACCAGTGCCGAAGCCCTCTACGGGCAGGCCGCCCTGCTGTCCCGGCGCCCGCTCAGGCCCGCCGAATCGAGCCTCATCAACCGCTCGTTCCTCGACCTTCTCGCCCACGCCCTCCGCAAGGACAGCTGACGATGACCACCGCACCCCACCCCCAGAGCACCGACGAGCTGTACCGGGCGCTGCAGGAGAACGACCGGCGCCCCTACGGCCGCACCCGCACCGTCACCGCCGAGGAACTCGTCGCCGCGGCCGAACAGTTCGAGGAGCCCGTCCCACTCGTCCACGCGCTCTTCGAACTCCAGGAGTCGTACACCTACGGCTCCGAACCCCGCAAGTCGCCCGTCGTCTTCGCCCGCCTGCTCACCCTCTTCGACGAGCAGCCCGACGTCTTCGACGAGCGCCTGCGCCACCTGCTGTTCTGGCGGTTCAAGTGGGTGGCCAACGCCTTGCGCGCACTGCCCGAGATGCCTCTGACCGCCCTGCACCAGTGGCTCACGGAGATGCGCGAGCGATACACCACGGCCGGGCTCGGCCTCCAGCCCTACTACGGGCAGGCGTACCAGCTCGCCGCCCACATCGGAGAGGGCACCGGCCTCGCCTACGAGCTGTGGGCGGCCCGCACCCGGACCCGGCTCAGCGACTGCGAGGCCTGCGAGATCTGCGAGCGCGCCCTCCACCACCTCAGGGCGGGCGACGACGAACGGGCGCTGCGAGCCTGGGAACCCGTACTCGACGGCAAGGAGTCCTGCCAGGAGGAACCGGACCGCTCCCTCTCCTACGCCCTGCTGCCCTTGCTGCGCACCGGGCACGCCGACCGGGCACGCGTACTGCACCTCTCCGGCTACCGGAGCTGCCGCCGCAACCCCTCGATGTCCGGGGAGGTCGGCCGCCACCTGGAGTTCTGCGCGCTGACCGGCAACGAGGCCCGCGGTCTGGAACTGCTCGCCGAGAACCGGAACCTGCTCGACGAGGTGGACTCGCCGCTGGACCTGCTCGACTTCCTCACCGGGGTCGAGGTCCTCCTCGCCCGCGTCGAGTCCCTCGGCCACGGCGAGCTGCCCGCCGCCGGGTACGCGGGCCGCGCCTGGACGGTGGCCGGCCTGCGTGCCGAGGTGCGGGGCCGCGCCGACGACCTCGCCGCCCGCTTCGACACCCGCAACGGCACCACGGCCCACGCCGGCCGCCGCAGGACCCGACTCGAGCGGGCCCCGCTCCTGGAGGCGCTGGAGCTGACCCTGCGCCCCCGCAGCCTCGACGACATGGCCCCGGCGGCCCCGGCCGCCGGCCGTGAGGCCGGCGTCGTCCCTGAGTCGTTGTCCGAACTCATCTCCCGGGCCAGGGCACTGGACGAACAGGGGCACCCGGACGCGGGGGCCTGCTGGGCGCGGCTGCGCACCCTGGTCACCGCCCGCGACTACTCCCACCCCGACGATCCCACCGCCGGTCCGCCGGTCCGGCTACGCGCGGACCTGCTGGCCGAGGAGGCGGGCCGGTCCGGCGAGAAGGAGGAGTACGCCGACGCGGCCGCACTCTACGAGGAGGCCGCCGGCCTCTACGAGGACGCCGAGACGCCCGGCCACGCGGTGGTCGCCCATGCCTGCGCCCTGCTCGCCGCCGCCCGGATACCCACCGAAGGCGAGGACACGGCCGAGGCCAAGGCCGCCGCGCTGACCGCGGCGCACACGTCCGTGGTGCAGCTGCACGAGAAGGCGTCCGGCCTCGCCCCCTACCAGGAGGGCCGCCTGCTGCGGCTCCGGGCGTCCGCACTCGGCCTGCGCCTGCAGACGACCGGCAGCGAGGAGCACATCGCACCGGCCTTCGCCGAGGTGGAGCTGCTGCACGCCTTCGCCACCCGCCACGACGTCCTGAGCCAGATCTCCGGCGCCCACCTGCTGCGGGCCAGCGCCCACGCCGTCTCCGGGGACCTGCCGGCCGCGATCACCGAGATCGACGCGCTCCGCGAGCGGCTGGAGGCACACGGCCCCGAGTGGCACCTGCCCCGCGCCCTCGGCCTGCGGGGCCGGCTGCAGCTCGGCCTGCAGGACGCCCAGGCGGCGCACGCGGACCTCACCGAAGGGCTGCGGCTCGCCGCCGCGTGGCCGGCCGACGCGGTCGACGCCGCCCGCCTCCACTCCGACCTGGCCCAGGCGACCATGTACCTGGGCCGCCCCGACGAGGCACTGCGGCACCTGACACGCTCCGCTGAGCTCGACCTGCGCCACGGCAGCCGCATCGACGCGTTCTGCACCTACAGCAACGCGGCCCAGCTCAGCCTCGACCTGGGCCGCGTCGAGGACTGCATCGCCCTGCTGGACTCCCTCCTGGCCGAACCGGACGCCACGTCCGGCGAACTGGACGACCGGCTCCTGGCGCAGTTGCGCCTGACCCGCGCCCGCGCCCTGCACGCCGGGGAGGACCTCAAGGCGGCCGTGGCGGAGTTCGTCGCACTCGCCGCCGAATCGGCCGGCTGGGACGACGACCCCGGAAGCCACGCCATGATCGCCGCGGAGACGGCCGTACTCCTCGGCGAATCGGGAGAGTTCGAGCGGGCGGGTGAGGCCATGGGCCGAGCGCTCGCAGCCCACGCCCGTGCCCCGCGCTACGAGCAGCTCAGCCGCTGCCTTCGGGAGCTCGCCCGCCTCCAGGCCCAGCAGCAGGGCCCCGACGGCCTGACCGGTGCCCTCGCCCGCCTCGCCGAGGCGAGCGGGATCGCCGACGAGGCGCGTGCCGCCGGCCACGAGGCGCACGGCCGCTCCCTGGACGGCGCGCTGGCCTACGAACACGGGCGGGTCAACGCCTACGCCGGCGCCCACGAGGACGCTCTCGCCGCCCTGGAGAAGGCTCTCGCCCTGGTCGGCGAGCCGGGACCGGACGTGGACCAGGCCGGAGAGTGGGCCGAGTGCGTCCGTTTCGCCGGCGCGGTGGAAGGCGTCTATCTGAAGCGCACCGCCCCCGCCCTGGTCCGCCTCGACGCGGCGGTCGCCCGGCTGGGCGCACTCGGGCACACGGAGCTGGCCGAGCCGCTGACCTCCCTGGCCGCCCGGCTGCGCGACCAGGAGTGACGGAGGGCACCCTGGCGGCACGGTGCCGGATCGGCGCCGGGGCACCCGCCCCGGCGCCGTCCCGTGCCGGCAAACGTCCAGGTCAGCGCTGTCTCCCCCGAGCCTTCAGAGGTACTGGGGGCAACGCGGGAGCAGGGAGCGGCGCACCGTCGTAGCCACGTACGGCGCCGAACCGATCGCCCTTCATCCAGTCCTCGCGGGCCTGCGTGATCTCGTCCTGGGTTCTGGCCACGAAGTTCCACCACATCACGATCTCCTCCGCGAACGGCTCGCCGCCCAGGAGCATCAGTCCGGCGTCGGAGGCCGCGCGCAGCGGCAGTTCGGTGCGGCCGCAGCCCAGGTAGAGCATCGACCCGGGCATGACGGGGACCCCGTCGACCTCGGCCTCGCCGGACATCGCGAGCACCGCGTACTCGAAGTCGGCCTCCAGCGGCAGGCGGGCCTCGGCGCCGGCGGTCAGGGTGAGGTCAGCTCCGACGATCGGCGTGTAGGCCTTTCCGGGCGACGTGACCCCGTCGAGCTCCCCCAGAATCACGGTGCAGGTCAGGCCCGGGGCCGTGACGGTGGGCAGGTCGGTATGGTGCTGGAAGTGCGGCTCGACATGCCGGTCGGCATCGGGCAGGGCCACCCAGAGCTGGGCGCCGTGCAGGAGCCGGGCGTGTGGCCGCGGGCTCTCCTCGGAGTGACTGATGGCTCTGCCGGATGTCATCAGGCCGAGCTCGCGGGGCTTGATCTGCTGGAGGCTGCCCAGGCTGTCGCGGTGCAGGACCTCACCGTCGTGCAGCCAACTGACCGTCTGCAGGCCCATATGAGGGTGAGGAGGCACCTGCATCCCCGGTTCGTCGGCGATGTCGTCGGGCCCGTAGTGGTCCACGAACGCCCAGGCGCCGACCATACGACGCCCCAGGTTGGGCAGCAGTCTGCGCACCTCGGTGGATTCGCCGAGCTGAACCCGGCGCGGAGTGAGGAGCTCACGTACGGGTTCGGCGACAACGAAACCGCGTCCTCCGCAGACGGAGAGAGCGGCCTGGCGATCGAGATTGCTCATGGCGCACAACCTATTCCTCTCCCTGTCATGGGCGCCGGTCCCCACGCCGAAGATTTAGTGGAATATTCAACAACATGGGCGTGTTGACGCGCCTGAAGCATTCCGGCCGAGGAGGAGAAGTGAACGACACCTACTACGAGTTCGGTACACCCGCGGACCGCTGGGACCGGGCACAGCTCTTCTTCGAGGCGAAGGAGTACCTGACCGCGGCGCGGATCCTCGGCGGGCTGGTGCAGGAGGTGCCGGAGCAGGTGGCACCGCGACTGCTGCTGGCGCGCGCCTACTACCACTCGGCCCGGCTGGCCAAGGCCGAGACGGAGCTGCGCGAGGTCCTGGAGCGCGACCCGGTCGAGGACTACGCGCGGCTGATGCTCGGACGCACCCTCGAACGCCAGGGCCGGCACACGGAGGCGGCCACGCACCTGCGGATGGCTCAGGCGATGACCGAGGACCTCGGGCCCGAGCTTCCGGCGCGGGAGCCGCAGAGCGAGGGGTGACACGCACACCAGGAGACGGGTGGGCCGGGCGACCGCCCGGCCCACCCCGTCGTCGGCCCACCGTCGCGCGGTGCGGTGGAACAGCGGTGCGCCAGGGGGTGTTGCGAAAGTAGCGCCGTCCGCCCGAAGGGCGGGCCTGGCGGCGTCTGGTGCGTGCGATCGCAAGGCGGAGGGTCGCCCCGATACTGGATGTATCGGAGTGATCCCGACAACGCGGCGAGCGTGCGTGCCAGACGCCGCCAGGCAGGCGGGACTTCCGAAACACGCCCTAGCTTGATCTTTAACCTGTGCGGCGTGGGCGTGGGGTCGTTGACTTCTTTGTTCGTCGCTTTGCGGGGCCGGGTTTGCCGACGGTGTGCACGT
>NZ_JBEOVL010000026.1:0-100372 GCF_040295485.1 Streptomyces sp. NPDC002793 | reverse complement strand
ACCCACATCACCCACCACCCCCTCCAACAACACCACGAACAACCCCACCAACCGCTCCACAGAACCCCGATCAAACAAATCCGCAGAGAACTCGAACCCACCCTCGATCCGCCCCGAAGGGGTTTCGGAGAGCAGCAGGGAGAGATCGAATTTGGCGGTGCTCTCCGTGACGTCCACGCGCTCGAGGTCGAGGTCGCCCATGCGGAGCTCGCTCTCCGCGAGATAGGTGAAGAGCACCTGGAACAAGGGCTGATGATCGGTCCTGCCGTGGGAGGCGACTTCCTGGACGAGCCGCCCGAACGGGAGGTCCCGGTGCTCGTAGGCGCCGATCAGGTTGTTCCGGACCTGGCGCAGGAGTTCCACGAAGGTGGGCCGGCCCGTGAGGTCGGAGCGGAGCACGAGGGTGTTGAGGAAGTAGCCGACGAGGTGCTCGGCGTCGGGGTGGTTGCGGCCGTCGACGGGCAGGCCGACGCTGATGTCGTCCTCGCCGCTCCAACGTGACAACAGTGCCTGGAAGGCCGCGAGCAGCACCATGAAGGTGGTCGCCTGGTTCCGGTGCCCGAGTGCGGTGAGGGACTCGACGAGGGGCGCGGGCAGGGTGAAGCGCACCACGTCGCCGCGGAAGCCCGGACTCGCGGGACGGGGCCGGTCGAAGGGCAGGCCGAGGGTGGCCGGTGCTCCTTCGAGCCGGCCGGTCCAGTAGTCGAGGAGTTCACGCAGCCGCTCGCCGCGCAGGGTCTCACGCTGCCAGAGGGCGTAGTCGGCGTACTGGGCCGCGGGCGGAGGCAGCGGTGAGGGCTCGCCCTTGCGGAACGCCTCGTAGAGCAGGCCGAGTTCACGGAAGAGGACGTCGAACGAGGTGCCGTCGATCATGATGTGGTGGGCAGTGACGGCGAGGACGTGCTCCTGGTCACCGGTGCGCACGAGTTGGAGCGACATGGGGCAGCGGGCCGCCAGGTCGAGGGGGGCTGCGGCAGCCGCGCGCAGCACCCCGCGCAGCGCCGCGTCGCGCTCGCCGGCCGCCACTCCGGTCAGATCGTGCCTCTGGAGGACGGGGGCGGTGGCGGGTTCGATCGTCTGCCGGGGCACCCCGTCGACGTCGGCGTAGCGGGTGCGCATCACCTCGTGGCGGCGGACGAGTTCGGTCAGCGCCTCGCTCAGGGCGGCTTCGTCCAAAGCACCGCGAAGGCGCACGGCCGACTGCTCGTGGTAGGCGGCCCCGGTCTCGCCCGTGCGGTCGAGGAACCAGAGGCCCTCCTGGCCGAGGGAGAGGGGCACTTCGGCGGGTCGTTCCGGCCTGGCCAGGCCACCCGCGGCGGCCTCCGGCACCCGGGCGGCAGGCCCGGACGCCGCCGCACCGACGGCCGCCTCCGCCCGCAGCAGCTCGGTGATCTCCTTCTTCGCCTCCCGCAGCGCGGCCATCCGCCCCGTGCTCAGCCCGTCGTCCGACCGGTACCGCAAGCGATCGCCGTGTACCCACAACCGCACGCCGTCGGCGCGCAGTTCGTCGAGCAGGCGGTGGGCGTCGGTCTCGGGCAGCGATCCAGTCATGACAGAGCCCCTTCTGGCAAGCGGAATCGGACGGCTCACGAGGGCGGCCGCGGACAGTCCGGGCAGCGGTCGGCTGGTGACACCCGGAAACAGCCGCGCTTGTTCCCGTTCCGGGATCGGAGCGAACACGGGGAATTCCCCGGTGACAATGCCTTCTCGGCGTACTGACGATCCTTGTCGACGCTATGACGAAGTCCGGCCGGAACTGCGATCCAGCCCACCGTAGACAGCGCCCATGGGCCCGTCAATCAAGTGCTTCCACGGCACCCCGGACGGCATTCCAACTGATGATTCACCTCAGTTGAACACCTGCTCTCCCCGGCTCGCGAGCCGCTCGTGACCGGTCCGTTCCGCCGGACGTGCGCCGAGGTGACCTCCGGGGTCACCCTGGGCCGACAGAGGACCCGCGCCGCTCGGCGCGGTCCGGACACGCGACAGGGGGCGTCATCGGTCATGATCGACCAACTGCTGCAGGAACTCCGCAGTAACAACATTCGCGTATGGGCGAAGGAAGGACGCCTGCATTTCGACGCGCCGAAGGACGCGATAACCCCGGAAATGCTGGCCCTGTTGCGCGACAGGAAAGAGGAACTGCTGCAGCGCTTGGCGAAAGGGCCCGGAATGCGCCCGCCGGTGTGGGAGGAGACGCGGAGAGAAGGGGAGCCCGGCGGCGAGGTCCGGCTGAAGCGGCTCACGGCCGCCGCCGACGGGCTCGTGGTCTTCGCGCTGCCGCCGGCGGGCGCCGGTCCCTCGCTCTTCCAGCCGTGGGCCGCGATCGCGCCTGAGGGGGTGGAGGTCGTGGTGGTCCACGCGCCGGGCCGCGAGGACAGGATCCAGGAGCCGCCCTACCGCAGGGTGGGCCCGCTCGCCGACGCGATCGCCGCCGCGGTCGACGGATACGGGGACCGTCCGTTCGCACTCTTCGGGCACAGCGCGGGCGCCCTGATCGGTCACCAGGTGCTGCGCAGGGTCCGGTCCCGTGGGGCGCGGCTGCTGGTGACGGCGGCGTCCACGCCCCCCGACCGGGTGGTGGGAGACGTCGCGGCCATGAGCGACACCGATCTGCTGGCCGCGATGGCGGCCTGGGGCGGTACCCCGGATCAGGTCCTGGACGACCCCTTCAGCCGCGGTGAGTTCCTGCCGTGCCTGCGCGCCGATCTGGAGGTCGTCGAGAGCTGTGCCAGGGCCGAGGACGATGTCGAGCCCGTCGACGTGCCCGTCCTCGCTCTGGTGGGGGCCGAGGATGCCTTCGCCCCTCTGTCCGAGTGCCTGCGCTGGTCGCGGTGGAGCACCGCGGGCTTCCGCGCGCATGTCGTGCCGGGCGGCCACTTCTTCCCCACCACGGAGGGGGCCGAGATCCTCGCCCTGATCCAGCGGCATGTCCTGTCGCGACCCGGCGGGGCCTGACGCCGTGGTGGGCCGGCGCCCGGGCGGCGCCGGCCCACCAGCCTCGACCGCCGTGCGTGACAGGGCCGGGGACCTGTAGCGGTCCCCGGCCCTGTCACTGTCCGAGTCCTGTCAGATCTCGTCGAAGACCAGGCTCTCGGAGGTGATCCGGCGGAGCCGTCGGGCGAGGCCGGCGGCGTTGCCGCCACGCAGCAGCGTCAGATGGTTGCCGGGGATCACCTCGCGCACCAGGTCCCCGACCACGCTCCGCCAGGCGCCCTCGCCCTCGTCGGGCGTGGGAACGACGGTGGTGACCGGGAGCGGCTCGGCGGCTCGCAGGAGGTGGACACGGCCCGCGTAGGGCTCGGGTCGGTGTGCGAGGAGCGCTCGCCGGTTCCGCTCGGTGACCCGGGCCAGGTCCTCGTCGAGTGCGTCCAGGTCGACTCCCTCCACGGCACCGATGTCCAGGTCCTCGATCGCCCGCCGGGTCCGCGACTGCTCGGCGGCGGTGGTGCAGCAGGCCGGCGGGGGCCAGCTGTCCAGCATGACCGTCGCGTCGACCGGGGCCGACCGGCGTTCGGCCTCACGGGCCATCTCCAGGGCGATGGACCCGCCCATGGACCAGCCCACCAGGAAGACCGGGCTGAGGCCGCGCACCGGTTCGAGTGCGTCCAGGTACCGCAGGGCCAGTTCCTCGACGGACGAGGCGTCAGGGGTGTCGGGGCCCGGAGCCTGCAGGGCGTGGACCGAGAAGTCCTCTCCCAACTGCTCGGCGAGTTCACGGAAGGGCAGCACGGAGCCGCTCGCCGCGTGCACGAAGACCAGGGTGGGCGCGCCGGCGCGGGGGGCGAGCGGTACCAGGCAGCCGCCGTCGGCGGCCCGCGGATCGCGGACCCGGGCCGCGAGGTCCCTGACCGTGGGTGCGGCGAAGATCTCGGCCACGCCGAGCTCCGTCCCGAACTCGGCGGTGCAGGCCGCGATCAGCCGGAAGACCAGCAGGGAGTGACCGCCCAGGGAGAAGAAGCTGTCGGTGACCGTCAGTTGGTGCACGCCGAGGATGCGGCGGAAGATGGCGGCCATCCGCTCCTCCGTGTCATCGGCGTAGGAGTGCGCGGCGTCGGCCCGGCTGTCGTCGGAGCCGGCCCTGCCGGGCCAGTGAGCGAGCAGCGCCTCCCTGTCGGGCTTGCCGTTGACGTTGGTGACGATGTCGTCGACGACCTGGACGGACGTGGGAACCATGTAGCGGGGCAGCATGCGCGCCGCTCGTGCCCCCGTCTCGGCGGGGTCGAGCTCGGCACCGTCCCCCGGGACCACGAAGGCCACGAGGTGCTGTTCCTCGGCCTCGGTGACCACCAGCACGACGCACCGGTCGACGCCTTCCTGCTCGGCCAGGACGGCCTCGAGCTCGGACGGCTCGATGCGCATGCCACGAATCTTCACCTGGTTGCCGATGCGCCCGAGATGTTCGAGGACGCCGTCGTCGCGGTAGCGGCACACGTCGCCGCTGCGGTACATGCGCGATCCGGGCGGGCCGTAGGGGTCCGGCAGGAAGCGCTCCGCGGTGAGCGCGGGCCGGTTGAAGTAGCCCTGGGCCAGGCCGACCTCGGCGGCGATGAACGCCTCACCCGGCACGCCGACCGGCACGACGTCGAGGTTGTCGTCGAGGACGTGCAGCCGGAAGTTGTCGGAGGGGCGCCCGAGCGGGACGACCGGGTTGCCCGGTTCGCGGGGAACAGTCATGTCGGTGACCCGGCCGGCCTCGGTGGGCCCGTAGCCGTTGACCAGCTCCGCGCCCAGCTTGGAATGGCAGGCGTCACGCAGCCGGGGTGTGACCGGCTCGCCGCCGGAGATCATCCAGCGCAGCGAAGCGCACTGCCCCTCGGACCATTCGTCGAGGAACACCTGGAGCTGGGTGGGGATCACGTAGGCGGTGGTGACCTCGTACTCGTCGATCATGCGGGCCAGGTAGTGGACGTCCCAGTGCTCGCCCGGACGGCAGACGGCCACCCTGGCGCCCGTGTAGAGGGGCCAGCAGATCTCCCAGAGGGAGACGTCGAATCCGTAGGACGTCTTCAGCAGGGCGGTGTCCCCCGGAAGATAGGGGTAGCGCCGCTGCATCCAGAGGATGTCCGCGACGGAACCGGCGGCGTCCGAGGCGACGGCTTTGGGACGGCCGGTGGAGCCCGAGGTGAAGAGCAGGTGGGAGACCTGGTGCGGGACCGCCCTGTCGGGGTCGGTGGCGGGCATGTCGGCCCAGGGCGCGGGGTCGTCCAGGGAGATCACCGACCAGGGGCCCGCGGGGACGCGCGCGCGGGCGGTTCCCGCCGTGAGCACCGTGCTCGGGCCGGTGTCCTCCAGCATGAACCGAATTCTGGCGTCGGGGAGTTCGGGGTCGAGCGGCACGTAGGTGCCACCGGCCTTGGCCACCGCGTAGATGGCGACCACCATGGCGAATCCCCGGTGCGTGCACAGGGCGACCCTGGTGCCCGGGCCGACACCACGGGCGGCCAGGTGATGCGCCAACCGGTTGGCCTCGGCGTTGAGTTCGCCGTAGGTGAGGACTCCCTCGTCGCCGATCAGAGCGGTGGCGTCCGGGCGCAGGCGTACCTGCTCCTCGAACGGCTCGGCGAGGGAACGGTAGGTGTGCGTGGGGCGTTCGTAGGCGTTGAGACCGTACAGGATGCGGTCCCGCTCGTCGTCGGTGATCAGCGGGTGGCTCGCCGCCTCGGCCTCGGGGGCGAGGAGCAGCCGGCCGAGCAGGTGCGTGTACATGGTGGAGAAACGGGTGACGGTCGCCCGGTCGAACAGGTCCGCCGAGCACTCCATGATTCCCCTGAGGCCTTGCGCGGTCTCGGTGACGACGAGGGCCATGTCCCATTTGGCGGTGCCGTACTCGGAGAGGCCGCTGGGGTCCGTCTCGAACCCCTCGTCCTGCGGCGAGTCGGCGGTCTGGAGGGAGAACTGCGCCTGGAACACGGGGTCGACGCCGAGATCGCGGGGCACGTCCAGGCGGGCCACGATGTCGTCGTAGGGGACGTACTGGTGGTCCTGGGCCTCCAGCACGGTCCGGTGCACGGCCCGGACGGCGGCGCTGAAAGTGGTCCGCTCGTCGAGTTCGGTGCGCAGGGCGACCGACTTCACGAAGCAGCCGAAGATCTTCTCCGAGAAGGGCTGGTCGCGGCCTGCGAAGACGCCGCCGACGACCAGATCGCGCTGGCCGCTGAGCCGGCCGAGGAAGACGTGGTAGGCGGCGAGCATGACGACGTACGTCGTGGTGTCGTGCTCGCGTGCCACCCGTGCCGCCTCGGCCAGCACCTCGGGGGAGACTCTGACCGGGACGCTGTGCCCGGCGCGCGTGGAGACCTTCGGCCGCGGGCGGTCCGCCGGCAGGCTGAGAACGGGCAGCGGGCCGCCCAGCTTCTCGGTCCAGTACGCCAGGTCGTCCTCGGCCCGCCGCTCGTCGTGGTTGTCGTGCAGCCAGGCCGCGTAGTCGAGGAAGTCGGGTCCCTCGGAGACCTCGTGGGCCTCGGAGACCTCTCCGGCGAGCAGCTCGGTGAGCTCCCGGACGAGCTGCATCCAGGACCAGTGGTCGGCGATGACGTGGTGGAAACCGAGGACGAACGCGGCCCGGCCCCGTGGCAGCCGGATCACCGAGAACCGCCACAACGGCGGCTTCTCCGGCCGCAGCACCTCACGAGAGCACTCGTTGGCGATGTCGGTGGCACGCCGCTCGGCCTGCTCCTCCGGGTACCCGGTGAGGTCGTACCGGACCACCTCGGGGTCGTAGGCCCCGCAGTCCTCCTGCACGGGCTCACCGTCCACCTCGAACATCCGCACCCGCAGGGCGACATGGCGCTCCACCAGGACGCGCAGCGCGGCTCGGAGCCGACTCTCGTCCGGAGCCCGGTCGACGTACACGAGGTCGAAGAGGTTGTACTCGTTACTCGTCGCGTAGAGCTGGGAGAAGAACCAGATCCGGCGCTGGGCCGGGGTGAGCGGTACGCGGGTGCCGGGGGGCACCCGGGGGATCCGTGTGCTCACCGCGCTCGATGTCTCCCCTGACAACAGCTGCCTCAGCAGCCGGTCCTGAGCGGATTCGGTGGTGGTCATCGTGCCTGGGACTCCTTCAGTTCGGCCAGTAGACCCGTCGCGTCGTCCTCCGACATCGCGGCGATCATCTCGCGCAGCAGGCGATCCACCGTGGTGGCCATCTGGCTGATCGTCGGCCCGGCGAAGAAGTCGCGCACCGTGAACTTGATGTGGAAGGCGGCGTTGATCCGGTTGAGGATCTGCAGCGACTTCAGCGAGTTGCCGCCGATGTTGAAGAAGTTGTCGTCGCGGCCCGGCCGGTCGATGCGGAGCACGGTCTGCCACAGCTCGGCGATCCGCTGTTCCAAGGCGCTCAGCGGCGGTTCCGATCCGGTGCGCCGTGCCGCCCGGTCGTCCGCGGTCGGGGCGGGCAGGCCGCGCCGGTCGAGCTTTCCGGACGAGTTGAGCGGCAGGGCGTCGAGGGCGACGTAGACGCTCGGCAGCATGTAGCCCGGCAGGTACTCCTCGGCGTGGGCGGCCATGGTCTCGATCGTGGAGCGGCCGCCCACCACGTAGGCGACGAGTTCCGCCGCCCCGTCCTCGTCCGGCCGGGCGACGACCGCGCAGTCGGCTCCGCCCCGGGAGAGAACGGCCTCCACCTCACCGGTCTCCACCCGGCAGCCGCGGATCTTGGTCTGTTCGTCGACCCGGCCCCGGTAGGTGAGCAGCCCGTCCTCGTCGGACGAGGCGAGGTCCCCGGTCCGGTACAGCCGCTCCCCCGGCGTGACGGGGTAAGGGTGGGGCACGAAGCGTTCCGCCGTGGTGCCGGGACGGCCCAGGTAGCCGCGGGCCAGCCCTCCCACCCCGGCGACGCAGAGCTCGCCGGTGACGCCGGGCGGGACCGGACGGAGCGCCTCGTCGAGGACGAACAGACGGTAGATGCCGATCTGCCGGCCGAGCGGCACACTTCCGTCACCCTCGAAGGCCCGTCCCTCCCAGGCGGCGACCTCGGAGGTCTCCGTCTGTCCGTACAGGTTGTGGCACTCGGCGGAGAAGTGCCCGGCGAACCGTTCGAGGAGCCGCGCCGGCACCGCCTCGCCGGAGAGCTGGACCCAGCGCAGGGAGGGGTGTCCGGACGCGGGCGCGTGGCGCAGGTAGGCGTCCAGCATGGACGGTACGAAGTGGGTGAAGACGGTGTTCTCGGTGGTGAGCAGCTTGCTCAGGTGCGCCACGTCCGACTCGGCCCCGGGGTCGGCGAGCAGCAGTGTGGCGCCCGCGCTGAGCGGTCCGACGATCTCCCAGACGGCCACGTCGAAGATCAGGGGCGTCTTGTGCACGACCCTGTCACCGGCCCCGAACCGGTAGCGGCGGGCCAGCCACTGCAGGCGCACGGACGCCGTCCGGTGGTCGAGCACGACGCCCTTGGGCTGCCCGGTCGACCCGGACGTGTAGTAGACGTACGCGGTGTTGTCCATGCGCAGGCCGGGAGCGCCGGGGGCGTCGGCACCGCCTTCGGTCGGCACCATGGTGAGCGGTACCCGCTGCTCCGAGAGCCGGGTTCTGAATTGCTCCTGGGTGACGATGGTGGTGAGCCGCGCGTCACCGGTGATGAACTCCACCCGCTTGTCCGGCATCCGCGGGTCGAGCGGCACCATGGCGGCCCCGGTCTTCCAGACAGCCAGCAGCGCGACGATCAGGTCGACCGAGCGTTCGACGAGGACGCCGGCGGTCCGCTCGGGACCGAGCCCCTGGGCGATCAGCCGGTGGGCGAGAAGATTGGCCCGCCGGTCGAGCTCCCCGTAACCGATCGACCGGGTACCCGACTCGACGGCGGTGAGGTCCGGTCGGCTGCGGGCGATCTCCTCGAACGCCGCGTGCACGGGGCGCGTTCCCGGGTAGGTCTCGAAACCGCTGTTGATCACCGCGACCGTGCCGTCGAGCCGGTCGGCCGGAAGCATCTCGAGTGCGCCGAGTCCCGCTGCCGGGCAGGCGGCGGCGTGAGCCAGGAGTGTGGCGAAGGAGTCCGCCCATCCCCGGGCGGCGCCCACCCGGATCTCGGCCGTGTCGTACTCGAGGACTCCGGTCCAGGTGTTCTCGGCGTGCGCGAGGCGGAACGAGACACCGGCCGCGGCGCCCGTCACCCGCAAGGGCAGCTCGCGTCCTCCCGCACCGTCGTGCGGGGCTCCCCCGGCCGGCCGCCTCGGGACGGGTCCCGGCGGTACGAACTGGACGCGCGGGGCGGGGGCCCAGGGCCCCCCTCCTCGTCCGGCGAGGGCCTCGGCGAGCGGCAGGTCCGCCCGCTGCCGGGCCTCCTCGAGGGCGGTGTGCGCCAGCTGCAGGAGCTCGCCGAAGCGCAGAGTCCGGTCGACGGGTACCAGCAGCGGCACCGTGTTGACGAAGTTCCCGACGGCTGCGCCGCCGGCGTTCGCGCCACCGGGAGCGGCACGGCTCTCCACGGGGACGCCGACGAGGGTCTGTTCCTCCCGGACGTAGCGGTGGAGCGTGGCCAGGAACGCCGCGAGCAGCACCGAGTCGGCGGCGGTCGCGGAGCGCCGTGCCAGCTCCTCCACGGCGTCGCGGACTCCGGCCGGCACGGTGAACGCGACCGCCCCGCGCCCGGCCGCCGGGCCGTCGGCCCGTGCCGGGCTCTCGATGCCGAAGCGGGGCAGGGGCAGGTGGGTGTCCAGCCGGCTCTTCCAGTAGGCGCGCTGCTGCTCGGGGGAACCGGTGGTGAGCGGGGCACGCCTCGGGTCGGCCTCGGGCGCGCCGGGCAGCGTTCCGCCCGCGCACAGCGTGCGGAACTCGTCCCACAGGGCGGTCATCGACGACTCGTCGCAGACCGCGCTCGGGGCGGCCAGCGTGAGCACGGTGGCGTCCTCGCCGACCCGTATCCGGCAGGCGCGCAGGCGCGGGCCCGTGCCGAGGTCCCACTCCGCCCCGGCGTGCTCCTCCGCCCGTCCCAGGGCCCCCTCCTCCGTGGCGGCGTCGGCCTCCTGGGCCCGGACGGGAGAGCGGTCGCCGTCCCCGCGCAGTACGGGGTGACGGCTCACCAGCGTCCGGAGCGCGCTGTCGACGTGTGCGGTCGGTACGGCACCCGCGAGCCGCACGGCACGGGCGACGGTGCCCACGGAAGGTGCGGCGGGACGCCAGTGGGACAGGGTGCGGGGGCCCTGCCGCGCGGCGGCTGCCGACTCGTGTGGCTGACGATGGTCCAGGTCCACGGACACCATGTACTCCAGCTCTGTCGTAGTTGGCCGTACGGAATGCCGGGCGCGCGGTCAGCGGCGGGTGAGCGCCAGCGGGACCGTCCGGTAGCCGCGGAAGAAGTTCGATTCCAGGCGCTGAGGCACTCCGGCGAGCTCGGCGTCGGCGACCTGCTCGCACAGGGCCTGGACGATCGCCCTGACCTCGATCCGCGCCAGTACCGCGGCGATGCAGTAGTGCGCGCCGTGGCCGAAGGTCAGGTGCGCGCTGCCCTTGCGGTCGAAGCGCAGTTCCTCGGGCCGGTCGAAGACGTCCTCGTCCCGGTTGGCCGAACGCAACCAGAGGGTCACGTACTCGCCCCGGCGCAGGGTGACGCCGCCGATCTCGACGTCCTCCAGCAGGACACGCATCACATGGCTGACCGGGGCCTCGAAGCGCAGCAGTTCCTCGGTGGCGCCGGCCACGTCGGTGCGGCCCGTACGCAGCCCCTGCCACGCCTCCCGGTGGGTGACCATGGTCAGCGCGGCGGCACCCGAGGTGTGCCGGGTGGTCTCGTTGCCTCCCGCGATCAGGTCGTGGCAGTTCATCACGGCGATCTCGCGGTTCATCGGTCTGCCGTACATGGTGGCGTTCGCCAGCACGGTCGCCACGTCCTCGCCGGGGTTGCGGCGCTTCGCCCGGATCAGTTGGTCGCTGTAGCTGAACAGCTCCGCGTGGGCCGCGAGCTGGGAATTGGAGGTGGCATAGCCGGAGCCGCTGAACGCCGACCTGGTGAGCCGCAGGACATGGTCGCGGTCGCTCTCCGGAACGCCGAGCAGGTCGCAGATGACGATGGCGGGCAGCGGGGCGGCGACCGCGTCGACGAAGTCCACGGAGCTCTCGTCGAGCGCCTTGGAGACCAGGGCGCGGGCGATGTCGAGCGTGCTGTCCGTCAGCTTCCGCATGAGGCGCGGGGTGAAGGCGGCGCCGAGCGCCCGCCGCATCTCGCCGTGCGCGGGGTCGTCCGTCACCAGGAGTGACATGCCGCCGGCTGCCGGGCCCGCCAGGGCGTCCGACTTCTTCTCGCCGAGGTGCATGCCCATCTCGGAGGAGAACTTGTCGCCCTGCCGGTAGACCTCCTCGATGTGCCGGTAGCGGGTCACAGCCCAGTGGTCCCGAAGGCCGTGGGAACGCACGGGTTTCCCGGCGGAGCGCAGAGTCCGCCACACCTGCTCGGGAAGCTCGCTCGCGTAGAGCTTCTCGTCGGTCAGGTCGACCTCGATGGCCCGGTCGAGGATGTCGTATTCGGTACCGTCCGCCACAGTCGTCTCTCCCTTCGGGGTGCTCAGCGCGCGACGGGCGCGGAGAAGGGGTGGGTGAGCACTTCCAGGGGACGCGGGTCGCGGTTGGCGAGCCACTCGGGGCGGGGGTCGGCCACCGGCCGCAGCGGATTGTGCACGCTGTTGTAGCGGATGAAGATGACCGTGCGCGGGCGGCCGGACAGGTTGGGCGGGGAACAGTGCAGCAGCCTGCCGTCGAAGACGCACACCGTGCCCGGCTTCCCGCGGACCGACTCCAAGCCGTAGGTGTCCGCCAGTTCTCCCAACGCCTCCGGAGTGATCTTGTGGCGGAAGTCGGCGTTGAGGGTGTTCTCCCAGCCGCCTCGCAGGGTCTTCGTCTGCTGGTCGAGGGAGAGCCGGTGCGAGCCCGGCATGACGAAGACCGGTCCGTTGAACTCGTTGACCTCGTCGAGGAAGACGGCGACGTTGAGGGCCCTCGGCTCGGCCATGCCGTCGTCCCGCTCCCAGTAGAGGTAGTCCTGGTGCCAGTCCCAGACGTCGCCCACGAAGGGGGCCTTGGGGTTCAGCTGGGTCTGGTGGATGTAGACGTCGCCGTCGAGGAGGGTACGCGCGGGCTCGAGGGTGCGGGCGTCGCGGGTGAACCGCTCGAAGGCGTCGCTGTGGTGGTGGACCGCGTAGACCGACCGCACCTGGGTGCCGTCGCTCTCCATGATCCGCTGTGGGATGTCCAGTCCGGCGAGCCTGCGGGCCTCGGAGAGCAGGAGGTCGGTCTCGGCGGCGTCGAACCGGTCGGGGAGCAGGAGGTAGCCGCGTTCTCGGTAGATGTCCACGTCCTGGGAGGTCAGCATGTCGGCCGCCTTTCGCCGGGGGCTGGGTAGGGGGGTCGGCTGGGGGCTGCGTCGTCCATCAGCCGGTCAGGGGTCTCACCGGATCGGCCGGGCGCCTCACGCAGCAGGCGCGTCAGGAGTCCGGCGAAGCCGGCCACGGTCGACTCGTCGAAGATGTCCAGCGGGAAGCTGAGGGAGCCCTCGATCCCTGTCGGCGCGTCGTCGGGACCGAAGGTCTCCGCGATGTCGAAGCAGAGGTCGAACTTGGCGATGCCGGTGTCGACCTTCTGGAACCTGGTGTCGAGGCCGGTCAGGACGGGCGGCAGCGCCGGCCGCATCTGGAAGGCGAGCATGACCTGGACGAGGGGGGCATGGGCCAGGGACCTGACCGGGCTCACCGCGTCCACGACCTGCTCGAAGGGGAGTTCCTGGTGGGCGAAGGCCGCGAGGTCCGTCTGTCCGGCCCGCTCGACCAGCGTGTCGAAGCTCGGCGCGCCGTCCGTACGCACGCGCAGGACGAGGGTGTTGGCGAAGAAGCCGACCAGGTCGTCGAGGGCACGGTCGGACCGGCCCGCGACCACCGCGCCGACGGCGATGTCCGGCCCCGCGCCCAGCCGGTCCAGGAGCGCGGTGACCGCGGCGTGCACCACGGTGAACACGGTGGTGCGACGGCTCCTGGCGAAGGCCGCGAGCCGGGCGTGGGCGTCGGCCGGCAGGTGGAGCGGGACGGCGTCCCCCCGCACGCCGCGGACCGCGGGCCTGGGTCGGTCGGTGGGTATTCCGACCACCTCCGGCATGCCCGCGAGTGCCGTGGCCCAGTAGGCGGACTGGCGTTTGACCAGGTCGTAAGGGTCCCGGTCCGGATCGAGCAGCTCGCGCTGCCAGAGCGCGTAGTCGGCGTACTGCACACCGAGGGGGGTCGACACGGTCGCCGGTTCCGCTTGCCTCGTACGGGAGTTGAAGGCCGCGGCCAGGTCCCGCCAGAAGGGCGCGATGGATGCGCCGTCACACGCGACGTGGTGCACGACCACGAGCAGGACGTGGGTCTCGTCGGGCGCGTCGGTGACGTGCAGCAGGCGGGCCCGGATCGGCAGGTCCTCGGCCAGGTCGAAGGGCTGCCCGACCGTCTCCCGCAGCGCCGGGCGGAGTTCGTCCTCGGTGACCTCGCTCAGCGGCAGACCGATCCTGGCCACCGCGGGTTCGAACACCTGCTGCAGGGGCTCGCCGTCGACGGAGGTGGTGAGCACGGTGCGCAGTGCCTCGTGGCGCGCGACCATGTCGTTCAGCGCCGCGTCGAGGACCGGCCGGTCGAGCCGTCCGGTCAGGCGCAGGGCGAACGGTTCGTTGTAGCGCGGGCTCGGGCCCTCCAGCTGGTCGACCAGCCACAGGTTCTGCTGGGCGTACGAGGCCTTCACCTCGGCCGGTCTGGGCACCACGGCGTGCGGTCGGGGGCGCTCCTCGCCCGAGGTGGTGAGCGACTCCGCCCACTCGGCCACGGTCGGCAGCCGCAGGATGACGTCCACGCCCAGGGCGATGCCGAGCCCGGCGCGGACCGAGGCGGCGAGTTCCGAGGCGAGCAGGGAGTTGCCGCCCAGCTCGAAGAAGTTGTCGTCCACCCCGACCTGCCCGCACTGGAGCACCTGCTCCGCGATCCGGCACAGCGCGAGCTCCTGGGGCGTCTCGGGCGGCCTGCTCGACACGACGTGCGGAGCGGGGAGTCCGAGCCGGTCGAGCTTTCCGTTGGCGTTCACCGGCAGCGCGTCCAGCAGCGTGAAGGTGGCGGGAATCATCGGCGCGGGCACGGTGCGGGCGAGCAGCGCCCGGGTGGCCGCGACGACGTCGACGGCTCGGGGGGCGGGCACCAGGTAGGCGTCGAGTCGCTGTCGGCTGCCGGTACCCGCCGCGACCACCGCGGCGTCCAGGACCTGTGGGGTCTGGCGGATCGCGGCCTCCACCTCGCCGAGTTCCACCCGCATGCCACGGATCTTGAGCTGGTGGTCGGTGCGGCCGAGGAACTCGAGGAGGCTGTCGGCACGCCACCGGACCACGTCGCCGCTGCGGTACATGCGGCTGCCCGGCGGTCCGAACGGATCAGGCAGGAATCGCCCGGCGGTCTGCGCCGGACGGCGGTGGTAACCGCGGGCTAGGCAGGTGCCCGCGATGTACAGCTCACCGGGCACACCGGGCGGCACCAGGGCCAGGTCCTCGTCGAGGACGTAGAGCCTCGTGTTCCAGACGGCCGCGCCGATGGGGGTGTTCTCCGGCCAGTCG
Source organism: Streptomyces sp. NPDC002793 (assembly GCF_040295485.1). Classification (NCBI taxonomy): domain Bacteria; kingdom Bacillati; phylum Actinomycetota; class Actinomycetes; order Kitasatosporales; family Streptomycetaceae; genus Streptomyces; species Streptomyces sp. NPDC002793. The sequence goes on along the minus strand of NZ_JBEOVL010000026.1, from coordinate 85,824 downwards.
GCCACATCCTCGGCCATCAGGAGAGCGGTGGCCGCGTGGGTCTCGGTGGGGCCGTAGAGGTTGTAGAGGCGGCGGGGCCGGGCGGCGTGGAATTCCTTGGCGGTCTCGCTCAGCACCAGGGGTTCGCCGCCCTGGGCGATCTGCCGCAGTTCCGGAAGGTCGATCCCCTGGGCCACGGCGGCCCGGTACATGGCCTCGATCATCACCGTGGGTGCGTACAGGTCGGTGATCCCGTGCTCCCTGAGCCAGTGCACGAACTCCGCCGGGTCGCGGCGCAGTTCCTCCGAGGGGACGACGAGGGTGCCGCCGGCGAGCAGGGTGCCGAGGAATTCCTGGATGGTCGGGTCGAAGCCGAGCGCCGCGAAGTGGGCGGTGACGTGACCGGGGCCCGCAGGCAGGTGACTCATGTTCCAGGCGATGAGGTTCACGATCGCCTCGGCGCCCATCGAGATGCCCTTGGGCGTGCCGGTCGAGCCCGAGGTGTACAGGAGGTAGACAGGGCTGTCGCCGGTGAGTCCGGCGACCTGCGGTGGGGTGTCCGGCTGCCGGTCGATCTCCGGGTCGGTGTCCACCTCGATGCAGGCCACCGCCCGGAGGTCCTCGGGCACGAGGCGCCGGGTCTCGGAGTCGGTGACGACGAGTGCGGGGGCGGCGTCGGCGAGCATGGTCCGCAGCCGTGCGTCCGGGAGCCCGGGGTCGGCCGGCATGTAGACCGCGCCCGCCTTCAGCACGGCGAGGAACACGATGATCAGCTGATCGGAGCGGGGCAGCAGTACGGCCACGACCTGCTCGGGGCCCGCGCCGCGGGCGGCGAGCGCCCTTGCGAGCCGGTTGGCCCGGGCGTCGAGCTCCGCGTACGTCAGGGTCGACTGCTCACAGCGGATCGCGACGGCGCCGGGGGTGCGCTCGACCTGCTCCTCGAACCACTCGCCGAAGGTGGTGTCGGGCAGTTTCCTGGCGGTGTCGTTGACGGTGTGCAGCAGGTAGTGGCGCTGGTCCTCGTCGAGGATGTCGAGCCGGTACACCGGCTCGTCGGGCTCGGCGAGGGCCGCGGTGAGCAACCGGTGGAGGTTGCGCAGGAACCGCCGGCCCGTGTCGGGCTCGAAGAGCCGCCGGGCGTAGTGCAGGGTTGTCGGGCCTTCCTCGCCGACGCCGAACCACAGTTCCGCCTCGGCGCGGGGCGCCCTGTCCGTGGTGGAGACGCCCACCTGGAAGAGAGACCGGCCAGGGGTCAGCCGGGCGCGGTTGACGCCGTCCCTGACCTCATCGAGGCCGACGGCGAACTGCCGCGCCTCGGCCCGCAGGGCGCCCACCCGGGCCACCAGTTCGCGGAAGGAGGGACGCCCCGACACGTCGATCCGGAGTACCGCGTCTCCCTCTCCGGCGGGCCCGTCGCCGGTGTCGGTCACCGCCAGGGGTATGTCGGTGCCGGCGCCGAGCCGGTGGACGAGCGCGGCGACGGCGGCCTCGTGGACAGCGGCGGCCGGCACGCCCTCGGAGCACGCGAACTCGTCGGCTGCCGCCCGTGTCCCCGGCTCGGCCGCGTGCTCCGCGCGGGCGAGGACGGAGTCGGACACCGCGGGGCGCGGCCGGTCGGTGGGCAGGTCGTGCTGTTCCGCGAGACCGGCGAACGTCATGAGCCAGTAGTCGAGTGAGGCCGCTTCCGCCGATGCGGTGCGATCGCCGTTCATGAGCACTCTCCACGTGTCCGCAGGGAATTCCGGCAACCGGCCGGCGGGCGGTATCCGGGCCGGGGCACTAGCTGACCAGCACTGCCTTGAGAGCCTTGCCGTTCGTCACGTCGTGCAGCGCCGAGGCGGAGTCCTCCAGCGCGTAGGTGGTCACCAGGCGGACCAGGTCGAACCTCGCGGCCAGCTCGGGCAGGAGGCTCATGTAGCGGGCGAGGTGGGCGCCGGTGAACGCCCATGAGCCGACGACGTCCAGCTGCCGGTGGACGATCTGGTGAGGGTTGATCAGGGCGTCGCCGCTGTCGGTGTACTGGCCGACCACCAGGTAGGAGCCGCCCCGTCGGGCGAGCCGAAGGCCCTGGCCCACGGCGGTGGGCACCCCGGTGCACTCGATGACCAGGTCCGCTCCGCGCCCACCTGTCAGTGCGAGGACCTCCGCGAGCGCACTCTCCTGATCCGCCGCGCCGACGACGTCCACGTGATCCGTGCCGATGCCGAGGTCCGCGGCCAGACCCAGCCGCTCGGCAGGGCCGCCGGCCACGATCACCCGCCGGGCACCGGCGAGCTGGGCCATCGCCGCGGCGGCGAGACCCACCGGACCGCTGCCCTGGACGAGGACGGTCTCGCCGAGCCGCACCGGCCTGCGCTCGAAGGCGTGCGCCATGGTCGGGCCCGCGCAGGCGAGTGACATGGCGGTGAGCGGTTCGATGCCGTCCGGCAGCCTGATCACGGTGGTGCCCGGCATGAGTTCGATGTGTTCGGCCCAGGATCCCGCGAGCGGGGCGTCCTCGGTGACGGACCGGTTCACGCCGTAGGTCCTGCGCCGCTCGCACAGGGTGGGCTCCAGGTGTACGGAGCAGGGCACGCAGACCCCGCACGCGATCGACGAGGCCCACATGACCCGGTCGCCCACCGCGAGCGGAGCGCCGTGGGTGTCCCGGTCGACGCCCTCCGCGAGCTCGTGCACGGTGCCCAGTCCCTCGTGCCCGAGGACGAGCGGTACGGGCACGTCCAGGTGTCCCTGCTGCAGGTGGAGGTCGGTGCCGCAGACCCCGCCGTGGCTGGAGGCCACGATCATGCCGCCGGGCGGGGCCGCGGGAAGCGGGAACTCCCGTATCGCGAGGGGCGCGCCGAATCTCTCGAGCACGACGGCCCGGCTGGTCCTGTCGGTCATGGAATGAGGTCTCCGTCCGCGATGGTTCGGGACTCGTCGAGGGACCGGAGGGTCCGGGTGTCGCGGCCCACCAGGTAGTCGGGGCGTACCCGCCTCGTCGGCCCCGGCTGGTTGTGGACGTCGTTGTACGTCGCGATCAGCAGGCGCCGGGGCAGGGGCGACATGTTGGTGGCGGAGCCGTGCACGACCTCGGGGTGGAACAGCACCACGGAGCCTGCGGGCCCCTTGGCGCTCTCCATACCGTGCCGGGCGACGAGTTCGCGCATCTCGTCACGGCCCAGCGCGATCTCGTCGGGGTCGACGTGGTCCCCGGACAGGGCCGTGCCACTCCCGGACCGGCCTCCGGCCGCGCCGCGCCGGTGCGAACCCGGCAGGAAGACGACCGGCCCGTTGTACTCGGTGGCATCGTCAAGGAAGAGCGCGACATTGAGCAACCGGGGCTCGGGGAGGTGGTCCGCGGCCTGCCAGGCCATGAAGTCCTGGTGCCACGACCATCCGCCGCCGCTGAAGGCCGGCTTGCTGTTGATCTTGAACTGGTACATGTACAGCTCCGGGCCGACCAACTGGCGGGCCGGCCCCAGCAGTCGCGGAGAGCGGATCAGGGAGGCGAAGGCGGGCTGCCTCTGGTGCGAGGCGTAGACGGCCCTGAGTTCGTCGGTGCCGTCCTCCCGAACGCGGTGCGGGCCGGGCGCCCGGGCGTCGCGTTCGAAGGCCGTCCGCAGCGACTCGACCTCCTCGGCGTCGAACAGAGCGCGCAGTACGACGAAGCCTCGATCCCGATATGCGTTCACCTGACCAGGAGTCAGCCTCATTTCAGCCTCCGTTCGACGGAATACACTTCGACCTTCGGGAATTCATCGGCCATCCTCCGGAATGCGGCACCGAACAGACATTAGGCGAACCCTTCCACGGGAAACAATCGCCCCTGAACACCGGAAAGAGCGGCACCTTTTCCCTCCCCCTCCGGAGGAGACAGCACCGTATTCGTCCGTCTGCCTTCCGGGACAGCGGGAATGTGCGTCAGCGGGACGTGATGGTGACGGGCAGCCGGTCGATGCCGCCGGTGATGTAGGACGGAATCCTCCGGGGCGGGCCGGCGAGTGTGATCTCGATGCGCTCGTCCACCAACTCGTCGAGCAGCGCCGAGATCATCAGCCTGGCGAGCGGAGCTCCGATGCAGAAGTGGCTGCCGCCTCCGAAACTCACGTGCCGGTTGGGGTGGCGGTCGAGCCGGAACTCCATCGGCCGCTCGAAGACGTTCTCGTCCCGGTTGAGCGACGGAAGCCAGACGCTGACCGCCTGGCCCGCGCTGATGGGCACTCCCGCGATCTCCGTGCCGGTGACGGCCGTACGCATGATGTGGTTCACCGGTGCCGACCAGCGGAGCATCTCCTCGACCGCGCGCCGGTGGCTGATCTCCCCGAGGCGCAGCGCCTCGACCTGCTCCGGGACGTCCAGCAGGGCGAGCAGACCGGCACCGGTGACCTGCCTGGTCGTCTCGCCCGCCGCCACCACCAGGTTGTCGCAGGTGAGGATGATCTCCTCGTCACTGATGTCCAGCCCCTCGGCCTGGACCCGGGCGAAGGCCGAGACCACGTCGTCGCCCGGCCTGCTCCGGCGGTCCTCCAGGACCTCGGCGTAGTACTGCAGGACCTCGAGGTGCGCCTGCTGCGCCGTGCTGCCGTCGATGTCCACGATGTTGTCAGCCGCCGTGCTGGTGTACGAAGCGACACGTTCGACGTCGCCCGGCGCCACGCCGAGGAGTTCAGCGGTCACCTCCAGCGGATACCTGGCAGCCACATCGTTGACGAAGTCACAGGGCCCCGTGTCGGTGACCGAACCGATCAGCCGGTGTGCCACCTCCTTGGCCCGGTCCTGGAACGAGCGGGAGGCCCGGGGTGAGAAGAGGTGGCTCAGTACCCCGCGCAGCACACCGTGCCGAGGCGGGTCGGTGAGTGTCATCATCCGGCCGCCGCCGGGGAACGGGTCGGAGAGGTTGGGGCGCAGGAAGGTTCCCCGGGTCGAGCTGAAGCGCCGGAAGTCGGTCAGGACGTCCAGCCCTTCCGCATAGGTCGTCACCGCCCAGAAGCCCTCGTGGCCCGGCTCGTCGTGCCAGGAGACGGGGCGCTCGCGGCGCAGCTCGGCCCAGACCGCGTGGGGGTCGCCGTGCGCGTAGAGGTCGGGATCCGTCAGTACCAGGCCCTGATCCGTCGGCGCGTACTGCTGAACCACCACGAGACACTCCTTCGTTCAGGCATGGGCGGCGCAGGAACATGACCCGGGTACCGGGCCGCGGAAAGGCCGGCGGCCGTGTCACTCGGCTTCGTCGGGCAGGTCGTGGACGCGCCTGATGGGAGACCAGAAGAGGAACAACGCGCTCAGGAAGCCGCCGACGACAGCGAACCAGAGGGTGGGGCGGACCCCGATCAGGGTGCCCATGCCGCCGGCCACCATCGCTCCGACCGGCCGGATGCCGTAACTGATGGCCATCTGCGCACCCTGCATCCGGGACCTGAGCCGGTCCGGGGTTATCGCCTGCTGGAGCGTGGCACCGCTGATGTCGAACAGCATCAGGCCGAGGGCGGAGACGAACTCACCGATCACCAGCATCGTGACGACGAGCCACTTGGGGCCCTGGGCCAGCGGCGTCATGACCAGCGCGGCGGGGAAGACCAGGCAGCCGATGAGGTACGTGGTGCCGAGCCCCAGGCGTGTGGAGGCCCTGCTGGTGATGGCGGAGCCGATCAGTGCACCCACGGCGCCGACGCTGATCACGGCCCCGACCAAGCCGGCCGAGAGGCCCAGGTCGCGGGCGGCGAAGAGGATGAGCAGCGTCGAGTAGACGGTGTAGAAGAAGTTCAGGGCGGTACCGGAGAGCATCTTGGCGCGCAGCACGGCCGTCCTGCGCAGGAACCGCAGCGCTTCGCCGATGCCGCGCTGGGACTCGGTCTCCTCCTTCCTGGTCTCCGTGACCTTGACGTTGCGCAGCATCACCGCGGCGACGAGGAAGGAGAAGACGTCGAGGAGCAGGGCGAAGGGCGCGGAGAGGATCTGCACCACGACGCCGCCGACGCTGGGTCCCGCGACGAAGGAGAAGGAGTAGCTGGCCCTGCTCAGCGAGGTGGCGCTCAGGTACTGCTCCCTGGGGACCAGGGAGGCGAAGAGACCGGGCAGGGCAACGCTGAACAGCACCGCCAGCGTGCCGATCACGAAGGCCACGGCGTACAGGTGCATGAGGGTCAGCGAGCCGGTGAAGTAGGCGAGCGGGACGGTGGCGACGGCTGCCGCGCTGGCCAGGTTCGCCGCGATCATCGTGGCGCGGCGCCGGCCGCGGCGGTCCACCCAGGCACCGGCGTGCAGGGAGAACAGCAGGAGCGGTAGCTGCTGCAGCGTCACGAGCATTCCCATGTCCGCCGCTGAGGCGTCGAGCGCCATCACCGCGATCAAGGGCAACACCACGGACGTGACCTGGTCCCCCATGTAGGAGACGGTCTGCGCGGTCCAGAAATTCCGGAAATTCTTCTGGCGCAGCACAGCAGGAATTCTGTCTGCTATGCGGGGCGGCGAGACGACACTCAACGGCTGAATCCGTCCTTGCTCTGGCGGTCGGTGGACATTTCTGCGGCACAGCACCAGGAATTCCTCGTCGGCCGGGTAAGACAACCGCAAATGCGGTCGCCCGACAAGCGGCGGCGGACGTGCGGGGTGCTTCGCCGAATTCTCCCGGCCGATCGGGACCGTCGCCCGGGAGCGCCGCCCGGACACCGCCGGCCGAGCGCCCCCGGGCGGCGCTCATGAGAGGTCGTCCAAGCGGCGCCGTACCACCGCGGGCCCCGCCACATGGACCCGGTCCCCGGCAAGGGTGACCGTCAGACGGCCGCCGCGTTCGGACAGTTGCAGGGCCGACATCGTCTCCTTGCCGAGACGGCGGGCCCAGTACGGCGCCAACTTGCAGTGCGCGGACACGCAGACCTGGTCCTCGTCGACCCCCAGGGCCGGGAAGAACGTACGGGACACGAAGTCCGGGCCGTCCCTCCCGCCTCGGGCGGTCACCACGTGCCCGCGGCAGTCGATCGCCGCGAGCGCCTCGAAGTCGGGCTCGAGGCCGGCTACCTCGTCCACCGACCCGACCTCGACGAGGATGTCGTCCTCGGCGCGTTCGCACCACGTCATCTCCACACCGAGCGCCTTCTGCAGGCCGGGGGGAGGGTCGATGGGCGCGGTGTGCATCACCGGCAGGTCGATGGCGAAATCGTCGCCCGCGCGGTGGGTGTAGAGCGGACCCGCGCCGGTCTCGAAGACCAGCTGACGGCTGTCGTCCACCCCGCCCACCTCGTGCAGGTAGCAGGCGCTCGCCACGGTGGCGTGACCGCAGATGTTGAGCTCCTTGCCCGGGGTGAACCACCGCACCCGGTAGTGCCCCTCCTCGACGGGATGGAGGAAGGCGAGGGTCGGCAGCCCCGCCGAACGGGCGGCCTCCTGCATCCGCCCGGCCGTGGGGTGGCCGTCGGGGCAGAGCACCACTCCGGCCGGATTGCCCAGGAACTCGGCGTCGGCGAAGGCGTCAACCAACCAGGTCTCCATCACGGGGCACCTCGCTCATGGTCCGGAACATGCGGTCGACCGCCTGGAACATGCCCCACACCTCGGTGTACGAGGGCCCGTGGTCACCGCTGTCGATGTCGCGCTGCCGTGCGTAGGCCGCGGTGGTCCAGGAGACGGTCGTGGGGTAGCGGTGGTGGTAGTCGTGGTTCGGCAGGTCACCCACGATGACCGTGAGCCTGCTGGGCAGGTGGTAGAAGAGGGTGCTCAGCAGCCAGCCTGTCCAGCCGGCCGCTGCCCGCCCGGCCGGCAGGCCCCGTTCGGGTACGGGCGCACCGCAGAACCGGGCTGACGTCGCGGGCACCGTGTAGAAGCGGTTGTCGTATTCGGGGTTGGCGGGGGTCAGCCACGCGTGTTCGCCGAGGCGGTCGAGGAGCGCGCTGAGCTGCGACAAGAAGATCACCGGCAGCACGAAGGCGAGCAGGAGCACAGACGTGCCGTGCGGCAACCAGAAGGGCACGGAGAGCCAGAGCCCCGCCCAGAGGACGAAGCCGGCCCGTCGCCAGGTCCCGGTGGTCAGGTTGGAGCGCAGCCGCCCGCCGATGGTGTAGGCGTAGAAGCGCGGGGAGACGAAGACGACGAGCGCCCTGCGCCACAACTGACCGCGTGTCATCGACGGAAGGAACCCGAACCGGAAGAGGAACTGCACCGGCGGATCCTGCACGGTGGCGAAGACCGACCGCCGGTGGTGGTTGTCGAAGTGCTCTTCCTTGAACTCCTGGAACGTGTTGTAGACGTTCAGCACGGTGACCAGCTCACCGAAGAACCTGTCCAGCGCCTGGTTGCCGGAGAACTTGCGGTGCAGGGCCTGGTGCGCGATGACCAGGATCATGGTGCGAGCGCCCTGCAGGGTCAGGACCCAGCCGGCCACCAGCGCGAGCCCCCACAGGTCGAACCGTGCGGACACGGCCGCCGCGGACAGGGCGAGCCCTCCGAGGAAGACGACCAGGGTCACCGCGGTGTAGCTCGCCCACGTGTGCCGGATCAGGGGTTTCTGGTGGGGCAGCGCCCGTCCCGTCGCCCAGGTCCAGAAGTGCTGGGTCCACCCCGGGAACCGAAGGTACGACGCGCGGATGTCACTCATCGCGACGCCTGCCCGACGAGGCCGCCACACCCGTCTCCTCGCTCAGACGGTCGAAGAAGGCGGTCCAGCAGCCCCACATCTCCTCCGCCGCCTTCAGCACGGTCAGCTCGTCCTCCGGGGAGAAGCCGTCGAGCAGGGCGTGGTTGGCCTCCTCGACGTGGTCGGGTTCCTGGGCGACGTGGATGTCCACCCACGCGTTCCGGGCGGCGCCCGACTCCCGGCTGACGGCCTCTCCGATGCTGGACACCATCAGGAGGTCCGTCACCTCGGTCGCGTAGATGCCGCCGAGTGCGGTGAAACGCTCGCCGGAGAGCCGCTCGTAGCAGGCGATCAGGTCGGCGGTCTCCGGATACGGCGCGGATCCGGTGACCCGCACCGGGTCGTAGCCGGCCTTCGCCATGCTCCGTTCGTAGATCACCTCGTGAGCACCACGGGCGGAGCCCGCTCCGGCCTCCTGGCTGAGGATGCGGGTGATGGCGCTCTTGGACTCGATGTCGGGCAGCACCGCTATGCAGCGCGCCAGGAAGGTCGTGAAGTAGTGCAGGGGATGCCACCACTGGCCCAGGTAGGTCTCCACCTGTTCGTGCGTGAGCGGCCTGGAGTGCACCTGCTTGAAGAAGTCGTGATCGGCGAAGCGCGCGTGCACCTCGTTCCCGGCCAGTCGGCCGGCCAGAGAGGTGACAGTTCCCTCGGTCGTCATGATGATCCTCCGTCGGGGTGGTTGGTGGCACGTTCCATCAGGAAGAAGCGCTGCTCCTCCTGGATCTTCGAGCGCACTGCCGGGTCGGGGCACCGGCGTCCGATCTCCGTCAGCGTGCGCCACACGAAGTCGTCACCGCCGTCCCTGCGGTAGTGCTTCTTGATGACGAGGCCGAGGACGTCGCGGTAGTTCTCGAGATCGACGACATCGGACAGCCGGAACAGCGCCTCGATTTCGCCGTCCGTGAGCGAGGGCCGCTTGCTGATCCGGTCCTCAGGGATCCGCCCGGTGGGTCGCAGGGGGAACTTCACGACGTCGGCCGCCTCTGCGGCATCGGTGAAGTCGAGGATCAGATGGGTGCGGCTCCGTGGTGTCAGGGCGGCCGCCCCGTGCACCTTCGACGCGTCGAAGAACCAGACGTCGCCGACGGCCATCCTGTACACGACGTTGTCCTCGGTGAAGAGCGCGCCCTCGTTGGTGTCCAGGGGGATGTGCATGCGGTGCGCGTTGCGCGCCTCCTGCGGGATGTCCTCGAGCTCCAGCAGGTCGCGGTGCGGAATGGTGACGCTGTTGGTCATTTCCGCGATGCGCGCGAAGTTCAGGTTCTCCAGGTGGAAGTTGCGCTCCACCAGCTGCCGCAGGTACGGCAGCTGCTCGCCGAAGGAGGTGACCGCGGACTTCCGCGAGTGGTCGTAGTTGGTGATCAGTCCGTCGCCGCCCTCACCGCCGGTGGCGAAGAGCATCAGGCTCTTCCAGAGGCCGCCGCAGAGATAGTCGCTGTAGGCCTCGGAGAATCGGAAGGTGGCAGCTCGCGCGAGGTCCTCGGCGACCGCCGCGGGGTCGATCTCGACCCGTCCGGCCAGCTGTGTGTCTACCATCAGGCGCTCCTGGGACGTGTGATGAACGGTTCGTCCCAGGCGTTGGCGGTCCTCATGGTGTTGAGGCCGTAGTCGTCCTGCCCGGCGAGGAGGACGCTGCCGTGCCGGGACAGATCGAAGTGGTGACCGAATTCGTCGAACTCCGTCATGCCGCCGTAGACCCGGACCGTGGGCGGGACCACCCGGACCGAGAAGCCCATCCGCTGCCGGCGGCTGGTGTTGGGATTGGATCCGTGGATGCAGCGCGCGGTGAACAGCACCACCTCACCGGGGGCCATCTCGTGGTGGACGACCTCCTCCTCGTCGGGGTTCCAGTCCTTGTCGAGCCGCAGTTCGCCGTAGTCGTAGCCGAAGAAGGTGTTGTCCCTCCCGGTCCCGTTCCAGGAGATCGGCGCGGTCTCGTCGTACTTCCAGCTGCGGTGGCTGCCCGGGATCATCTTCAGGCAGCCGTTCTCCTTGGTGGCCTCGGTGAACGCCACCCAGGCGGTGAGTTCCATGGGAACTCCCTCGGTGCGCTCCCCGGGCTCCAGCATCCCCTTCTCGGCCTCGCCGATGGCGTAGGTCTCCACCTGGTGCCAGCCGGTCCCGGAATCGCCCGGGTTCTTGGGGAAGAACTCGGTCCGCCAGCACAGCACATCGGGGCCGATGACGCTCTGCATCCTCTCCACGATGGCCGGTTCGCTGATCAGCGAACCGAGCCCGGGAACGTCCAGGTGCCGGTCGTAGTTGACCGGATTGTCGAAGACGGCCCGGCCCTTGTTCGCGGGATCCAGCAGGTAGGCCCGCTGCTCCTTCCACCACGCGGTCATGACGTCGGGGTCCCAGAGTTTGAAGGGCCCCATGAAGCCCTTCTCGTCGAACTGGCGGCGTTCTGCCTCAAGATCCATCGCTGTCGTTCCCCTTCCCGATGTTTTCCAGAACCGCGTCGATCGCCTCGGCGAGCACCGTGACGTGCGGGGAGACGAGGATGCCGGTGTGATCACCCGGCACTTCGTGCACGCGCACGGTGCCGCCGACGACACCACGCAGCCCGGCCTCCAGTTGAGCGCGCGCCCCGGGCCCGGTGGCCCCGGCCTGGAACAGGTCCGCGTCGCCTCCGTAGGGACGAGCGGTGTACGCCGCCAGGGCCTGCATGCTCTGACGGGCCATCGCCAGACTGCGGCGCAGGTGGGCGGCCTTGACACCGGCCGCGGGCGCACCGCCCATCAGCCCGACCCAGTCCCGGTCGGAGGAGAGCTCCGAGATGTCCACCGAGTCCTCTCCGTCCGCTGCACGCCGGTCGACTTCCTCGAGTACCTGGCTGAGCAGCGCCGCGTAGGGCGTCTCGGACGGCAGGACTCCGGTCAGCGGATCGAGCACGGGGTTGGCGTCGATCAGACCGAGGAAGGCGACCTCCTGCCCGGACTCCCGCAACAGCCTGCCGACCTCGAGCGCGAGCACGCCGCCGAAGGACCAGCCGGCCAACAGGTACGGGCCCTCGGGTTGCACGGCGCGCAACTGCTCGTGGTGGGAGCGGGCCATCGCGGCGAGGGAGGGTTCATGGCCCGGTTCGGCCGGTCCCGCGGCCCAGCGGACGCCCAGTACCCGCACCGGTGACTCCATGCGCCGTGCCAGTTCCCGGTAGGTGAGCAGTTCACCGCCGAGCGGGTGGAACAGGTAGAGCACGTTGCCCGCAGATCCGGGCTTGAGGGTGATGAGTTCCGAGTCCGGCCTGCGCGCCGGTGAGGTCGCGGGCTCGGTCGCCAGGAACGCGGCGAGCTCCTCGACTGTGGTGTTGCGCAGGATCACCGAGAGTTCGATCTCCCGGCCCGCCAGTTGGCTGAGCTCGGTGACCACCCAGGCTGCGAGCAGCGAGTCGCCGCCGACGTCGAAGAAGTCCTCGTCGCGCTCGAACTCGTCGTGCCCGAGGACCCGCTGCCACACGGCGGCCACGGCGTCGGCGGTCGCTTCCCCGTCCAGCCGTACGGCTCCGTGGTCCGCCGGCTCGGGCAGCGGCACCTCGGCCAGCTTCCTGCGGTCGGCCTTCCCCGTGGAGCTGAGCGGAATGGCGTCGATGAAGGCGAACCGCGCCGGCACCATGTAACTGGGCAGCATCTCCCGCAGCGAAGCGGAGAGCGGGGAGACCGACGGCCGCGCTCCCTGCTCCGCCACCACGTAGGCGACCAGAGCCCTGATCCCGTCGCCGAGTTCGCGCACCCCGACCGCCGCCTCCCGCACGCCCGGGCAGCGGGAGAGGGCCAGTTCGACCTCGGCGGGTTCGATACGGTAGCCGCGGACCTTCATCTGGTCGTCGGCACGGCCCAGGAAGTGCAGCAGACCACCGGCGTCCAGACGGCCGAGGTCCCCTGTGCGGTACATGCGGGCCCCGGGTTCGGTGCTGAACGGGTCCGGCAGGAACCGGTCGGCGGTCTGGGCGGGCGCGTTCAGGTAGCCGCGCGCGAGGACCGTGCCCCCGACGTGGATCTCACCGGGCTCACCCGGTGCGACCGGGGTGAGATCGGGACCGAGCAGGTGTACGACGGCCTCGTCGACGTCCCTCCCGATCGGCGGCGTCCGCGGCCAGGTCCCACGGTCCTCGTCGAGGGTCAGGCTGGTGACCAGGTGGGTCTCGGTGGGGCCGTAGTGGTTGTCGAGGCGGCAGTGCGGCAGCGCGCCGAAGAACTCGGCGACCGCGTCCGTGATCACGACCTGCTCCCCGGCGGTCACCACCTGCCTGAGCGAGCTGGGGTACCTGCCCGTACGCCGGGCTGCCAGGGCCAGCTGGCCGAGCGCCACGTACGGCAGGAAGACCCGCTCGATGCCCTCCTTCTCGAGGACGGCGAGGAGTTGCTCGGGATCGCGCCTGGCCTCCTCGGACACCATGCACAGGCGTCCGCCGGTGCCGAGCGTACCCAGAACCTCCTGGAAGGTGACGTCGAAGCCGGTCGACGTGAAACTCACCGTCGAGAGACCGGCCGGACCGTCCGCCGCCTGCCAGCGGATCAGCCGGTTCAGCCCTCGGTGCGTCATGGCCACACCCTTGGGCCGCCCGGTGGACCCCGACGTGCTGATCACGTACGCCAGATTGTCGGGGTGCAGCGCGGGGGTCTCCGGCGCACCGGTCGCCATCAGCCCCGCCGGTTCGCGCGGATGCGCGATCCGGCTGATCCGACGGCTCACCTCCTGGGGCGTCTCCCGGTCGGTCAGCAGCACCGGAGCGCCCAGGTCCTCGACGATCGCGGCGAACCGACCGTCCGGGCACGAGTCGTCGATCGGCGCGTAGACGCCGCCCGTCTCCAGGATCGCCAGCATCGCGACGACGAGGTCGGGCGATCTCTCCAGTCTGACGGCCACCGGGACCTCAGGGCCCACGCCCCACGCCCGCAGGGTAGCGGCGAGACGCTCCCACCTCTCGAGCAGTTCCCGGTAGGTCACCCGCGAACCGGCCCCGTCCGTCAGGGCGACCGCTTCCGGCCGGGCCAGTGCGCTTTCGCGCACCAGGGAGTGTGCGAAGGCGCCGGCGTCCGGCATGTGCGAAGAACTTGATTGTCCCATGTGAAGAACTCCGACCACTGTTGTCGATTCGATGCCGGAAATACTCAACAGGAGTGAAGGATTCAGGACTTCCCGTTCTCGGCCGCAGCCATGGCGGCGCGCAGACTCGCCGGGCGCATATCGGTCCAGATCTCATCGATCCGGCTCAGGCAGTCCTCCTTGCCGGCAGGCCCTTCCACCGTCTCCCAGCCCGCCGGTACCGGCTTGTCGCTACGCCAGATCGAATACTGTTCCTCGTGGTTACGGACGACGAAATAGAGCTCGTCCTGACTCTTGTGCGACACGTCCTCGCTCACGGTTCCTCCAGCGCCTGGGTGCCTGCGAACGGATAGCAGCGATACTCCGGCACGCCGTGACGGTGCGAGCCGTCGCTCTCGGGCGTGCGGATGGAACAACGGAAATCTGGAGTACTGGGGTTTGAACTCCGGGACCGGATCCCGCGTCATCGGCCGAGCACATCGAACAGCCGAGGTCCCGCTCAAGTAAAGGAGGCGTTCAACCAGGGAATGTCCTCAGTCGAACAGGACCCGGAACCAGGGCCGCGCCGACGAAGGTTACCCAGTCTCCCGGAAAACACCAAGGCCCATTCTTCTTGAACGGAAATCACGAGGCATCCGTCCGACGCCGGGGCCGGCCCCGGCCCGGTGACGCCGCCCCACCTCCGACCGGGCCATTAGGATTCCCTGATGACCGGTGCCTTCAACGGATGGACGGAACGGGCGTTTGATGTGCTGTTGCGCCTGGAGGGAGACCCCCCGCGCGAGTCGCGCGAGAACCTCCGCGGGGAGAGGGAGCTCTACGTCCGGCAACCCATGATCGCGCTGCTGAACGACGTCGCCGACGCGAACCCCGCCCTGGACGACTTCTCCGTCTGGGGTTTCCGCAAGGAGTCCTGGTGGTGGCAGCATCAGTGCGCGGTGATCCGCATCGCCCGACAGGTCGAGATCGGGCTCCGCTTCGATCTCGACGGCCTGCACCTCAAGGCGGGTTGGCACTACCCGGACCCGGGGCAGGTCCCCCGATACCGGGCGGCGGTCACCGCCGAGGACAGCGGCGCCGTACTCGCCGACCTGACGGACACCCTGCTGGAGCAGGGATACGAGATCACCGGCGACCTCATGAAACGGGTGCCACGCGGCCTGCCCGCCGACCACCCCCGCGCCTGCCTGCTGCGGCACCGCTCACTGCTGGCCGTTCGACCGCTCGCCGGGGACGATATCGCCCTCACGCCCGCCGCCGTCGACCACGCCCTGAAGGCGGCACACGAACTGACGCCCCTGCTCACCTGGTTCGGGCGTCATGTGGCGGGCTCCGCGCCCGCACCCATCTGACCGGCACGGACATCAGGGCGTCACCGCCCCGCAACGCCCGCAAACCATCGGCTGATTGAGCGGCGGTAAGTACGGTGCCGCTCTCACGGATGAGCATCGTCGCGCCCAGTTGCATCGGGAATCCACGCGTTGCGGGCACCAAGACCGCCGTCCGACCGGCGACCGTCCGCAAAGGCGCACCACAGGAGGCGGTAAAAGGTCGCCAATTCGCCCAAAACAATCGCTATAGCTGCACCATTGCAGCCCTCAGAGGCCCTTGTTACTCTGAGGCCGCTTCGATCGCCCTCCTCCCCAACCACCCCACATGGGCGTTCGTACCGACCTTCAGCTCCGCACGGCACTCCCCATGCCGCAGAACGCCCTTGCCCCAATCGGTGTCTTTATTTCTGATCAGCACGTCCTCGGTGTTGCCCATATTTCCTGCTCCCCACCGGTACCCGACTGACGGAACGGACCCCGTAGATGTCCAATGTGCACTCCGCGTCCTCTCGGCCCATTTCTTCGCTCGAAGAATACAATGCCGATAGAATAAATTTCCCCCGCTCCACCCTGCCGGAAAAGAAGACACCGTGTACGGGCGATGTCGAACTCGTTGCCACGAGTTCCCTCCTGGCTGCCGACTCCCCCAGGACGGCAGGCCTGAACGAGGACCATGTCCGGGCACTGGTCGACGTTCTGGAAAGCCTCCCGCCTCTGCTGGTGGACCGGAACACCCTGCGGGTCATAGACGGAATGCACAGACTCCTGGCCGCGCGCCTCAAGGGGGAAGAGCACGTTCGTGTGCAGTTCTACGACGGGGACTCCGACCAGGCGTTCCTGCATTCCGTCCGACTCAACGTCAAGCACGGTCTGCCCCTGAGCAGAGCCGACCGGCGGGCCGCCGCGGAGCGCATGTTCCGGACGCACCCTCAATTGTCCGACCGGGCCATCGCGGCGATCGCCGGCCTGGCCACCAAGACGGTGGCCGGCCTGCGGCTCAAGATGGTCGACGGTTCCGCCCCCGACGTCCGGGTCGGCCAGGACGGCAGGCGCAGACCGGTGAACATCGCCAGCGGGCGCCTGGCGGCAAGCCGGGTCATCGCCCTCCGGCCGGAGGCCTCCCTGCGCGAGATCGCGAGCGAGGCCGGTATATCGGTCGGCACCGCGCACGACGTCAAGGAACGGATCAGCCAGGGCAAGGACCCGCTGCCCGACAGTGTGCGCGAGAGGGTGCTCGGGATGGCCGACTCCCCGCAGGCCGGCCCTCCGTCACCGGCCACGGCCCCGCACGTCACGAAGCGTACGGTCGCCCAGGAGGCGCAGGAGGTACTCCAGCGCCTGCGCCAGGACCCGTCCCTGCGCTACACCGAGTCCGGCAGGTCGCTGCTGCGCTGGCTCGGCTCCAGCGCGGTGACTCCGGGCGAACTCCCGGTCCCGCACGAAGAGGTGCCCGCCCACTGCGCGATGAGCGTGAGCCGACTGGCCCGGTCCTGCGCCGCGGCCTGGCTCGAGCTCGCCGTCCGCCTGGAGAGCGGAACCTCCCACTGACGCTGGGCAGTTGCCCGCCACAGCACCACCCGGAGACCGAGTACACCGGCGGGGCCGCTCCGCCCGTGCCCGCCACCCACCCTGCACGCCGCCCGACGTGGGGTCGACCCGGCCGACGCCCCGGTCCGCCCCCTCAGGCCCCCGCCGTGGTCTGCCGGTCCGCGTGTCCGGAAGCAGCGCCCCGCCCGATCGACCACGTGTCTCTTCCCGGTGGGCGCCGACCACCGCCCGATCCGTTGGAGTGGATACTCATGAGCGCTGCGCAGACGGTGTACCTCCTCTGCGACCTGGCCCTGATACTCGGCCTGGCCCGCATGATGGGAGCACTGGCCCGCAGGTTCGGCCAGCCCGCGGTCATCGGTGAGATCCTCGCCGGCGTGATGCTGGGTCCCACACTGCTGGGCGAGGAGCTCTCCAAGACGCTCTTCCCCGACGACATACGGTCCCTGCTCGGCGCGCTCGCCGGACTGGGCGTCGCGCTCTTCATGTTCCTCGTCGGTATGGAACTGAATCTCGGACTGCTCCGCGACCGGGGACGGGCCACGCTCTGGACGTCCCTGTGTTCGACGCTGCTGCCGCTCGGGCTCGGCGCCCTGCTGGCCTGGCCGTTGATGTCCTCTCACCACAAGGGTGAGCCCCTTGATTTCGTCCTGTTCTTCGCCGTGGCCATGGCCGTGACGGCCTTCCCCGTACTGGCCCGCATCATCGCCGATCGCGGACTGGCGGCGACCAAGCTGGGGACGACCGCTCTGGCCTGCGCGGCGATCACGGACCTGCTGGCCTGGGCGCTGCTCGCCGTGGTCGTCGCCGTCGCCACGGGCGGGCAGATGGAATGGCGGCTGGCACTGCTGGTCCCCTACGTCGTGCTGATGGTCACCGTCGTCCGTCCCCTCCTCCGCAAGGCCAGCACGCTCGGCCCGCCGGAGCCCGGCGGACCCGTGGTGGGACGGAACTTCGTTGCTCTGGTCCTCGGCGGGCTGCTGCTCTCGGCGGCCTGCACCGAGTGGCTGGGCATGCACTACATCTTCGGAGCTTTCCTGTTCGGTGCCGTGATGCCGCGCGGCACGCAGGGGAAGCTGCGCGACGGTGTGCTGGACCGGATCGAGCCGCTGTGCGGACTGCTCCTTCTGCCCGTGTACTTCGTACTGTCCGGGCTCAAGGTCGACCTCTCCCGGCTGAGCGTGTCGGACCTCGGCGAACTCGCAGCCATCATGGTCGTGGCGGTCAGCGGGAAGTTCTTCGGTTCCTACGCCGGAGCACGGATGGGCGGTCTCGACAGCCGCCGGTCAGCGGCGCTCGGTGCTCTGCTGAACACTCGCGGACTCACCGAGCTCGTGATCCTCGGTGTGGGCCTGGAGATCGGCGTCCTGGACGACAAGTTGTACTCGCTGATGGTGGTGATGGCCGTGACCACCACCGCACTCACCGGTCCGCTGCTCAGCCTCATCCTTCCCGAGCGGTCCGCCGGTCCCGGCGCCGCCCGAACCGAGGCCAGGTCCGCACGCGTTCCGGTGGAGAAGGACGACGAGGTCACGGCTCACATGCCACCGTGACATGGCCCGCGCTGACGACGATCCCCCGCCCCCGCGTCACCTCCCTCAGCCCACGATCGGGGCCAGGTCGGGACAGAGCCCGGCATGCGGCTTCCTTCGGACTGCAAGCGCCTCTGGCCGAATCTCGCCGGACGGTCGGCTCGCAATCACGTTGAGCCTGCCGTCCATCGGCCATTCACCGCATCCGTCGTGCAACACCGGCGGCCCGAAACCGCTCGTACTCCTCGCGCCCGGGTGCCGCCGACGCCGCGAACGCAGTCCGGCCTTCCGGGCTCAGCCGAACGCGGTGTTCCGGTTCACCCCCAGCTCACGCGCCACCACGGTCACGTTCCCCACGACATCCAGCCGCGCAAGGAAACGCTCCCGCAGCCCTGCAAGATCAGCACACTCAACGCCCACGGTCCTCGCAACTCCCACAGATCGCGAGTGTCGCGAGGACCGTCAGAACCCGAGCTCACGCGCCGGGGCCCTGATGAGAGGGGTACGCCGATCCGGAACGGCGTACCCCCGGCTGGGTTCCGGCGGTGGTACGCCGTCCTGCTCTAAACGAGCGTCATGGCATAGATCTCGACGCGGGAGTCGTCCGGCAGCGAGACCGAACGGACCGTCTTGCCCCCTTCGAGTTCGGCGGCCGTACCGAAGAGCCGAATGGACGGCCCGTCGACACCGCTGCCCCGCTTGATGCGGTGCGGCATGTCGAGGACGACCGCGCTGCCGTTCGGCGCGGAGCCCGCCCAGTCGCCGAACGTCACCGGTGCCTCCGTGCTGCTGCCGTCCGTGTAGTGCACGGTCAGTGTGGTGGTCACAGGACCGTTGTGCGCCGAGCCGACCAGCCGCAGCGCACTGTGCTGTCCGGCGGGCAGCAGGAGTGCCTGCCCGCTTGCTTCGAGGAAGTTGTTCGCCGTGCCGGTGGGGTCCGGCGCGTCGTACGTCACCCCGTCCCAGGTGACCGGCCCCGCCTTGGGCAGCAGGTCGCCGTCATAGCTCCAGCCATGCCCGTCGAAGTCGCCCTCGTCGGAGTTCGCCACCGTGGCTGTGCCGTCGTGGCCGAGGTCTGCGCGCAGGTCCACCGCGCACTGCCCGTTCGCCTCACTCGCACAGGTCGTGGCGGCTCCCACCGTGACGGTGGCCTTGCGGGTGACCGAGTTCGTCCCTCGGCCCGCGACCTTCACCTCCACCGGATAGGACCCGGCCGCGACGCCCGGGGGCACGGTGATCTCGAGCGACACCTTCTTCTGGACCGGGAGGTGACCCGAATCCATCACCAGTGGTGAACGCTGTGCCGTCGTGGCCTTCCAGCCGCTGGGCACCTTCGCCGTGACCGACACGTTCAGCTTGCCGGGAGCCTGCCCGAGGACGTCCAGCGTGAACTTCGCGGTCTGTGCGGCGTCCCCCGTGGGGACGACCGCCGAGGCGGGACGCAGCGACGCGTCGACGTGCTTGCGGCTGTCGGGGGATGCCTGGTTGACGGAAGGCGGCTGGGCGCCCTTGCCCGTGCCCCAGGAGGAGGGGGAGGTCCCGAGCCGGTGGGCAAGGGTTCCGCCGTGCGCGAGCTTGTTCCAGCTCAGCCAGGTCTGGGGTACGTCCCGGCCGTTCAGGGCCACGCTCTGCACGTACCGCTTCGTGTCACTCGCTCCGGGTGCTTCGATCGTCAGCGTGCCGCCCTGGCCCTTGGTGCCGGACGCCTTGGGATAGCTGCCGATCCGGACGGTCGCCGATTCGAACTGCGGGCTGGACACGGCCAGGAAGTCGCCGCCGCTCATCGTCGGGTAGAGGCCGAGGGAGGAGAAGACGTACCAGGCCGACATGGTGCCCAGGTCGTCGTTGCCCGTCATCCCGTCCGGCCCGTTGGTGAACAGCGTCATCGCCGCACGCACCACGGTCGCGGTCTTCGCCGGGGCGCCGACCCAGTTGTACATGTACGGAGCGTGCAGGTCCGGCTCGTTGTTCGGGTTGTACGTCGGCTTGCCGTAGTAGTCGTACGGCTGCGAGATCCAGTCGTTCCGAGCGGTGCCCGCCGGGTCGGTGAGCAGCTTGTCGTGGACGAAGAAGGAGTCGAGCCGCTTCTCGGTGGCGCTCCGGCCGCCCATCAGGCTGACGAGGCCGGCCGGGTCCTGCGGTACCAGCCACTGGTACTGGTATGCGCCGCCCTCATGGAACTGGTGCGCCGCCTCGACCGGGTCGTAGGGCGTGAGCCAGGTGCCGTCGGCCGTCCGCGGCCGGAACTGCTGGATCGAGGAGTCCCACAGGTTCCGGTACCACTGGCCACGCGCGGCGAACATCTTGGCGTCCGACTTGTGTCCGAGCCGGTCGGCCATCAACGCGAGCGACGCATCGGCGGCGGAGTACTCCATCGTCGCCGAAGCCGGGTGCTTGCAGTCGTTGTCGCCGCCCTTGTCCGCGCAGTCCTTGCCGAGCTCGAGACCTGACGGGATGTAGCCGCGCTCGGTGTAGTGGTCCGATCCCGAGCGTCCGTTGTACGGCGAGTCGGCTGGCGGGGTGCTGGTCGCGTTCTTCTTCAGCAACGCGTAGGTCTCTGCCTCGTGTCCGGCGAGCAGTCCCTTTGACCATGCCTCTACGAGGAAGGGCGTGACCGGGTCACCGGTCATGATGTTGGTCTCGCTGTTGGCGAGCGCCCAGCGGGGCAGCCAGCCGCCGTCCCGGCCGGCCGCGACGACCGACAGCGCGACGTCCCGGGCGACCTTCGGCGCCAGCATCTGCAGCAGCTGGTTCTGCGGCCGGTAGGTGTCCCAGAGCGAGAAGTTCTGATACGGCGTGTAGTCCTTTGCCGTGTGCGTCTTGTTGTCGAACCCCTGGTACATGCCGTCGACGTCACCGGCGAGGTTCGGGTGCAACTGGCTGTGGTAGAGCGCGGTGTAGAAGGCCTTCTGCCGGTCCGCCGCGCCTCCGCCGACCCGGATGGAATCCAGCTGCTTCTTCCAGGTGTCCCGCAACGCCGCACGCGTGGCGTCGAAGTCGAAGGACTCCTTGGTCTCCGCGGCCAGGTTCTTACGGGCGCCCTCCACACCGGTGTAGGACAGCCCCACCTTCAGGACGGCATCCCGGTCGGTGGTCGCGTCGAAGGTCACCCAGGCACCGTTCTGGCCGTCTCCCTCCGCGTCGCGGGTACCGGGCTCGGGGTCTGCGCCGTCCCACGTGCCGTAGGCCTTGAAGGGCCGGTCGAAGGTGGCACTGAAGTACACCGTGTGCTCGTCGTGTCCGGCACAGAAGCCCCCGGCGTGCACCCGGCCCTCGATGGTGCGGTCACCGACGACGTGCACCTCGGAGTCCAGCACGGACTGGTTGGCCTTGCCCGTGTTGAACAGGACGTTGGCCGAACCGGTGGAGGGGAAGGTGTAGCGCTGCCACCCGGTGCGCTCGGTGGCGGTGAGTTCCGCGTCGACGTCGTACTTCTTCAGCCCCACCCGGTAGTAGCCGGGACTGGCCTGCTCGTCGTCGTGGCTGTACGGGGAGCTGTAGGTGTTCGGGTCCACGGAGTCGACCGCACCCGTGGTCGGCATGATGGGCAGCTCGCCCATGACGCCGCAGCCGACGCCGGACAGGTGCGTCTGGCTGAATCCGTAGATCGAGTCCTGCTTGTAGTCGTAGCCGCCCTGGCCGCCGGTGTCCGGACTGACCTGGACCATGCCGAACGGCGCGCTCGCCCCGGGAAAGGTGTTGCCGAAGTTCTGGGTTCCGACGAACGGATTGACCAGATCGATCGGTTCCGCGGCCGCGGCGGCGGCGGGCTCGGCGATGCCGAACACTCCGCCACTCACGAGTACGGCGGCCATCAGACCGGCTGTTATACCGGAAGCACGGGGACGGAACGGTCTGAAAGCAAACCGCATGGGGTATTTCCCTTCGAGTCCTGCTCAACTGACAACGTTGTCACATTGTTCGTTCGCACCATAATCCCCGGCCGCCCCGGATGTCACTGGGTGGAGCGGGGGCAAATTCTGACGCACTGCATCGATTCTCCGGAGCGGGGCGTCGACAAGCGACCTGCCTGCCCTGGCGCGAGGAACCGCGCGACGGCTTGGGCCGAGACCTCGTCGGGCACGTCGAGGTACAGGGTGGGATGGAATCCCCAGGCCCGGAGCGCCAACCGGTGGCCGCTGGCGAGCGGAACGATCACGTGACACCCGAGATCCGGCTCCGCCGGCTGCTGAACGCGGATCCGAGCCAAGTCGGCGGAGAACGGAGTGAGGTTGAGCAGCTGCCGCTGCCAGGTCCGTCTGATCAGGTGCGCCGTACAGCCGGGTGTGGCACTGCCCGCACAGGGCGATCTTCGTCAGGAGATACTCACGATTCGAGTCGCGAGTCCAAGGCACCATTCGGTGGAGCATCACCTTCTTCAACGCTTCGTGGGTCGCTCGGCCCCACAGCCCTCACAGGGCCTTACGCGTTCCCATCCTTGCCGAGTTCCGGCTTGTGCTGGTGCGTCAGGTAGCCATGCGCCTCCCGCAGGTTGACCCGATCTTCGTTCGGGACGAAGAGGTCGTGGGTTCGAATCCCGCCGTTCCGAAAGCTGAAATACCAGGTCAGAGGGTTCAGTGTGAGAGTTGCACTGGCCCCTCTGACGTTGCTGCGTGCTCGTGATCGCCCTCGAAAAGGCCGTGCATGACCACGACCCGGCCTGGATCACAGCCCGGCCTGGATCACGGGGCTGAGCTGCTTCCGGTGGACCTCTTCAGCAACGGAACGGTCACCTGTCCTGGTTTCGGCGCCGAAGCCCCCCGATCTGCCGCGTGGGCAGTCAGTGGACGGCGTCGAGCCGGGCTCGCTGATCAACTGTCAGCTCCACGTCCACCGCGGCCAGGTTCTCCTCCAGTTGCGCCAGTGACGACGCCCCGGCCAGCGGGATGACCGGCAGCTCGCCGCCGATCTGCCAGGAGAGGACGACCTGGTTGACGGTGGCGCCGGTCTCCCGGGCGACGGAACGCAGCTCGGCGAGCCGGGCCGGGGTGCCCGGGTGGTCGTAGTCCGGCGGCAGCGGCTTGTCCTCGCGTACGTACGCACCGGCGAGCAGCGGTGAGTAGGCGACGAGGGTCAGGGCGGGCTCGGCCCGCAGGTAGCCGAACAGTTCGGGGCCGGCGTGGCCGAGGCTGCCGTCCGGGAAGAGGTCGCTCGGCACGTCGAACCGGGGGCGCAGGTGGCTGTGTTGGTACTGGAGCACCTCGTATCCGGGCAGCCCGGCCGCGGCGGCCAGCGCCCGGGCCCGTTCGACCCGCCACATCGCCTGGTTGCTGGCGCCGAGGAGTCCGACCGTACCCTCCGCGGCCAAGGCGCCGAACCCCTCGACGGTTTCCTGCTGCGGTACGGAATGGTCGTCGATGTGCGCGTACAGCAGGTCCAGCTTGTCGACACCCAGCCGTTCCCGGCTGGCCTCGGCCGCTTCGCGGATCACCTTGGCCGACAGACCCTCCGGGTTGTCGGCGAAGCCGGTACCGGGAGCCAGGGGACGGGCGCCGAGCTTGGTGGCGATGACGATCTCGTCACCGACACCCCGGCTGCGCCGCCACCGGCCCAGGACGTTCTCGCTGTGACCGCCCTGTCCCCCGTCGGTCCAGAAGGCGTAGTTGTCGGACGTGTCGATGAAGTTCCCGCCCGCTTCGACGTAGCGGTCAAGAAGTGCGAAAGAGGTTTTCTCGTCGGTGAGCGAACCGAACAGCATCGCGCCGAGCGCGAGCACGCTCACCTCACGCCGGTGGGCAGGGTCGGTGCCTATGGTGCGGTATTTCATGGTTGTCCTCCCCTTCGGCCCGGTGGTCCGGGCTCGATGAGGAGTCTGCATTTTGAAGTGCACTCCAGGTCAAGCGTTCCGGGCCCCCCAGGGACGGAATCTCCTGGGGGCCGCCCCGGCGGCGGACGTCAGCCCACTGCCGGCAATGGCCTGACAAAGGTCAGGCCCAGGCGTTGTCGGTCAGCACGCGTTCGATGCGGGTGATGCCGAGTTCCTCGCGGATGACATCCTCCCCAGGCGCTCATCGCCGCGCAGCACTGCTCATCCGGCCCTGCCCAGAGCTGGGCCTCTCTCAGTTGGTGCGGCCGGACGCAACTCCTACAGTGATGGCAGACGCAGCCCTACCCGGAAAATGACAGGCGGACCTGACGGTTTGCATTGTCGCGATTTGTATCCACCAAAATCCGTTAAGGCAACCCGATGGTACCGAGCCGCCACGGGGGATCGATCATGCTCTGACTGGGCCCGAACAAATCTGGGGACCAGTCGGCCGACCCAACAGGCCGTCCCCTCCTCAAAGGCAGCCACCTCCAGTTGCTGGCCATCCTGACGAGTAGAAGCCAACAGTTGGGTTGCCTCCGGCAGATGGCGCCATCCGGGCATCGCCGAGAACGCCGAGACGACGAACCCCTTGCCGCCCCCGTCGCCTCTGATGCTTCGTGCCGTGCGCTGCACGATGTGCACCTCAGTTCGAACATGCACGATGGTCATCTCATAACATGCTGATTGATCGTGCTTGGCTCGGGCTACTGCGAACCGGGGGCTGTTGCAGCATGGGTTACACGATTCCTGAGGGCGTCGACACGATGCTCGATGTTGTCGGAGTGGGCTGGCCCAACGTCGATGAGGACGCCTACCGCGACATGGCGGATGCGCTGCGTGAGTTCGGGGACGATGCGGACGACGACGCGTACGCGGCCTATCAGCACATCCAGAGGCTGCTCGCCAGCGGGCGCAGCGAGTCTCTGACCGCCTTGGACAGGCACTGGTCGAAGGTTCAGGGCAAGCACAAGGACCTCGCGAAGGCTGCGCGACTCGTCGCGGGTGCGCTGGACCGGGTGGCGGACATCATCGTGGCCCGGAAGATCGCCGCAGTGGCCGAGCTGGCGGATCTGTGCGCGACGGTGGGCATCACTCTGGCGTTCGCGCCGGTGACGGCGGGTCTGTCGGCTCTTCTGGCGGGGGCGAAGATCGCGGCTACGCGTATCGCGTTCAAGCGCATCTTGAAGGAGATGGCTGAGGCTGCCGTGTCTGAGATCGTCGCGACGCTCACGGAACCGGCGGTCGCTGCGATCGAGAACATCGTGGCGGACCTGGCCGTCCAGACCGCGCTGAACGTCGCCGGCGTACAGGACGGCTACAACAGGGACCAGACAGTTCAGGCAGGCAAAGACGGGCTTCAGCTCAACTCGGTGGGCGGGGCCGGAGGCCCGGGGCCCTTCGGCAACCTGGATATCGACCATGACGCGCACAGCAAAGCCGGGACACGCCTGGCCGGTGTGCAGATCAACATGCGCCAGAAGACTGGCGGCAAGCTCGGCAAGGCCAAGGGGCACCACGGCCGCGCCAAAGGCAAGGACTCCCTGACCGCCGCGCTCGACACGACGATCGACGGGGTGGTGGAGAAGCTCGGAAAGGCGCTCGGTGACCTCGGTGATCACGTGGGCAAAACGGTGCCCGATGGCATCACCAAGAGTTCCAAAATCCACAAGGATACGGATCACGACATCCGTGACGGCCTCAAAAGCGTCCAAACCAAGGACGCCAAGGGCCACGATGGCCGTCGTGGCGCGCCGCAGGATCGGCCGAACCGCGAGCACGGGGACAAGCGCGTCAAGCCCGCTTCACTCGACGAGGTCAAGGACACCCCGCGTCGGCATGCCATCGCGCTGGAGAAGAAGACTTGCAAGAACGACCCGGTCGACGTCGCCACAGGCGAGATGACGCTGCCCCATACCGACCTGGCACTCCCCGGAACCCTGCCGCTCCTGTTCCGGCGTACCCACCTCTCCACGTACCGATACGGCCGCTGGTTCGGGCGGAGTTGGGCATCCACCGTCGATGAGCGCATAGAGCTGGATGCCAGAGGCCAGGGGGCATTATGGGCGCGGGAAGATGGATCCGTTCTCGTCTACCCGCGTTTGCCGTCCCCGGACGACGCGGAGGGTGTTCTACCCGTGGAAGGGGCTCGTCTGCCGCTGACCTACGTGGGTCAGGACAACGCCTCCACGACCTACCGCATAACAGATCCGTTCTCGGGGACCACCCGGCACTTCGTCGGCAGCCCGTACAACGAGTCCCCCGCGTACTGGCTGAACGAGGTCGAAGACCGCAACCACAACGGCATCACCTTCGTCCGACGCGATGACGGTGCTCCGGTCCGGGTTGTACACGACGGCGGCTACGAGGTCAGGCTGCGCGTGGAAAACGAACGCGTGGTCGACCTCTCGCTGCACACGCCGAAGGGGCCAGTCACCGTGTGCCGCTACGGATACGACCGTGAGGGGAATCTCGATGCAGTAATCAACTCCTCCCGTCGTGCCTTGCGGTTCACCTACGGCCCCGAGGCCCGCATCACCTCCTGGACCGACCGCAACGGCTCCACCTGCAGGTACGTCTACGACGCCCAGGGCCGCGTCGTGCGCACCATCGGACCCGACGGCATCCTGTCTTCCACCTTCGTGTACGAGGAGCTCACCGGAACGGGCCACGGCGGCCGGATCACTCGGTACACGGACTCAACCGGTGCCACCTCCGTCTTCCGCATGAACGAGGCCCTGCAGGTCTTTGCCGAGACCGACCCGTTGGGCGCCACCACCTCCTATGCGCACGACGAAGCCGATCACCTGCTGCAGCGGACCGATGCCCTGGGTCGCAGCACCACCTTCGAGCGCGATGAAGTGGGAAACCTGGTCGGTCTGGTGGCCCCGGACGGGGGACGGAGCACCGCGACTTACAACGACATGAACCTCCCCGAGGTGATCACCGAACGCGGTGGGATCCAGCGCCGTTATCGCTACGACGATCGGGGGAACCTGGTCGCGGCCGTGGGAGCGGCTGGGGAACGGACCGAATATGGGTACACGCGGCAGGGGCACCTGAATTCTGCGCGCGATGCCTACGGTGCCACTACGCAGGTCGTCACGAATGCTGCTGGCCTCCCGGAGCAGATCACCAGGCCTGATGGCGCCACCGCCACCTGCACCCGGGATGCATTCGGGCGTGTCACAGAGGTCACTGATGCCATGGGCGGCCTCGTTCGTCAAGGTTGGAGCGTGGAGGGGAAGCTCACTTGGCGCGAACTGCCCGACGGAAGCAGGGAAGAGTGGGAGTGGGACGGCGAGGGCAACCTCCTGGCGCACACCGACCGCATGGGCCGGACCACGGCCCACACGTCGGGCCACTTCGACCAGCGGCTGAGCACCCGAACCGGAGGGGACAGCAGCTACCGCTTCACGCATGACACCGAACTGCGGCTGAGGGGGGTCACAAATGCCCAGGGCCTGGTGTGGCAGTACGCCTACGACGCGGCCGGTCGGCTCGTCTCCGAGACCGACTTCGACGGCCGTACTCTGACGTACGAGCGAGATGCGCTTGGGTATGTCGTGCGCCGCACGAACGCAGCAGGCCAGAGCCTGACGTTCGACCGGGACATACTTGGCCGGGTCACCCGGATCAGCGGGAGTGACGGATCAGCATCAGTGTTCACGCACGATGCCGATGGCCGCGTCGCACGCATTGAGAACGCCCACTGCTCCATGGTGCTGGAGCGGGATCCCTCGGGGCGCATCGTGACTGAGACCGTCAATGGTGAGGCCATGAGGTTCTCCTATGATGCACTCGGCCGACGCATCGGTCGGCGCACCCCGTCGGGAGCCGAGAGCAGCCTTGAGTACAGCAAGTCCGGAGTCGCTTCCTACACGGCCGGCGACCATGCCTTCCGGTTCGAGCGCGACAAGCTCGGCCGCGAAACCGCCCGGCATATCGGCGGAGATCTGGAGTTCAACCAGGACTGGGATCCCGTGGGCCGTCTCGGTCACCTCTCTGTCGCAGCCCGGCACACCTCCGTTCTTGACCGGAGTTTCACTTACCAGGCCGACGGCGTCCCCACCGGCATCGACGACAGCCTGACCGGGCAGCGTACCTTCTTGTTGGACTCCGCCAGCCGAGTCAAAGAAGTCCAGGCGGACGGGTGGAGCGAGCAATACGCCTACAACGCCGCCGGTGACCAATCCCAGACTGCCCTGGCTGCCCGGGCTCCAGGCCAGTCGGCCACAGGAGAGCGGCTCTACGAGGGAACCCGTATCACCCGAGCCGGCCGTACCCGTTACACATACGACGAACAGGGCCGAGTCACGCTGCGCAGGACAAGAACGTTGAGCGGCACAGTTCTCGCCTGGCACTTCCAGTGGGACCCAGAAGATCGCCTCACTGATGTGCGTACCCCTCAAGGAGTGCACTGGCGCTACCTCTACGACCCTCTGGGCCTCGCACCGGCGATCAATCACTACGCATACGTCCCCAACCCCCTGGTGCTTTCCGACCCTCTGGGGCTGGCCGGATGCACGGCGGATCCCACGTGGGGCGGGCAGGTTCGGTGGACCCTCGATGACCACGGCCGTCCGTACGAGATGAACGCCATCGTGACCCGGAACATGCTTGACGAGGGCACCGACGCACGCAACACCATCATCCCGCCGGGCTACCAGTCGGGAGTGGGACAAGCCCGCGGGCACATGCTGGCCAATCAACTCGGCGGTTCCGGGGATGAATGGAAAAATCTGTTCACCATCTCGCAGAACCCGACAAACACGCCGTGGATGAGTATGTTCGAACAAAGAGTATACGACGCTGTCGCGGATGGTGACGTTGTCACATACAACGTCTACCTGGAATACGTGAACGATGACCCGGACTCACCGCCGAAGACGATTCATCTCGAGGCCTTCGGCCACCGGAAGGGACCAGATGGAAAGCTCCGGTTCGACCAGGAGGAAATCCGCTCCAACCCAGCTCACGACGAACCTCGCCCCTGACACTTCCCCGGAGTCACCATGACCACCCTGACCGCCCTGACCGCTGTCTGCCCGCCCCCTGCTTCACCTCCCTCAGCCCCCGATTGGAGCCGAGTCGAGACAGAGCTCGGCACCCGGCTTCCCGAGGACTATAAGCAACTCATGGCCACATATGGTCCTGGGGAGTTCTGTAATTTCCTCTCTCTGCACTATCCGCACGCCCCCCGCGAAGCGGCAAGTCTCACCGGGCCTATGCCCGCGCGGCTTCGGCAACAGATCGAAGAAGTCAGGCACAATGCCCGACAGCCCTGGCCCCTGCCCCACCCCCCTGAGCAACTCTTCGCCATGGGGGTCACCGGGAACGGTGACTACCTCTTCTGGGTCACCCAGCCCTCGGACAAGCCGGACGCGTGGGACGTCGCGGTCAACCAGGCGCTGCGCGCGCCCTGGTACACCTTCGCCGGAACGCTCACCGAGTTCCTCCTCGCGGTCGTCAGTGGCGCGATGCGGGTCCCCTTTTTTCCCGGGGACCTCCTCGACAACGGGCCCACGTTCACCCCCGCCCGCCCGATCGTGGAGCCGACCACCCCAACCGACCAGCAGGGCTCCATGAACCCGGCCGAAATCCGCGCGTGGGCCCGCGCCAACGGCCGTTCACTTCCCGACCGCGGCCGCATCCCCATCGAGATCATCGAGGCCTGGAAGCGGGCCAACGCTGTCTGAGCCACGACTGAACGGCCAGGGTCGTCGTACACCTGTCGCATGTAGCGTCCCCGCAGTGCCGGCAGGGTCATGGCCTTCAACCCAGATGCGATCCACGACGGCCGGGAAGCCGGGGAACTGGGGTGCCACTAGCGGATCGTGCGCATCGGGCGATCCGTTGTGCGTGACGTGCTGGTCGACGCCACCGAAGGGCGCTTCGGTGCGCTGCCCTGTTCCCGGGTCCAGTACTGGGCCGACTCCTCGCCCGGCTGCACGCCGCGCGCATCAGCGATGCGGACCCTGATGCGCGATGAGCGACTGACCGCCGCCGTCATCGCCATGGCGTGCCCGGGCGCGTCCCACGCGCCCGCGGATGCTGCCCGGCACCGGAGTCCCAGCGATCAAGATGATCGGGGGATCTGCCATGCATCTGAGCCGCGTGAAGGTGAGCGGTCTGCGCGCGAGCGCAGAGACTCCCATGAGCTGTGAGCTTCCCCGCAGGTTCAGCGTGCCGATCGGTGCGAACGGTGGTTCGGTTCAACACGCGGCGGGCCCTGACGCCCTGCTGCGGGTTGGCGTCGACCGTGCCCACGTCGAGCAGGGCATCGGCCACGAAGCCCTGACCGGCCGTTTGCGGCCGGTGACACGGTCCTTACCGGCACCCGTATACCGACAGTGACGACCCGCACGGTCGCGTCTCCGCGGGCCCCTCCGGCGCTGGGGTGGCGACGTACGAATTCCAGCTTCGGATCAGGCTGGTCGATCGGAGGCATAGCGGGCGAGCGTGGTCTCTACCGCTTGCTCGACGGCGTAGCGGATGTCGGAGGCTGTGGGGTTCCAGTCGGTCAGCAGCATGCGGGGCCACAGGACGTAGTTGGCGATCATCCCGAGGAACTGGTTGGCGGCGCTCTCGGCGTCCGGAACGTCGGCGTTTCCGGCCTCGTGCTCCGACTCCAGGTAGCGCTGGACAGAGGTGAAGTAGGGCAGCTTGCCGAGCTGGAACTGCATCCGTCCCAGTTCGGGGAAGCGAGGCAGCTCGGCGATGACGATGCGGAACAGGGCTGTCATGCCGGGCCGGCTGATCAGGTCGGCGTAGCGGTGGCCGATGGAGGTCAGGCCGGAACGCAGATCTCCGGCCTGAGGTCGCGCCACGGCGTCGGTGGCGTCACGCTGCCATGACTCGGTGACGATGGCCTCGAAGAGGGCTGCCTTGGTGGGGAACTGCTTGAACAAGGTGGACTTCGAGACTGCCGCCCCTTCGGCAATGCGCGCGAGGGACGTGCCGTCGTAACCGTGGTTCAGGAAAAGGTCCGTGGCCGCGGAGATGATCGCCTCACGCTTTTGCTGGGCGAGACGGCGGTGGTGTGCGGAGAGCTCTGCTGCCATGCGTGCAGTATGCCCTGGATCCGAGGCGAGTCACTTGACTCGCCTCTTCGAGGCTGCCTACGCTGCAATGAAAAGGCGAGTCAAGTGACTCGCCTCTTATAGCGGTGCCTGATGTCTCTCCGGTGCCGTGTGATGAGGGAGTAGCGGATGACTGCCGACAGGATCGCTTTGGTGACCGGTGCGAACCGTGGTCTGGGCCGGAGTACGGCTCTTGCGCTGGCGGCGCACGGGGTGCGGGTCGTGGTCACTCATCGCGGTGATGTGGCCGGGGCCGAGGAGACGGAGCAGCACGTGCACGCTGCGGGTGGGACCGCCGCTGTCGTGCGTCTCGACATCAGCGACGTCTCCTCTTTCGGAGCCTTCACTTCCGAGCTGAGCGGACTGCTTGAGCGCTGGGGGGCTTCGCGGCTCGATATCGTGGTCAACAACGCGGGGGTGGGTGTCTTCGGCCCACTGGAAGCTGTCACGACCGACGACTTCGACACGGTGTTCGGCACGAACGTTCGGGGCACGTTCTTCCTCATCCAGTCGCTTGTGCCGCTGCTGGCGGAAGGCGCGCGCGTCATCAACGTCTCGTCGTCGTTGACTCGCCACACCAGCCCCGCGACCTCCGTCTACTCCGCCTCAAAGGCCGCCGTCGAGGCCCTGAGCCGCACTCTGGCCGCAGAACTCGGCCCCCTGGGTATCCGGGTCAACAGCATTGCCCCGGGGCCGACCGCCACCGACTTCAACGGCGGTGCCATGAGGGATGACGCCGGTATGCGCCAGGGGCTGGCCGGGCAGACCGCGCTTGGCCGCGTCGGCGAACCCGAGGAGATCGGCGACGCCATCGCCACGCTGGCCTCCGGCGGCCTGCGCTGGATGACCGCCCAGCGCATCGAGGTCTCCGGCGGTGCCCTCCTGTGACCGACCGTGCGGGTCTGTTCCGGGTCACGGGCAACGGCGCGCCGGATTCATTCCGCACCAGTCTCGTCTTCATCCAGCTCCGACGCGTCCGGGTCGCGCAGCGGGCGTAGAGCGCCGGCGGCCGGGACGCCGGCGGTGGAGCTGTAGCGGCCGAGTAGGTTCAGGTTGCGGTGCTTGAGCGGGGAGAGCCGGGCGATGTCCTCGTCCCGGATCTCGTGGCCCTCGGCGCGGAGCTGGGCGACGGCGGCGTCGATGTACTCCGTGGTCCACAGCACGATGGCGTTGAGGACCAGGCCGAGCGCGCCGAGCTGGTCCTCCATCCCGTCCCGATACGCCTGGTGGATGGTGCCGCGCTTGCCGTGGCACACGTCCCGGGCCAGCTTGTGGCGGGACTCCTGGACGGTGAGCTGCCGGTTCATCTGCCGGCGGTAGGCGTCGTCCACCGGCTCCACCACCCGCAGCAGGTGCTCGGTCTTGGCGATCCGCCCGTACTCGGCGAACGCCGCGCCGAGCGGGGTGGTTCAGGGCCCGGTGCAGCTGCTCCAGCACGCACACCACATACGCGTCCCGGTCCACCGCGCCCTGCGGCAGATCGGGGTTGGCATACCACCGCCTTGCGCCACGCCGGCGGCACGAGCTTGTCGTCCACCTCGCGCGGCAGCAGCGGCTTGACCTCCGTCTTCCTCCTGGCCAGTGCCGGAAGGCCCCGGCCCTCGGCCAGGACGCGTTTCCCGGCGCTCGCCGCGTCCAGTGCCTTCTACTCGCCCAGCAGCGCGAGGAACGGGGGTGCTTGGTTCGGTTCACGGCCGGGTCGGCCCGCCGGGTGTTTCGGGGCCGACGGAGAGAACGTGATCGACGGCTGCGTTGAGGGTCTCGATCTCGGCGATGAGGGCGGATTCGCGGGTAGGCAGGGCGCGTTCGAACGAGAGTCCGTTGAGGATGGTGAGAAGGAACCTGACGTGGCGAGTGTGGTCTCCCGGGGGCAGTGCGCCTTCCTCGGCGAGCACGGTCAGCCAGTGTTCGACCCGGCGCTCCGCCTCCCGCTCGAGGCGGAGGTACGCGGCGCGTACCGGTTCGGTCGCCTCGGGCTCGATGAAGTTCCGGTACGTGGCGCCCCATGCGGTTCGCGCGTCTTCGTTGGTGCCGGTCAGGGCGAGAACCTGCCGCAGGCAGTTGAGCAGCCGTTCGCGGGGCGCCAGGGTCTGATCCCGGATCGGGTCGCCGGGCAGCAGGTGTTCGTAGATCCGCTCGAGCAGGCTGTCCTGCAGCGCGCGCTGAGTGGGGAAGTGGAACCTCAGGGAGCCGATGCTCACTCCCGCACGCGCGGCGACAGCTCGCACGCTCAGCTTCGCCGCTGCATCCTCGGCGATCATCTCCGCAGCGGCCTTGAGGATCTTCTCGCGTGTTTCCATGTCCCGCTCTCCTTCGCTTCTCCCAGCGCCTTTCACTGTACTAGCACGCCGTACTAGTACAGTGTGCTAGCGTCTCCACTAACACGATGTACTAGTGGCGGTGCGGCCGATGCGCTCAGGAAGGGCGGATCATGGCGTTGAAGCAGTGGGCGGCGTCAAGGCGCCTCAAGCCGGGCGACGGCAGAGTACTGCAGCGGTTCCGCTGGTGGCAGCTCCCCGTGCGCTCCCTGTTCTGGTTACGGCTTCCCGGTGACGGCGGGCAGGAACGCCAGCACGCCGTCGACGTACGGCACTGGGCGCGGTTGGACAACAGCAGGATCCGGGCGCATCTGTTCCTGGACGGCAGGCATGTGGCCGAGTCGAAACTGCCCGCACTCTTCCCTGTCGACGGGGGCCTCATCGAGGTGGCGATGAGCAGCTACGGCGTCAAGCGCTGCCACTATCGCCCCTGGGGCGGACAGCCGTCTCAGCTCACGCCCGACCCTGCCTCGGCGGAGGGGCGGAGGGCGCGCTTCGGTGCCCGCCATCCGGGACTGAGCCGGGCGGTCGCCTTCGGATCGGCGTTGCTGCTGGTCATAGGTGTGGGACTGAACCTGTTGCAGCTCGCCGAACCCGTCTCTCACATCCCCCCCGTCACACAGCGGGTCGGAACATTCGTGTCGCCGATACACCTGCCGATCTGGCTGAACCTCGCACTGGGGGGCGGGGCCGTTCTGGCGAGCATGGAGCGCGCACTCCGCCTGCGGTACTCCTCCCTGCTCGACGCCGCCGGTCACTGACTCATCGAAGCGAGGAAGGCGCGACCACGTCACCCCTTTTCGGCCGGCCTCTCGCGCGACCGGCACGGCCAGGGTGCAGGGAATGTCACACGTAGGACGAAAGGAAGATGATCATGATCCGGTTGAGGCCATGGGCCGCCGCCAAGTACGGGGCTGCGTTCGCCACAGCCCTCATGGTCCTGACGGGGTGCTCATCCGGCACCTCGGGACTACGCAGCACAACCGCAGCGGGCGCGTCGGCTCCGGTCCCCTCCCCGGACCCGCTCACTTGGAGCACGTGCGGGAAGGACTTGCAATGCGCCACGATCAAGGTGCCGCAGGAATACATCGAGCCCGAGGGCGCGCAGATCCCGCTCGCGGTCATGCGGCACCGGGCCACTGATCCCGACCAGCGCATCGGCAGTCTGATCTTCAACCCGGGCGGACCCGGGGTCGCCGCCACCGAGACACTGCGTAATCTGCCCAAGACAGCCGGCACTCCGGGCGCTTTCTCGCCCGCTGTGCTCGCCAGATTCGACATCATCGCGATGGACCCGCGCGGCGTCGGCCAGTCGCAGGCCGTTCGCTGCCTGACCGACCAGCAGCGAGCCGACGCCGCCGGTACCTCCTTCGACCCCGCGATCCCCGGGGGCAAGCCTCTGCCGCGACTGCTGGCCGATGCCGCCGCGTTCACCGACGGCTGCGCCAAGCACCAGAACAAAAAGTTCCTGGCCAGCCTGTCCACCGACAACGTGGCCCGCGACATCGACCAAGTCCGCGCCGCGCTCGGCGAGAAAAAGATCACGTACTACGGCTTGTCCTACGGCACCGTGGTCGGCCCGATGTACGCCACCCTCTTCCCTCACCGCATCCGCCAGATGGTGCTCGACGCGCCCGTCGACACCAACCAGTGGTTCGGTAACTCCCTCCCCTTCCAGAACGACGTCGCCGTGGCAAGCGAACGAACCCTCAACGCCTGGTTCAAGACCTGCCGCGCCGAAGGGGCCGCAGTGTGCCCGTTCGGGGCAGGTGACCCGGAGGCGGCGTTCGACACGCTCATGGACACGTTGGAAGCGAAGCCGCTGAAGATCGCATCCGCCAAGGGGGACGCCACTCCGAGCGGCGAACTCGACGGTGCCATGGCCCTGGAGACCACCCGAGCCCTGGCCGGCGACCAGAACACCTGGCCCTTGCTGACCTCGGCGCTGCTGGCCGCGCAGAAGGGCAACGGCGCACCCCTCTACACCCTGTGGAACAGCGTCACGGTATCCCCCTTCCCCGTCCCCACCGCGATGTTCGAAACCCACACAGCGGTACGCTGCGCCGACTGGAAGACCCCGTCCGGCATCGCCGCGCACAAGGCCGCAGCCACCAAGGCCACTACTGAGGCGAAGCGGATCGGGACCCGGGCCGCCTACTCCGCCCTCAACTGCGCTCGGTGGCCCGCGCCGAACAAGGACCGCGTCACCAAGCCGCTCACAGGTGCCGGTGCGCCACCGGCACTGGTGGTCGCAGGCCGACTGGACCCCGTCACCCCCCACCACTGGGCCGAGAACACGACCCGGACTCTGGACTCCGCGGTCCTGCTCACACGTGAGGGAGTCGGACACGGCTCCTACGGCATCAACTCGTGTGTCGACAGAGCAGTTGACGCCGCACTCCTCCACGGCACCCACCCCACCGACGGCACCGTGTGCAGAACGGATACGCCCGCGACCACCCGCCCCCTGGTCCCTGCGAAGCAGTGAGTCACAGCCGACCGTCACCCGCCCACGCATACGCACGGCACGACCTCAGAACAGCGGAATGACTTACTCACGGGGCTGACTGATGTTCAAGGCCACAAGCTAAGGGCCGGCCCGCATTTCCCGCCGGGTGCCCGACGACCTCGGCACGTTGCCGGAGCGTCCCCGTACATCCAGCATGCGGATGCTCCTTCGCCGTGCGATGCACCGCGTCTGGGCGCCACACGCTTGATCCACCGGGAATTGCGGGACAGCCCTCACGCAACCCACTTCAGGGCTGCTCCGCCTGTGCTTGATTCTGCGCCGGCTCGGTGAACTTACGCGCTGCAAAAGCGGGCGGAGAACAGGTCCCGCGTTCTCAACCACGGCGGTCTCGGCGATGTAATACGCGGTTTCTGGCGGCACAGGTCAAACAAGGCAGAAGGAAAACCCGTGCCTTGCCCTCGTCGCCACCCCGCTCACAGCACACCACCTGGCCAGCTCAGGGGGGTAAACCGCCCCCTCATCGGCGACTCCGGTTGCACCAGCGGTCCCTCCCGCTGGTGCAACCGCACGTCCAGCACACCCTTCGCTGGCGTCGACTCCAGTCTCCACACTACCGCGGTACTCCGACCCGCCCCGGTTTGATGGACCGCCCCGGCGACACGACCGGGATCCGCCGGGAGCCCGGCAAGAGAACGTTCATGGCTGCGGTCCTGTGCATCTCGCACGTCTGTCGGGACGCCCCAGGCGCGAGGCGGACGCCAGTTACGCCTCTGTCACGACGGCGGTATGGACGCGCCGTGCAAGGTCACGAAATGTCCATTCTTCAGGCCGTGCAGAACTATGCCGTAACGTCACCAGTTTCACGGCTCGAACCGGAGGTAGGAGAACCGCTGAAAAGCAAATCAGGGGCGAGGGCGTAGCGGTTACTCCGCGAGAGATGCGCGAATGCCACATTCGCTCCATCTAATCCTTGACAGGATTCAAAGAAGGGAGGGCGCAACCAATGATCCTTTTCCCTGCGCGCATTTCAATCTTTTATCGGCGATAGAACCTCTTACTCACTTCAGCTAGCACACAGGGGAGTTCTGATGCCCACGACACTCGCCCAGAAGCTGTATCTGCTTTGCTACACCGTCAAGAAAGAGAAATTCCAGCTCGACAACGTTCAGGGGCTCGGCCAGCTGCTGCGGGCCGGGGCGATGACCGAGTTGGCCCGCGAGGGCCTGCTGGACGCGACCGGGGGGGGAAGGTTCGGCGGCTCCCCGGCAATCCGCCTGAGGATTCGTTCACGGCCTCGGTCTGGTACGACCTGCCCGAGGACAAGTCCAAAGGCTGGCTGAAGTTCCCGCACAACAAGGCGCACACAGCCGAAACCCCGGTCCGCGACCAACTGCTCGCCTCCGGGGATGTCGCCATCGAACGGCAGAAGAGGCTGGGGGTCGTGTCCACCAACCGGGTCACCGTGGTGCACCCGGACCTGGTGCACGCCCTGCAGGACCGGGTGCGCGCGATCGTGCTCGACGGCGCTGGCGCCGATGACCTGACGGACGAGCTGGCGATGGCCGTCCTGGCCGTCGAGCTGGAGCTCACCTCGGTGTGGAGCAAGGAGGACCGTCGCACCCACAAGTCCGCCCTCAAGGCGCAAGCGGCACGGTTCGACGCGTTCGTCCCCGACTGCGCAAGGCGCTGCGCGACTCCTACCTCGCGAGCCGGGCCGTGGGAGGCGGCTGGAGCGCCTGAACCGCACCACGACCGTGACGAGGAATACCCGAAAGACGCTGCAACCGCAGCACGTGACCAGGAGTGATCGATGACCCGACTCGAAGGCGAGCACGCCCCCTCCCCAACTCACAACCGGGGCAACGCGAACGCACCGCCCCCCGCCCCGGGATCGCCCATGCTCGACTCCATGGGCGGCACCGCGGGCTTCGTCTACTCGACCGTCCCGGTCGTGGTGTTCGTGATCGCACTCACCTTGCTGTCGACGAAGGCAGCAGTGATCGCGGCAGTGGCAACCGGTGCGGTACTCACCGTGGCCCGGCTGGTGCGCGGGGAACGGCTCCTCGCCGCCTCGGGCAGCCTGACCGGCGTTCTGGTCGCGGCAGGAATCGTCGCGCTCACCGGCTCCGCCAAGGACTTCTTCCTGTTGGGCATCTGGGTGGCCTTCGCGGGATTCCTCGCCACCTTCGGTTCGGTTCTCTTTCGTCGCCCCCTGACCGGTGTGGCGTGGAACCTCCTGTACGGGGGCACGCACGCGTGGCGCAGGGACCGTCAGGTTCTGCGGGCACACGACATAGCCACGCTCGCAGCGGCGAGCGTCCTCGGCGCCCGGTTCGTGGTCAAGCAGTGGCTCTACGTGCACGACGCCCCCGGCTGGCTCGCCTTCGCGAAGATCGCCATGGGCACCCCCCTCACCGTGGTCGCCGCGCTGGTCGTCGCCTGGGCTTTCCGTGCAACGTCCAAACGTCTGGTGGACAGCCGACCGGTCCCGACCATCGCTCGGCACGAGGCCGAACTCCCCCCTCGTCAGGATGCGTCCAGGTAAGCGAGTAGTCACATCACCTCAGCGAGGAAGGGGCCTCATGTCGAGCAGCCACACGCAGTCGGAGATCGCGAGGGAACTCGGAGCCTTCGAGCGGACCATCGATCTCTACATGCACCGAAACCCTGTCCAGTTCTCCCTGATCGCCGAGATCGACCGCAAGGTCTGTGGCAGACGCTGGCGCGGGCACTGCAGAAGGTGCAGGCACAGCACCCGCTGCTCCGCGTCTCGGTCGACCGCCGAGCCCCCCAGGCCCGGTACCGCTGGGCAGAGGGCTCGATCAGGATCGAAACCGCCACACGCGGCCTCGCTGGGCTCTTGTTCGTGGGCTGCGCCACTTCAGACCTGTGAGGGGGAGTCAGGGTGGCCGGTGTAAGGCGAGGCCAGGTCTCGCAGGTCGTGGCACGGCCAGGGGCCGCGGACGTGGCGGGCCAGTATGCGCCGTTCGGTCTCTGCGGTATCGCATAGCTGGTGGCGATGTCGCGCCGCCCACCCTCGAGGGTGACTCCGACCTGATCTACGCCCACTACGCCATCACTACGCTCCGGCCCCCTGGTCATCAAAGCGCGGTCCAGGTCCACAGGAGTTCCCCGGTGAGCATTCGTGCGCACCACTCAGTTGGCGCGGCCGGGCTCCCCCTCTACAGTCCCCCCGAAGCGACCCACTATCCGAAGAAGCTCAGACGCACCTGCCGGTCCGCATTGTCGACGTTCGTGTCCACCAGACAGACGGACTGCCACGTCCCCAGCTCCAGCCTCCCCCCGATGACCGGCAAGGTGGCGTGCGGCGGTACCAGTGCCGGGAGCACGTGGTCGCGGCCGTGTCCCGGGCTTCCGTGGCGGTGGCGCCAGCGGTTGTCGGCGGGGAGCAGGGTCTGCAGGGCGGTGAGGAGGTCGTCGTCGCTGCCGGCGCCGGTCTCCAGGATGGCGATGCCGGCGGTGGCGTGGGGCACGAAGACGTTGAGCAGGCCGTCCCTGCCGTGAGCGTTGCGGGCCAGGAACTGCGTGCAGTCCTCCGTCAGGTCCATGACCGTTTCGGTCCGTCCCGTGGTGACGTTCAGCAGGTGTGTGGCAAAGGTGTCGGGCATGGCCCCATTCTCCCGTCACCGGTGATGGTCTCGCCCACGGGAAGATCCAGGGCACGAGTACGGTTAGTAGAAAGGTGAACAACTTCGGGGCGCGTGAGCTGGACGTGGTCGTCATCGGTGCCGGTCAGGCCGGGCTGTCCGCCGCCTATCATCTGCGCCGAGCCGGCCTGACCCCCGACAGGGACTTCGTCGTGCTGGACCGTGCGCCCAGGCCCGGGGGCGCCTGGCAGTTCCGCTGGCCCTCGCTCACGTACGGCAAGGTGCACGGGATGCACTCCCTGCCCGGCATGGAGCTGACGGACGCCGACGACAGCAGGCCCTCCTCCGAGGTGATCGGCGCGTATTTCGACGCGTACGAGCTCCGCTTCGGCCTGCGGGTGCACCGGCCGGTCGAGGTGAGCGCCGTACGCGAGGGCACGGGCAGCCGACTGCTCGTCGAGACGTCCGAGGGTGCGTACGCCACGCGCGCGTTGATCAACGCCACCGGCACCTGGGACCGTCCGTTCTGGCCACGTTATCCGGGCCAGGAGACCTTCCGGGGGCGGCAGTTGCACACCGTGAACTATCCAGGGCCGGAGGAGTTCACCGGCCTGCGGGTGGTCGTGGTCGGCGGTGGCGCCTCGGGCACCCAGCACCTGATGGAGATCGCCGAGGTCGCCGCGGAGACGTACTGGGTGACGCGGCGCCCTCCGGTGTTCCGGGAAGGGCCGTTCGGCGAGGAGGAGGGGCGGGCCGCGGTGGCAATGGTGGAGGAGCGCGTACGCAGCGGGCTCCCTCCCCGGAGTGTGGTGAGCGTGACCGGGCTGCCGCTCAACGATGCCGTGCGGCACGCACGCGAGCAGGGGGTCCTCGACCGGCTCCCCATGTTCGAGCGGATCACACCGGACGGGGTGGCCTGGTCCGACGGGCGTACGGTCGAGGCCGACGCGATCCTCTGGGCGACCGGCTTCCGGGCCGCCGTCGATCATCTGGCACCGCTGAAACTCCGCGAGCCGGGCGGCGGCATCCGCGTCGAGGACAGCCGGGCGGTGCGGGATGCACGCGTCCATCTCGTCGGCTACGGCCCGTCCGCCAGCACCATCGGCGCCAACCGGGCCGGCCGGGCGGCGGCCCGTTCGGTCACCCGGCTGCTGGATCGCACACATGCCTGAGGTGACTCAACGGGGTCGATGCCGGCGAGGGCTCCGGCCCGCCACCGGATGAGCTGAGCCCTCGTGCACCGAAGCCGGTACGGGACCCTTGCGGCGTTGGAAGAAACGCAAGGAATCCGGACTCCGCGACATCGCGGCTTCGGGACGATCGCGGAGCCTTCGCCCGGTCGGCGGCCCCATTCCACCCCATTCCAATAGAACAGCCTCGCCTGGATCCGGTTGGACACGACGCCTCGGAGCAGCGCTCCATCCACAAC
The DNA here is from genome assembly GCF_040295485.1 of Streptomyces sp. NPDC002793. Classification (NCBI taxonomy): domain Bacteria; kingdom Bacillati; phylum Actinomycetota; class Actinomycetes; order Kitasatosporales; family Streptomycetaceae; genus Streptomyces; species Streptomyces sp. NPDC002793. The sequence goes on along the minus strand of NZ_JBEOVL010000026.1, from coordinate 45,061 downwards.
CGCCTCCAGGGGACTTCCTCACCCTTCGGGACAGTCACTGCCGGGGGCGCTGGCGCGGGTGATGCGGCGGCCGATCTCCCGCAGTTGCCTCTGCTGGGGCTTGGTGAGCGGGTCGAAGACCAGACGACGCACTTCCCCCACGTGGCCGGGGGCCGCAGTGAGGACCTTGCCCCATCCCTCGCCGGTGAGCGTGGCCAGGGTGTAGCGGCCGTCCGCAGGATCTGAGGCGCGGCAGACCCACCCCTCCTTCTCCAGCCGTTTGACCGTGTGGGAGAGCCGCGACAGCGACCCGTCGACGAAGTCGGCCAGGACGCTCATGCGCAGCGTGCGCTCAGGTGCGGTGGAAAGACCGGCCAGCACCTGGTATTCGAAGTGACTGATGCCCGCGTCGCGCTGCAACTGGGCGTCCAGGGCCGCCGGCAGCCGAATGACCGTGCCGGCCAGCGCCCTCCAGGTCGCCTTTTCATCATCATCCAGCCACCGAGGCTCATCTTCGCTCACGCTCTCCACCCTAACTTGAATCATCAAGCTGAAGAGCGGCCCTCCCTCGGCTCGGTCACCGGGCTACATGTCTTGACCATTCAAGTGATTGAGCCTTACCTTTCAACTTGAAAGTTCAACTCATCGGTCAGAGGGGAGCTTGATGAACGTCACCTTGTGGATCATCGCGGCTCTCCCGACCGTGGCCTTCCTTGCCGCTGGTGCCGTGAAGCGGAGTCGGCCCAGGCAGAAGCCGGCCGGCTCGGGAATGATCCGGGCCGAGTACGTCCCGGAAGGGACTGCCCAGACCATCGGCGCCCCGGAAGTCCTCGGAGCGCGGGGCGTGTTCCGTCCGCCGCGGTCGTGGCCGGGGGCCGTTTCGGTTCCTTACGCATTCTGAGCGTCAGCCGTCTCTTTGCACCCTCTTATCCCCCCTCTTGCCGCGACTGCCGGCAATTTTGATTGGACGACCTATGCCGACCCCGTCCTCGACTTCCGTCACCTCCACGTCCGCGTCCCAGCCGTCCCCTCTGAAGGTTGCCGGGCTGCTGGCGGGTGCGGTCGTGGCATCGTGCCTCGCCAACACTCTTGTGGCGGTCATCGCGCTGGCCGCCGGAGCCTCCGACAACTTCCAGCCGCTGCAGCCGGGCGCCTACATCTCGTTCACCGTCCTCGGCGTCCTGATCGGCGCCGCCGGCTGGGCCCTCGTCCGCCGCCGGCCGAACGCCTCCAGGCTCCTCAGCATCCTCGTTCCCGTCGTTGTCGTCGTCTCCTTCGTCCCTGACCTGGCGATGCTCGTCAGCGACTACACGCCTGACGCCGACGCCACCGGGGTCGTCGCCCTACTGCTCATGCACGTCGTTGTCGCGGTGATCAGCGTTCTCGTCTACCGGCGCGCCCTGCCCGTCCACTACCGCGACTGACCCCCGAGCGGCGCCGGTCGATACCGGAGGCTCCCGCCTGGGCCGTTGCGCACTCACACACGGCGGCCGGTGCCCCTCCACGCGCCCGGGACTCGCGGCTCCGCGGTACACGACGTACTGAACCGCAGAACAGCTACACCCCAAGGCGGGTTCAGCCGGGCCGAGCCGCTCCGCTCGGCCGAACCCGCCCTTCCCAACTGCGCACGCTCGCGTACCGCACCGCACCCGTCCCGAGGGACGAGCACCCCGACGGCGTCTCCACGCAGCAGGTATCGCTCGGTCTCGAAAAATTCGACCGCAAGCGCCGGGGCGCACTGACAGTGACTCCAGCAGGAGAACACACGAACACGGGATCGGATGTTCGCTCGAACGCGTGATCGTTCGAGTTTTGATTGCCCAACCACCGCCCACTGATCGATGATTACTGCACGCACACGGCGGGCTGCAGACCGCTACTGCGCATGTCCCACAGATGCACCATGCACAAGGAGAATCACCGCATGAACTTCCTGACCGACCTGCTCGCCGGCGTCGTCCACTTCGTGGGTTGGCTCGTCTGACCACCTCCGGACAACGGCGCCGCCGCTCCCCGTCCCACGGGAGCGGCGGCGCTGCCGTGCGATCGCCTTGCCTGCGTCCTGGCGAGAATGTGCGACACCCCGCGAGTTCCTCTGAGCCCCGCTGAGTCCCTGCCCTCGGCCAGGGGGTGTTCCTCATTCGTGTGCTCCGTGGTCTTGTGGCGTGAACTTCGTAATTCCTGCGGCGTTCTCACCGTGTCCGACCGATTCACAGTCGGGCCGCGCGACGAAGTCCAACCGCGCCGGCGACCACTGGATCAGCGCGAACGACTCGCCGACCTGGACGACGAGTACGACATCCTCGAATACGGCGACAGGACATCGGCACACGTCGACGCCGAGGTTCTGACCGAGGCTCATCGGCTCACTCAGCATCCGCGTGTTACACCCGAACCACGGATCCACTGAGCTGAAGCACACCGGTGGGCCCATGGGTTCGCACTGAAGAGACTTCGGTTTCCATGCGCCCAGGGGACTCTCGGGGTCCGAGGAACATCGGTGTCAGAACGTGCGCCGAGCCCATGTCGGCCCTGGTGGGTGAGCGGTGGGCCATCGACGGCAAGGCCGGCCTGAAGTCGCCCACATAGAGCGCCCTGTCATCCGGGGAAGTTCGTCCTGTCACCTGCGGTGGCGTTCTCCGCCTGCTCGCCCCTGGCGACAGCAGACGATGAAGCACACGTGGTCCGTCGGCGGGGAATGCCCGCCGTCAGTTCACCTCCGGACCGAACCGGCGCTTGTACGCCGACGGTGTGACGCCGGTCTCGCGGCGCATCAGCCTGCGCAGATTGGCAGCGGTGCCAAGCCCGCTGCGTCGCGCGACCACCTCGAAGCGCGACTCACCTCGCTCGATCAACCGGCACGCCAGAGAGAGCCGTTCCCCCGTCAGCCACGCCAGCGGCGTCGTGCCCAGTTGCGCCTGGAAGCGGCGATGCAGCGTCGCCGGACTCACCGCCGCACACGCCGCAAGGCCGGACACGGTGAGCGGCGAGTCCAACCGCTCCTGGGCCCAGGCCAGAACAGGCGCCAAGGACTCGTCCGGCAGGTCGGGCATGGGACGCTCCACGAACTGCCGCTGCCCACCGTCCCGGTGCGCCGCGAAGACCAGCCGCCGGCTCACGGAGTTGGCGACCTCCGCGCCGTAGTCGCGACGGACCACATGCAACCCGAGATCGAGCGCAGCCGCACTGCCTGCCGCAGTGAGGATGTCACCGTCATCCACGAACAGCACGTCTGATTCGAGCCGGACGGAGGGGAAGCGGGCCCGGAAGGAATCCGCCCACTGCCAGTGCGCGGTGGCCCGGCGCCCGTCGAGGACTCCGGCCTCGGCCAGTGTGAAGGCACCGCTGCAGAAGCCGACCAGGCGAGCACCGCGTGCGTGTGCCCGGCGGACAGCATCGAGCACGGCCGGACGGCGGGGCACCTCGATGTCCGGACGGTTGGGGACGATCAAAGTGTCCGCCGCATCGGCCGCTTCCAGATCGGCGACTCCCGTGAGCGTGAAGAATCCGTCTCGCATCAGGGTGCTGGGTTCGGGGGAACAGAGCCTGAAGTCGTAGAGATCACGGCCGATCTCCGGTCTGCGCAGACCGAATACCTCGGTCGCGCAGCCGAGCTCGAAGGGGTTCGAGTTCGCGTCCACGATCACGACGACCCGGTGTACGCCCGCCGTGTGAACTGCGTGCGAGGATTCTTTCGGCATGTGCCATTCCTAGCACTCACGGTGGTCAGGCGAAACGGCTCAGGATGAGCCCATGAGCAGCGAACCCATCCCTCTCAGCAAGGCCCTGGCCTCCTTCGACGCCCTGTGGAGTCCCCGTATCGTCATGCGCGTCAACGACTACGACGTCCGCATCGCCAAGGTCGAGGGCGACCACATCTGGCACGTGCACGACGACACCGACGAGTTCTTCCTGGTACTCGACGGCGAGCTGCGCATCTCCCTGCGCGAGCCCGACGGGGAGCGCACGGTCCTGCTCCCTCGGGGGGCGGTCTTCACCGTCCCCCGAGGCACGGAGCACAAGCCGTACGCTCCGTCCGGCGCCGCAATCCTCATGTTCGAGCCCACCGGGACACCGACCGTGGGCGATCGCCACGACGAGATCCCAGAACACGTCGACTCGACAACCGGACACGCACTCGGCACCTGACCCGACAGGCTTCGGGCACGCCCCTTTAACCGTTGGCGAGTGCGTTGCCGTGCCCAGAGAACTGAGACCGTGAGCACGATCGCGGGGCGTTCATAGCGGCCGGGAGGCTCAGGAACCAGCCACGTTTGTGGGCGCGGTCCAGCCGGTAGCTCGGATCCACTCGACCAGATCCAGGGTGGCCGGCTCGATCGAGCGCACCACCGCGAGGTCCGAAGGGCATTCCGCCGCCTTCGCGAACTCGCGGAACATCGCCTTGTCGAGGTCGTTGGGAAGCACGCTCAACGGGAGGACCTCGTACCGTGCCGGGAGCCCGGCGCACACGCCGAACGCAGCGGCGATCTGGGGGCCCGTCAGCTCGTCGCCGACGAGCTCGACGACTCCGCCGGGCGCCTCCGCGGTGTCGAGCAGGAGCGCGGCGGCGACCCGGCCGATGTCCCTGACCGAGACCATCTTCAGGGCGACGCCCTCCGGCAGCGGCAGCCTCAGCACGATCTCCCCCTGCTCCAGGCTCGGTGCCATCACGCTCGCGAAGTTCTCCATGAAGGCGGTCGCGCGAACCATCACGGCCCTCAGGCCGGACTTCCTCAGGTGCTCCTCGATCCGGTGCTTCGAGTCGTGGTGCGGCACACCCGACTCCCGGTCCGCCCCGAAGACCGAGTTGAACACGACGTGCGGGACGCCCGCCTCGACCGCCGCGTCGACGAGCGCGGTACCGATGCGGACCTCCGTCTCGACCTCTTCGAGGCTGTTCGCCTCCGGGGTCATGAAGTAGAACCCCTCGACCGTCGCCAGCGCGGCGGCCAGCGACGCCGGGTCGTCGGCCCGGATGGCCGCCAGCTCGACGCCGCGGGCGGCCAGCGCCTGAGCCCGGTCGGACTGCGGGTTGCGGACCAAAGCCCGCACCCGCGCCTTGTGGTCCAGCAGCGTGTCGACCACCGCCCCGCCCTGTTGCCCCGTCGCGCCGAAGACTGCGATCGTGCCGGTCGTCCGTGTGCTCATCACTGCCACCCTTCGTTAGTTCACGCCATGAACGAAATTAGTTCATGGCGTGAACCTCGTCAAGGTCCGGGTGTGGCGGGACCTCACGGTGTGATGGGTCAGTTCGAGGTGGGCGAAGAGAGGTCCGAGGTCTCCACGACGGCGGTGGCCACGCGCTCGAAGTCGCGCTGGTCGTCGGCGTCGAGGTTCCTCGCGATCTCGGGCAGACGCTTGGCGACCTCGGCGTAAATGGCCTCGGCGAGCACCTTCCCCGTGGGCGTCGCACTGAGCATGACGACCCGTCGGTCCTGCGCCGAGCTCGCCCGGCCGACCAACTCGCGCCGCGCGGTGCGATCGACCAGCTGGCTCAGTGCGTTCTTGGTCATACCCAACGACGCGGCGAGGTCAGCCATCTGCCGCGGCTCGTTCCTGACTGCGCAGAGCAGCGTGGCCTGCGAGGGGGTCAGGTCGAACTCGGCGCAGATCTGCGCGTACTTGCGTTGGATCAGAACCGAGAGCCAGAAGAGCTTGTCGCCATAGTCCACGCCGACCTCCCCGGTCCGATGACGAACGATCAGCCTACTCGTCGCGGGCCGGCAGACCCACGTCACTCACCAGGAGATGCACACCCCTGCGAGACCGGCCTGGCACTCCTGCCCCGACCACTTTGATCGACTTGCGTGTCCCTTCACCCTCAGTATCCGGCAAGGGTTGTCGACATCCTCCACTGGCCCCCGCAGCGGGCGGATCGGCACCGACGGGACGGATCAAGCTCGGATCAGATCCGGTGAGAAGAGACCAGCCCACTGAGAAACTACACATGCAGGCGCCGCCGGCACCTCAGGTGGCGGCCGGGGCGGGCCGGCTGTCGCGGCGGATCAGGGCGGCATAGCGTCCGTCCCGCGCCAGTAGTTCCTCGTGCGTGCCGCGCTCGACAGTGCGCCCGTCGTCCAGCACCACGATCTGGTCGGCGTCCCGGACGGTGGAGAGCCGGTGCGCGATGGTGAGCGTGGTGCGGCCCTTCGACAGGGCGTCGATGGCCTGCTGCACGGCGTGTTCCGTACGTGTGTCGAGGGCGCTGGTCGCCTCGTCGAGGATCAGCACGGGCGGGTCCCGGAGGATCGTGCGGGCGATCGCCAGCCGCTGCTTCTCGCCGCCTGAGAAGCGGTACCCGCGTTCGCCGACGAGGGTGTCGTAACCGTCGGGCAGTCCGGCGATGTGGTCGTGGATCTGCGCCGCGCGGGCCGCGGCCTCGATGTCCTCGTCCGTCGCGTCCGGTTTGGCGAAGCGGAGGTTCTCGGCGACCGAGGCGTGAAAGAGATAGGTCTCCTGGGAGACCACCCCGACGGCGCGGGCGAGGGTGTCGAAGTCCAGGTCGCGCACATCGACGCCGTCGATCGTGACCCGGCCCGCAGTGACGTCGTACAGCCGCGGCACCAGATAGCTGAGCGTGGACTTGCCGGATCCGGTGGGGCCGACGACGGCCAGGCTGTTCCCCGCGGGCACGGTCACGTCGATGCCGCACAGGGTCGGGCCGTTCTTCTCGTCGTAGCTGAAGGTGACGTCCTCGAAGGCGACCTCGCCGCGGATCTTCTCCAGCCGGACGGGGCTCTCGGGCTCGGTGATGTCGACGTCGAGGTCGAGGTACTCGAAGATGCGCGCGAACAGGGCGAGGGAGGTCTGCATCTGCACACCGGTGGAGAGCAGGCTCACGGCCGGCCGGAACAGGCCCTGCTGGAGCGAGACGAAGGCGACGAGAGTACCGATGGAGACGGCCGTGGCACCCGACTGGAGGGTGAGGCCCGCCGCCCAGTAGATGACCGCGGGCATGGCGGCCATCACGATCCCGATGGTCGACATCCTCCAGCGCCCCGCCATGTTGGACCGCACCTCGAGGTCGACCAGGCGCTCCGACTCCTCGGAGAACGCCTTGGTGAGGGAGTCCGAGCGCCCCATGGTCCGGCCGAGCAGGATGCCGCTGACCGAAAGCGACTCGGTGACCGTGGCCGCCATCGTGGCCATCTGCTTCTGGCGCTGGGTGGTGATTCTCTTGCGCTCCCGGCCGACCCGCCGGCTGATCCAGACGAAGACGGGCAGCAGGAGCAACGAGACGACGGTGAGCCGCCAGTCCAGCGCGAGCATGGCCACCACGGTGGCGATGACGGAGGTCAGGTTGGAGACCAGGGAGGTGGCGGTGGAGGTGACCGTCGCCTGCATGCCGCCGATGTCATTCGCGATGCGGGACTGGACCTCGCCCGTGCGCGTCCGGGTGAAGAAGGCGAGCGGCATCCGCTGCAGCTGTGTGTAGACGGCGGTGCGCAGGTCGTGCATGACGCGCTGGCCGACCGTCGTGGAGATCAGGGTCTGCAGGACTCCGAAGACGCTGTTCATCACGGCGGTGAGGATCATGCCGAGCGCGAGCAGCGTGAGCAGGCCCGTGCGCCCCTGGGGGATCGCGGTGTCCAGGATCTCGCGGAGCAGGAACGGGGAGGCGACCGACACCAGTGAGGAGGCACCCACGAGCAGCCCCACCACGGCAAGTCGGCCGCGGTAGGGACGGAAGAGCCGGAAGATGCGGCGCAGCTCGGCGGGTGGCTGCCCGGAGTCCGCGACCGGAGGCGTCCAGGTGGGTTCGTCGGGTTTCATGAGCTCCTTCGAGAGCGTGCGGCGGGTGGGATGCCCGGCCATCCGGCAGCCTAGGGCGGGTCGGGCCGTGGAGGCTGACAGGAGGGCTAGCCATTGAGAGCGTAGCTCATTGTTACCTCTATTCACAATGAACCAGGTCCTGATATTGTTCCCTCATGGACTCCCCCGATTCCGACGGCGTGCTCGCCGAGCAGCTGCTGCGGCTCACTCGCCGCCTCCAGCGCATCCAGAGCCGGCAGCTGGAACCGATCGGCATCACCCCGGCCCAGTTCCGCCTGCTGCGTACGACCGCGCACTACGACGGCGCGCCCCGGATGGCCGATCTCGCCGAGCGCCTGGAGGTCGTCCCACGCGCCGTGACCACGCTGGTCGACGGTCTGGAGGCGAGCGGCCGGGTGCGGCGCGCCCCGGATCCGGCCAATCGCCGGGTGGTCCGCATCGAAATAACGGAGGAGGGCCGGGGGGTGCTCCGTTCGATGCGCGCCGCGCGAAAGGCCGCCGCGGAGGAGATCCTGGCTCCATTGACCGCCGAGCAGCGTGAGGTGCTCGGCGGCCTGCTCACCGCTCTGGTCGACGGAATGCCGGAGCGCCGCCGCTGCTGAGGCACGCGGTGCGGCCGCCGCACCGCAGCGTCGAGGGGACCCTGACATGCCGCTGCTGGAGCCGGAGCCGGAGGCCCTGCGCCCCCGTACGCCACGCGCGCCGTCCCTCGACCGGGTGCCGGACCGGAAGGCCTCCGGGACCCCGGCGGAGCTGCGGGCCGACCTGACCTCTCTGCTCGGTCCGGAGAAGGTGCTGTGGAAGGTCTCCGACCTCGTGCGGTACGCCTCCGACGCCAGCCCCTACCGCTTCCTGCCGCAGGTCGTGCTGGTGCCCGAGGATCTCGACGACGTCTCGGCGATCCTCTCCTACGCGCACGGCAACGGCCGCGGTGTCGTCTTCCGGGCCGCCGGCACCAGCCTCAACGGCCAGGCGCAAGGAGAGGACATCCTCGTCGACGTACGCCGTCACTGGACGGGGATCGAGGTGCTGGAAGGCGGCGCCCGGGCCCGCATCCTCCCCGGGACCACCGTCATGCGGGCCAACGCCGCTCTCGCCCGGCACGGCCGGATCCTGGGCCCCGACCCCGCCAGTGCCATCGCCTGCACCATCGGCGGCGTCGTGGCGAACAACGCCTCGGGAATGACGGCGGGGACCACGAGGAACTCGTACCGTACGGTCTGCTCGCTGACCTTCGTCCTGCCGAGCGGGACGGTCGTCGACACGGGTGAGGAGGAGGCCGACGAGCTCCAGCGGCAGGCGGAGCCGCGCCTGTGCGACGAGCTGCTGGCCCTCAAGGCGGAGATCGAGGCCGATGAGCGGCTCACCGCCCGGATCCGCGCCAAGTACGAGATCAAGAACACCAACGGCTACCGCCTGGACGCGTTCCTCGACGGATCGACGCCCGTGGAGATCCTGCGGGGGCTGATGGTCGGTTCCGAGGGAACCTTCGGCTTCATCTCCGAGGTCGTCTTCGACACCCTGCCCCTCGACCGACAGGTCACCTCCGCCTTGCTGTTCTTCCGCTCGCTCACGGCGGCAGCGGCGGCGGTGCCGCGGTTCAACGAGGCCGGAGCGGCGGCCGTGGAGCTGATGGACGGCAACACCCTGCGCGCCTCGGTGCGGGTGGACGGTGTCCCGTCGGACTGGCGGGGCTCCCGCAGGGCACGACAGCACTGCTGGTGGAGTTCCGCGCCCCGGACGAGAACGCGCTGGCTGCGTGCGAGCGGGCGGCGGCCGCGGTCCTCGCGGAGCTCGACCTGGTGGCTCCGGCCGTCTCGGTCACCAACGAGTTCACCCGGGACGCCGCCACCGTCTCCGGGTACTGGAAGGCACGCAAAGCGTTCGTCACCGCGGTCGGCGGCTCCCGCCCTTCGGGCACGACGCTGATCACCGAGGACTTCGCCGTACCCCCGTCCCGGCTCTCGGAGGCCTGCGAGGCGCTGCTCGGTCTCCAGGCCGTCCACGGTTTCGACGCCGCTGTCGCAGGACACGCGGCGCACGGGAATCTGCACTTCCTGCTCGCCTTCGACGCCGCGAAGCCGTCCGACGTCGACCGGTACGCCGCGTTCATGGACGAGTTCTGCACGCTCGTCGTCGACCGTTTCGACGGATCACTGAAGGCGGAGCATGCCACCGGCCGCAACATCGCCCCCTTCCTGGAGCGGGAATGGGGCCCCACCGCGACCGAGCTCATGTGGCGCACGAAGCGGGCCATCGACCCTGACGGGGTCCTGGCCCCCCGGGTCGTCCTCGACCGGGATCCGGCGGCGCATCTGCGAGGGCTCAAGACCGTCCCCGAGGTCGAGCCGGTCGCCGACCCGTGCATCGAGTGCGGGTTCTGCGAGCCGACCTGCCCCAGTGAGGACCTCACCACCACACCCCGTCAGAGGATCGTGCTGCGCCGGGAGATGATGCGGCAGCCGGGCGGTTCCCCGGTCGAGGCAGCGCTGCTGGACGCCTACGGCTACGACGCGGTGGACACCTGCGCGGGCGATTCCACGTGCAAGCTCGCCTGTCCCGTAGGGATCGACACCGGGGCGATGATGAAGGACTTCCGCCATCACCGGCACTCCCCTCGTGAGGAGCGGGTCGCGGCCCTGACCGCGCGGCACTTCAAGACCGTCGAGTCCTCGGCGCGGGTCGCTCTCGGCGTGGCGGACGCGGTCACCCGCCATGCGGGTGACCGGCTGCTCGCGGCTGTGACCCGGCTCGCCCGCAAGGCGGTGAATCCGGATCTGATCCCGGAATGGCTGCCCGAGATCCCCGGCGCCGCCCGCCGCGCCCTGCCGCCCACCTCACGGACGGGAGCGAGCGCCGTCTACTACCCGGCCTGTGTGAACCGCATCTTCGCCGGCCCCTAGGGCACTGACGGTGCGGGGACGCTGTCGCTCGCCGAGTCCCTCGTCTCCCTGTCCGCACGGGCAGGAAAGCCCGTCTGGATCCCCGAGGACGTCGCCGGGACCTGCTGCGCCACGATCTGGCACTCCAAGGGGTACGACGCGGCCAACGCGGTCATGGCCAACCGGATCGTGGAAGCGGCCTGGGGCTGGACCGCCGGCGGCGCGGTCCCGCTGGTCGTCGACGCGTCGTCGTGCACCCTCGGCCTGGCACACGAGGTGGTTCCGTATCTCACCGAGGACAACCGGGCACTGCACCGGGAGCTGACCGTCGTCGACTCACTCGTCTGGGCCGCCGACGAACTGCTCCCCTCGCTGACCGTGTTCCGCCGCACGGGTTCCGCCGTACTGCATCCCACCTGCTCGATGGAGCATCTGGGCGATGTGGCACAGCTGCGTACGCTGGCCGAGGCGTGTGCCGAGGAGGTCGTCCTGCCGGACGACGCGGGCTGCTGCGGCTTCGCGGGCGACCGCGGCATGCTGCACAAGGAACTCACCGACTCGGCGGCCGCCAAGGAGGCGGCGGAGGTCAACTCCCGGCGGTACGACGCCTATCTGTCGGCGAACAGGACGTGCGAGATCGGGATGGACCGGGCGACGGGCCACCGCTACCACTCGGCGCTGATCGAGCTGGAGCGGGCCACCCGGCCGGTCCTCTGACAGCGGGGGTCCCGCCGGTCCCTTCCTGACTCCCCCGGCCCCGGCCCCGCGCGGCGGCCCGGCCGTTTCCCCGTGCCCTTCACCATCCGTCCGGGGCCCGCCGCAGCAAAGTCCATGGGTTACGCACGAGAGTCCACATCGCATCCCTTGCGCGACAACAGCCTCTCCCTCCAGGGTCCTTACCAAGGTCCGGGTGCCCGCGTCCTCGCGGGCTGCCGGCACCCGTACGCGCACCGTCGGATCGCCCTTTCTGGAGGCTCGATGAATGACGACGCACCACAGGATCTGGACACACAGACCACGGACGACGGCTCGATGAGCCGTCGTTCCGTGCTTCGCACCACCGCCGGGGCCGCCGGAATCGCCGGTGCGGGGCTCGGGTTCGGATCCCTCGGCAGCGGCACCGCGTCGGCGGCGGAGAACCGACCGGCCGCCACCTCCGTCCCCGCCTCCCCCGTCCGCGAGGGCGTCACCATGGCCGGCGTTCCCTTCGACCGCCGTTCCACCGTGCGGGTGGGCATCGTCGGCCTCGGCAACCGTGGCGGCAGCATGATCGATCTCTTCCTCGCCGTCACCGGGGTGCGGGTCGTCGCGCTCTGCGACCCCGTGAAGGCCAAGGTCGAACAGGCCGCCGCGAAGGTCGCGGCGGCGGGTCAGCCCACGCCCGCCGTGTACACGAACGGCGAGGACGACTACGAGAACCTCTGCAAGCGTGGTGACATCGACTTCGTCTACGTGGCGACGCCCTGGGACTTCCACTTCGAGATGGCGAAGACCGCCATGCTCAACGGAAAGCACGTCGGCGTCGAGTGTCCCGTCGCACTGCGGCTCGACCAGCTCTGGCAACTGGTCGACCTCTCCGAGCGGACCCGGCGGCACTGCGTGCAGTTGGAGAACTGCTGCTACGGCCGCAACGAGATGCGGGTGCTGCGGATGGCGCACGCCGGGCTCTTCGGCGACCTGCTGCACGGCGCGGGCGCGTACAACCACGATCTGCGCGGGCTGATGTTCGATCCCGACTACTACGAGGGCCCGTGGCGCCGGCTGTGGCACACCCGGCTGCGCGGCGATCTCTACCCCAACCACGGGTTCGGGCCCGTCGCGAACTACATGGACGTCAATCGCGGTGATCGCGCGGTGAGCATCACCAGTGTCGGCTCTCCCGCGCTCGGCCTCTCCGAGTACCGGGAGAAGCACATGCCGCCCGGTGACCCGAGCTGGAAGGAGACCTATATCGAGAGCGACCGGACGATCAGTCTCGTCCGGACCGCCAAGGGCCGGGTGATCCGCCTGGAGCACGACGTGTCGACCCCTCACCCGTACTCACGGATCAACAGCCTCGGAGGCACGAAGGGCGTCTTCGAGGACTACCCGACCCGCATCTACCTGGAACCCGATCACGGCGACGACCGGTGGGCGGACTTCTCCGCGTACGCCGACTGGGACCACTGGCTGTGGAAGGAGCACTCCGACCCGCCCGGCGGGCACGGCGGGATGGACTACATGATGGTGTTCCGGCTGATGCAGTGCATGCGCCTCGGGCTCGTCCCCGACTTCGATGTGTACGACGCGGCCACCTGGACCGCGCCGGTCCCGCTGAGCCACCTCTCCATCAAGGCCGGGGGTGCCCCGCAGCAGATCCCGGACTTCACCCGCGGCGAGTGGAAGAAGGCCCGCTCGGGCATGGACTCCCAGCAGCCCGCCGAGTAGGGCGGACCGGGCCCCGGCGCCGGGGCCCGGTCCCGCGCGCAGGAAATAATCACTTGCCTCGGACGGGGGCAGGAAGCGAACCTTGCACGGTTTGGTCCCCCCACAGTTCCACGAGACCCCGCGGGTCTCCGCCCCTTCCGATCCTTGGGACGTCATGCAGATTCGCGATCTTCCGTACTCGGATCCCGGCGATCCCGATGTCCGGTCAGGCCCACGCTTCCTGTTCTGGCTCGGCCGCAGTCAGATCGCCGGCCAGCTCAAGTCCCTCGCCTGGGGGCTGCTCCACCACTGTGCGATCGCGGGCCTGCCGCTCGCCGTCGGCCTGGCGGTGGAGGCCGTCATCGACAGCTCCGGCCGGGGTCTCGCGGTGGCCGGCGGCCTCCTCGTCGCCCTCGGCGTCCTCATCGCCGTGGGCGACACCATGCTCCACCGGACGGCGGTCACCAACTGGATCACCGCCGCGGCCCGGGTGCAGCAGCTGCTGGCCCGCAGGACGGCCGAGCTGGGTTCGGCGCTGACCCGCCGGGTCGCGGCCGGTGAGGTGGTCGCGGTGTCCACGGGCGACGTCGAGAAGATCGGATGGTTCGTCGAGGCGCTGTCACGTTTCCTGGCCGCCGCGACCGCGCTCGTACTGATCTGCGTCGGGCTGGTCCTCTACCTTCCCTCGCTCGGTGTGCTGGTCGCGATCGCCACCCCCGTCCTGGCGTTGGCCGTCCTGCCCCTGCTCCCCCGGGCCACACGCCGGGCGGATCTGCAGCGCGAGAAGGCGGGCCGGGCCACGGAGCTGGCCTCCGACACGGTCGCCGGGCTTCGGGTGCTGCGCGGCATCGGCGGCGAGGAGCTGTTCCTGGAACGCTACCGAAGGGCCTCCCAGGAAGTACGCGAGGCGGCTGTGCACAGTGCGCGGATGTGGGCACTCATCTCGGCGATCCAGGTGTTCCTCCCTGGCGTGCTGCTGATCTCCCTGGTCTGGTACGGCGCGACGCTGGCCCGGGACGGCCGGGTCGACGTCGGCCAACTGGTCACCGTGTACAGCGCGGCGACCCTGATGCTCTTCCCGCTGCGCAACGTGGAGGAGATCGCCATGGCGTACTCCTTCTCGCGGCCGTCGGCGCAGCGCGCGGTCCGGGTGCTGTCCCTGCGTCGCAGCACCCGTCCCCCCACGTCGGACGCCGGTTCGCCGCGGGGCGACCTCTACGACCCGGTGACCGGACTGATGGCACCGCAGGGCCTGTTCACCGCCGTGGTCTGCGGTGATCCCGACGAGGCGGGCCGGTTGGCGGAACGCCTCGGCGGCCACGCCGAGCCCGACGACGAGGCGGGGCCCGCCCTCTCGGTGCTGCTCGGCGGTGTGCCGCTGGACGAGCTGCCGCTCGCCTCTGCCCGGGAGGCGGTGCTGGTGCAGGACAAGGATCCGGTGCTGCTCTCCGGGACGCTGCGGGAACTGCTGGACGTCCCGTCCTCGGGCTCCGTGACACCCGATGAGGCACTCGCCGCCGCCCGGTGCGGTGACGTACTGGACGCGCTGGCCCAGGCGTCCGTCGACGCGGACGGCGACCCGATGAACACCCGGATCACCGAGCGCGGAAGATCGCTGTCCGGTGGTCAGCGGCAGCGGCTGGCACTGGCCCGTTCGCTGGTCACCGACCCGGAGACACTCGTGCTCGACGAGCCGACGTCGGCCGTCGACTCGCACACGGAGGCCAGGGTCGCCGCCGGCATCGAGCAGCTGCGCCGGGGCCGTACGACGGTGGCGTTCGCCTCGTCGCCGCTGCTGCTGGATCTGGCCGACCGCGTCGTGCTCCTCCACGGAGGAACGGTCGTGGCGGCGGGCAGCCACCGCGAACTGCTGCGCGACGAGCCGCGCTACCGGGCGGTCGTGACCCGTGAGACCGACGACGAGGCGGCGACACCGGCCGCGCGGGAGGAACCCGCCGCGATCGACGGATTCCGGTCCGCCCGGGCGGCCGAGGAAATCGAGGAGAGCGCATGATCGGGCTGGCACCACCGGAGTACGACCCGGCGGCACCGCAGTCGGCGACGACCCTGCCGGTCGGCACGCCGACGACGGTACGGGCTTACGTGAGTGCGCTGCTGCGGCGTCACCGCACCCCCTTCATCCTCCTCATCACGGTCAACGCCGTGGCGGTGATCGCGTCGATCACCGGCCCGTACCTGCTGGGCGGACTCGTGGAGGACCTCTCGAACGGGGTCACCGACCTCCATCTGGAACGCACCGCCGCTGTCTTCGCGCTGGCGCTGGTCGTGCAGACCGTGTTCACGCGGACGATGCGGCTGCGTGGGGCCGTGCTCGGTGAGGAGATGCTCGCCGATCTGCGCGAGGACTTCCTCGTACGGTCGGTCAAGCTGCCGCCCGGCGTCCTGGAGCGGGCCGGCACCGGGGATCTGCTGTCCAGGATCACGACGGACATCGACCGGCTGGCCAACGCGATGCGTGAGGCCGTTCCGCAGTTGGCGATCGGCGTGGTCTGGGCCGGGCTGCTGCTCGGTGCGCTGACGCTCACCGCCCCGCCGCTGGCACTCGCCGTGCTGATCGCACTCCCGGTGCTGATCGCCGGCTGCCGCTGGTACTTCCGTCGGGCGCCCTCCGCGTACCGCTCGGAGGCGGCGGGCTACGCCTCGGTCGCCGCCGTGCTCGCCGAGACCGTGGACGCCGGGCGGACCGTGGAGTCGCACCGGCTGGGGGCGCGCCGGATCGCGCTGTCGGACCGGCGGGTCAAGGAGTGGACGGCCTGGGAGCGGTACACCCTGTTCCTGCGCTCGGTGCTCTTCCCCGTCATCAACACCACGTACGTGACGATCCTCGGCGCGGTGCTGATGCTCGGCGGCTGGTTCGTGATCGAGGGCTGGATGACCGTCGGGCAGCTGACGACGGGGGCGCTCCTGGCCCAGATGATGGTGGACCCGCTCGGCCTGATCCTGCGCTGGTACGACGAGCTGCAGGTCGCCCAGGTGTCGCTGGCCAGGCTCGTCGGTGTCCGGGAGATCGAACCCGACGCGGGTGACGAACTCGTCGGGCCCGACGGCCGGGAGGTGAGGGCCGATGAGGTGCACTTCGGCTACCGCGCGGGCGTCGACGTCCTGCACAGGGTGTCCCTGGACGTCGCCCCCGGTACGCGGCTGGCGCTGGTCGGGCCGTCCGGGGCGGGCAAGTCCACGCTGGGGCGGTTGCTGGCGGGGATCTACGCTCCCCGTGCCGGTTCGGTCTCGCTGGGAGGTGCCGAGCTGTCCCGGATGACGGCGGAGCGGGTACGGACCCATGTGGCACTCGTGAACCAGGAGCACCACGTGTTCGTGGGCTCGCTCCGGGACAACCTCCTGCTCGCCCGTACGGACGCCGAGGACGCGGAGCTGTGGGCGTCGCTCGCGGCAGTGGACGCGGACGGCTGGGCGAAGGCCCTCGACGGGGGGCTGGACGCCGAGGTCGGCTCGGGCGGTCTGGTGCTCACCCCGGCGCAGGCGCAGCAGATCGCCCTGGCCAGGCTCGTCCTCGCGGACCCGCACACGCTGGTGCTGGACGAGGCGACTTCGCTGCTCGACCCGCGGGCCGCCCGGCACCTGGAGCGGTCGCTGGCCAGGGTGCTCGACGGCCGGACGGTGATCGCGATCGCGCACCGGCTGCACACGGCGCACGACGCGGACGTGATCGCGGTGGTCGAGGACGGCCGGATCAGCGAACTGGGCAGCCACGACGAACTCGTGGCCGCGGACGGCGCGTACGCGGCGCTGTGGCGCTCCTGGCACGGCTGAGGGGACTCGGACGGGGCGGGTCCGGTGCTGCCGCGGCTGTCCAGGTCGACGGGGACGGTCGCGGGTGTCGCTGACGTTCACGTAGGTCGTCGGGCCGGGGCGGCGGCGGTTGCCCGCCCCGGCGGCTTCGCCCGCCTCACAGGAGGCGAAGTCTTTCCTCCGAGGTGAGGATGAGAAGTGACTGGCCCCGGATACGGGGCAGGCGAGCGATGACCGCGTAAGCCCGAGAAGGGACGCACACCGTGGCACGACCCAGGATTCTCGTTGTCGGCGCCGGCTTTGCCGGGGTCGAGTGCGTGCGCCGGCTGGAGCGCAGTCTCGCGCCCGGCGAGGCGGACATCGCGCTCGTCACCCCGTTCTCGTACCAGCTCTACCTGCCGTTGCTCCCCCAGGTCGCGTCCGGGGTGCTCACTCCCCAGTCCGTCGCCGTCTCGCTGCGCCGGAGCCGC
Source organism: Streptomyces sp. NPDC002793 (assembly GCF_040295485.1). Lineage (NCBI taxonomy): Bacteria > Bacillati > Actinomycetota > Actinomycetes > Kitasatosporales > Streptomycetaceae > Streptomyces > Streptomyces sp. NPDC002793. The sequence continues at coordinate 27,780 of NZ_JBEOVL010000026.1, read as the reverse complement.
CGGCACCGCACCCGGATCGTGCCGGGCGGGGCCATCGGAGTGGACACGAAGGCGAAGGTCTGCGTGATCCGCAAGATCACGGACGAGATCGTGAACGAGCCGTACGACTACCTCGTGATGGCCGCCGGCAGCGTCACCCGGACGTTCGACATCCCCGGACTGGTCGACAACGCCCGGGGCATGAAGACCCTGGCCGAGGCCGCCTACATCCGGGACCACGTCATCTCCCAGCTGGATCTGGCCGACGCCAGTCACGACGAGGAGGAGCGGGCGTCCCGGCTGCAGTTCGTGGTGGTGGGCGGCGGGTACGCCGGTACGGAGACGGCCGCGTGTCTTCAACTGCTCACCAGCAACGCCGTCAAGCACTATCCCCGTCTCGATCCCAGGTTGATCAAGTGGCATCTGATCGACATCGCGCCCAAGCTCATGCCGGAGCTCGGCGACAAGCTCGGTCTCAGCGCCCTGGAGATCCTGCGCAAGCGCGGCATCGAGGTCTCTCTCGGTGTCTCCGTGGCCGAGGCGGGGCCGGACAGGGTGACGTTCACGGACGGCCGGGTGCTGCCGTGCCGCACCTTGATCTGGACCGCGGGGGTCGCGGCGAGTCCGCTCGTCGCCACCCTCGGCTCGGAGACGGTACGCGGCCGACTCGCCGTGACGCCGGAGATGACCCTGCCCGGCGTCGACGGCGTGTTCGCGCTCGGCGACGCGGCGGCGGTACCGGACCTGGCCAAGGGGGACGGCGCGATCTGCCCGCCCACCGCCCAGCACGCCATGCGCCAGGGCCGCAAGCTCGCGGACAACATCATCGCGTCCCTGCGCGGCCGCCCGTTGCAGCCGTACGTCCACAAGGACCTCGGCCTGGTGGTGGACCTCGGCGGCCGGGACGCTGTGTCCAAGCCGCTGGGCATCGAGCTGAAGGGCATGCCGGCCCAGGCCGCGGCGCGCGGGTACCACTGGGCGGCGTTGCGGACGAACGTCGCCAAGACCCGGGTCATGACCAACTGGCTGCTCAACGCGATCGCCGGTGACGACTTCGTCCGCACGGGTTTCCAGTCCCGGAAGGCGGCCACGCTGCGCGACTTCGAGTACACCGACGCCTACCTCACGCCGGACGAGATCCGCGCGCACACCGCCGGAGCGCGGGCCCGCGGCTGAGCCGCTCGCCCCGGCCCCCGCCCCGTCGCGTGGGCGGGGGCCGGAGTCATGTCCGGCGGGAGAGAACCGTGTCGACGGTGTCCGCCTCCTCGGCCCGTTTCTCCTCGCGGTAGCGCAGGACCCGGGCGAACCGCAGGGTGACACCCGCCGGGTAGCGGGTGGAGCTCTGGAGTCCGTCGTAGGCGATCTCCACGACGAGTTCCGGGCGGACCGTCACCACGTTTCCGTCGTCCCCGGTGGCCAGCTCCCGGAGGCGTCCGGTCTGCCAGGTCAGCATGGCGTCGGTCAGCCCTTTGAAGGTCTTGCCGAGCATCGCGAACGTGCCGTCCTCCCGGCGCGCCCCCAGGTGCAGGTTGGAGAGCTTGCCGGTGCGTCTGCCGTGCCCCCATTCGGCGGCCAGCACCACGAGGTCCAGGGTGTGCACGGGCTTCACCTTCAGCCAGGAGGCGCCCCGGCGCCCCGCGCTGTACGCCGCCCCGTCCCCCTTGACCACGACGCCCTCGTGGCCGCGGGCCAGCGTGGCCTCGGAGAACTCCACCGCGGCCCCGCGCTGCGCTTCGTCCGTGGGGTCCTGGACGACGACGCGTCGTACGCGCATGTGCTCGGGCACGAGCGCGGCCAGTTCCCGGTGGCGTTCGGCGAAGGGGAGGTCGAGGAGGTCACGCCCGCCGACGTACAGCGCGTCGAAGAAGACGGGAACCACGGGGACGGCGCCGGACGCGGTGGCGACGTCGCGCCGGGATCCCACGCGGCCGGCGGTCTCCTGGAAAGGCCGGGGCCTTCCGTCGTCGCCGAGCGCGATCACCTCGCCGTCCAGGACGAACCGGTCGGCGGGGAAGCCGGCTACCGCTTCGGCGAGTTCGGGGAGCCGGTCGGTGATGTCGTCGAGGGTGCGGGTGTAGGCGCGTACCCGTGGCCCGTCCCGGTGCACCTGGACGCGGATCCCGTCCAGCTTCTCCTCGACGGCACAGGGACCCAGCCGGTCGATCGCCTCGGTCACCGACCGGGCGGTGTGCGCCAGCATGGGCTGGACGGGACGGCCGACGGTGAGCCGGAAGGAGGCGAGCGCCCCGGGGCCCTCCGCGAGGAGCTTACGGGCGACGGGGCCGAGCGATCCGGCGAGCATGACCGCGCGCCGCACGTCGGCGGGCGGGGCCCCCGCCGCGTCGGCCAGGGCATCGACGGCCACGGCGTCCAGAGCCCCCTGGCGTACCTCGCCGGTGAGCAGTCCGCGCAGGAAGTGCTGCTCGTCCGCGGTGGCGGCTCCGAGCAGCCGTGTCAGCCGCTCCTTACGGGCGGCCTGCGACCCCGTGCCGGTCAGGGCGCCGATCGCGGTCAGTTCCGCGTCGGTCTCCGTCACGGTCAGCGTGGGCACGTCGGCGGGCGTCACCGGGGCGCGCAGGACGCTCCATCCGATCCCGAGCCGTCCCTGCGGGAGGCGGCCGGCGAGATACGGGATGACGACCGGGACGTCGTCCGGCCCGGCTTCCCGGAAGAGTCCTGCGAGCAGGGCCGTCTTCCGGGTCCGGGCCGATGTCGCGGCGACCTCCCGGGACACGTGGGCGAGCCTGGCGAGCAGCATGCGGCCATGGTCCTACGCGACCGGGGACACCGCCCCCGGAGCGGGGCACGCCGGCTCAGATGACGTTGAGCGCCGCCGCGCCGCCCACTCCTCCGAGGATCATGAAGGCGGGCATCAGCACCTTGAGCTCCACCCAGCTGCCGGCCCGGAACCGCATCGCCTTGGGCGGACCGATCGGGTACCAGCGCTTGCGGCCCAGCGGGATGGGCCACAGGATCGGGCAGCCCGAGACGGTCAGTGCGTCGCCGATGTCGTGGACGAGGGCGCCGAGCACGATCGGCAGCCCCAGCCAGAGGTATTCCTGCCCGGGTGCGCCGAAGAGCCAGTCCGAACCGTTGCCCGGCTGGTCGAGGACGCCCGCGAGGATCCATGCGCTGGTCGCGCCGAGCAGCCAGACGAGGACGTCGCTGGAGACCCGGGCCGCCCGCCACAGCAGGCCTTCCACCGCGAGCACGAGGTGCACGAAGAGGATGGCCAGCACCGCCCAGCGGCCTCCGAAGACGGCGGCGGCCGAAGCTCCGCCACCGATCAGTACCGCCCAGAGCCACGTGTGGGTGAGGGTGCGGTGCCCACCGGTCCTGCGCGGGTCGCCGGGGCCCCGTGTCGCCTTGTAGACGGCGTAGGAGAGCTTGTCGACTATCTCGCAGAGTGCCTTGGAGACCGGCCCGAAGGCCCGGGAGATGGTGGCCGACTTGTGGTCGAGGTCCGGGGCGAGCGCGGCGCCGGCGGTGATCAGGGCGCCCACGACGAGGACGGGCCAGGGCATCGTGTGGCCCGCGGCGGCGGCTGCGGCACCCACCCCCAGCCAGGCCGCTGCCCCTGACAGAGAGTGTGCCGGTCCCATCATGGCTGTTCCCGCCCCCATCGTGATTCGGCCGCGTGCCCGGGCCGGGCCGCCATCGTCTCTGTGCGGCAGCCGAGTTGAGTGGGAAGCGTATCGTCCGTGATCTTCGCCGGATCCTCCGGTTCCCTCATCCGGGCCGGAGGCATGCAAGATGGGGGCGTGACCCTTATCGATCAGCTGCCCCCGACCGCCGACCCGGACGCCCTCTTCGAGGCCTTCTCGTCATGGACCGAATCGCAGGGCATCACCCTCTATCCAGCTCAGGAGGAGGCGCTGATCGAGGTGGTCTCCGGGGCGAACGTGATCCTTTCCACCCCCACCGGGTCCGGAAAGAGCCTGGTCGCGGCGGGTGCGCACTTCACGGCACTGGCGCAGGACAAGGTCACCTTCTACACCGCGCCGATCAAGGCGCTGGTCTCGGAGAAGTTCTTCGACCTGTGCAAGCTCTTCGGCACGGAGAACGTCGGCATGCTGACCGGTGACGCCTCGGTCAACGCCGACGCCCCGGTCATCTGCTGCACCGCCGAGGTGCTCGCCTCGATCGCGCTGCGTGACGGCAAGTACGCCGACATCGGCCAGGTCGTGATGGACGAGTTCCACTTCTACGCGGAACAGGACCGCGGCTGGGCCTGGCAGATCCCGATCCTGGAGCTGCCGCAGGCCCAGTTCGTGCTGATGTCGGCGACGCTCGGCGACGTGTCGATGTTCGAGAAGGACCTGACGCGCCGCACCGGGCGCCCGACCTCCGTGGTGCGTTCCGCGACCCGGCCGGTGCCACTGAGCTACGAGTACCGGCTGACGCCCATCACGGAGACGCTCACCGAGCTCCTGGACACCCGGCAGTCGCCCGTGTACATCGTGCACTTCACACAGGCCGCTGCCGTCGAGCGGGCTCAGTCGCTGATGAGCATCAACATGTGCACGAAGGAGGAGAAGGAGAAGATCGCCGACCTGATCGGCAGCTTCCGCTTCACCACCAAGTTCGGCCAGAACCTCTCCCGCTACGTGCGGCACGGGATCGGGGTGCACCACGCGGGCATGCTCCCCAAGTACCGCCGGCTCGTGGAGAAGCTCGCGCAGGCGGGCCTCCTGAAGGTCATCTGCGGGACGGACACCCTGGGCGTCGGGGTCAACGTGCCCATCCGCACGGTGCTGTTCACCGCCCTGACCAAGTACGACGGGACGCGTGTGCGGACGCTGCGCAACCGTGAGTTCCACCAGATCGCGGGCCGCGCCGGCCGGGCCGGGTTCGACACGGCGGGCTTCGTCGTCGCGCAGGCACCCGAGCACGTCATCGAGAACGAGAAGGCCGTCAAGAAGGCCGGTGACGATCCGAAGAAGAAGCGCAAGGTGGTCCGCAAGAAGGCCCCCGAGGGTTTCGTCGCCTGGTCGGAGACGACCTTCGACAAGTTGATCCAGTCCGAGCCCGAGCCGCTGACCTCCCGTTTCCGGGTCACGCACACGATGCTGCTGTCGGTGATCGCCCGCCCGGGCAACGCCTTCGCTGCGATGCGCCATCTGCTGGAGGACAATCACGAGCCGCGCCGGGCGCAGCTCCGGCACATCCGCCGGGCCATCGCGATCTACCGCTCGCTGCTCGACGGCGGTGTCGTGGAGCAGCTCGACACGCCCGACGCCGAGGGCAGGATCGTACGGCTCACCGTCGATCTCCAGCAGGACTTCGCGCTCAACCAGCCGCTGTCCACGTTCGCGCTGGCCGCCTTCGATCTGCTGGACGCCGAATCACCTTCGTACGCCCTGGACATGGTCTCCGTCGTCGAGTCGACGCTCGACGACCCGCGGCAGATCCTGGCCGCCCAGCAGAACAAGGCGCGCGGCGAGGCCGTGGGGCAGATGAAGGCGGACGGTGTCGAGTACGAGGAGCGGATGGAGCGGCTCCAGGAGGTCACGTACCCGAAGCCGTTGAGTGAGCTGCTCTGGCATGCCTACGACGTGTACCGCACGAGCCACCCGTGGGTCGGCGACCACCCCGTGTCGCCGAAGTCGGTGATCCGCGACATGTACGAACGTGCCATGACCTTCACGGAGTTCACGTCGAACTACGAGCTGGCCCGTACCGAGGGCATCGTGCTGCGCTATCTGGCGAGTGCGTACAAGGCTCTGGAGCACACCATTCCGGACGATCTGAAGTCGGAGGACCTCGAGGACCTGATCTCCTGGCTCGGCGAGATGGTGCGTCAGGTGGACTCCAGCCTGCTGGACGAGTGGGAGCAGCTGGCCAACCCTGAGGTGGAGACCGCCGAGCAGGCGCAGGAGCGGGCCGACGAGGTCAAGCCGGTCACGGCCAACGCCCGCGCCTTCCGGGTCCTGGTGCGCAACGCGATGTTCCGCCGGGTGGAACTGGCCGCGCTGGACCGCGTCCGTGACCTGGGCGAGCTGGACGGCGACGCGGGCTGGGACGAGGACGCCTGGGGCGAGGCGATGGACGGCTACTGGGACGAGCACGAGGACCTGGGGACGGGCCCGGACGCGCGCGGACCGAAGCTGCTGAAGATCGACGAGGACCCCGAGCACGGTCTGTGGCGGGTGTGGCAGGCGTTCGCCGACCCGGCGGGGGATCACGACTGGGGAATCCGTGCGGAGGTCGATCTCGCGGCCTCCGACGAGGAGGGCCGGGCAGTCGTCCGGGTCACGGCCGTGGGCCGGCTGTGACGGCGCACCGGCCAGGAGAGTGGAGAAGAACCGCATGACGAACCCCGCCGACAGCCTGGTCGATCTGCTCGACCTGGAGCGGATCGAGGTCAACATCTTCCGCGGCCGCAGCCCCGACGAGTCCCTGCAGAGGGTCTTCGGCGGGCAGGTCGCGGGCCAGGCACTGGTCGCGGCCGGGCGCACCACGGACGGGGACCGTCCGGTGCACTCGCTGCACGCGTACTTCCTGCGTCCCGGCCGTCCCGGTGTGCCGATCGTGTACGACGTGGAGCGGGTGAGGGACGGCCGGTCCTTCACCACGCGCCGGGTCACGGCCGTGCAGCAGGGCCGGACGATCTTCAACCTGACGGCGTCCTTCCACCGCCCGGAGGAGGCGAGCTTCGAGCATCAGCTGCCGCCCGCCCGTACGGTGCCGGATCCCGACGATCTGCCGACGGTCGCCGACGAGGTGCGTGAGCACCTGGGCGGCCTGCCGGAGGCTCTGGAACGGATGGCCCGTCGCCAGCCCTTCGACATCCGTTACGTCGACCGGCTGCGCTGGACGCGGGAGGAGATCGAGGACGCGGACCCGCGCAGTGCGGTGTGGATGCGCGCGGTCGGGCCGCTGGGCGACGACCCTCTCGTGCACACCTGTGCGCTGACGTACGCGAGCGACATGACACTGCTGGACGCGGTACGGATCCCGGTGGAGCCGCTGTGGGGCCCGCGCGGCTTCGACATGGCCTCGCTGGACCACGCCATGTGGTTCCACCGGCCGTTCCGCGCTGACGAGTGGTTCCTGTACGACCAGGAGTCGCCGATCGCCACGGGCGGGCGTGGGCTGGCCCGGGGGCGGATCTACGACCGTCAGGGGCAGCTGCTGGTGTCGGTGGTGCAGGAGGGCCTGTTCCGCCGCCTCGACGGCGCGTAGGCACCGCGTCAGGTGCCGGGCAGCGGGTCCTGGTCCACCTCGTGACGGCGGGTCCGGATGTCCGGGCCCGCCGGGTGCAGTTTGGCGTCGCAGGCGGGACCGAGTCCGGTGCGGCGTGATTCCGCGCCGGTGAGGGGGCGTCCGCAGAGGGCGCACCGCACCGGGCGGCGGACCTCTCGGCGGGCGGCTTCGGGCTGCGGCCCCGGGAAGAGGCCGGGAAGGGGTTCGGAGGATTCCACGTACGGATCCTCTCAAGCCGGTATGACACACCAGGCGCGTGGCAGCCTGATTCGCCGCACCCCGACAGCGGTTACATCCGAGACATAACACGACATCGTGGTATCACCGTGTGGACCCCGGCGGAACAGCACGATCCGGCCGGGACCCGACACCAAGGAGACCATGACATGTCGGCCGAACCGGTCGGTGCGCCGGGCGCGAAGGGCCCGGATCCGCTCATGGTGGTCAGCACCCGGGGGTACGCGCTGCTCCTGGTCCTGGTCGCGGCGCTCGGAGTTCCCATTTCGGCGGCGGCGTTCGGCTTTCTCGCGCTCGTCCATGAGATCCAGACCCTGACCTACGAGGACCTGCCCCGCGCACTGGGTTTCGGAAGCACACCGTCGTGGTGGCCGGTTCCGCTGCTCGCCGCGGCGGGACTGCTGACCGGACTGGCCGTCCGGCACCTCCCGGGGACGGGTGGCCACAGACCGGCCGAGGGGGCGGTGCACGAAGGGGCGCCGGCCGCCTCGGAGCTCCCGGGTGTGGCACTCGCCGCGCTGGCGTCCCTCGGACTCGGCGCGGTACTCGGGCCGGAGGCCCCGCTCATCGCCCTCGGAGCGGGGCTGGCCGTCCACTCGGTACGGCTGCTCAAGCCCGGCATCGAGCCGGGTGCGCGTGCCATGATCGCGGCCGCCGGAAGCTTCGCCGCGGTCAGCGCCCTTCTCGGCTCACCGCTCCTCGGTGCTTTCCTGCTGATGGAGGCGTCGGGCCTCGCGGGCATGATGCTCGGCGTCACGCTCGTGCCGGGGCTGCTCGCCTCAGGCATCGGGTCCCTCGTCTTCGTCGGCCTGGGTTCATGGACCGGGCTGGGTACGTACTCGCTGGCACTCCCCCAGGTACCGCACGCCTCCCAGCCCGCCGTCGCCGAGTTCGGCTGGGCCGTCGTCCTCGGAGCCGCGGCGGCCCTGGCGGGCACGGGCATCCGGAAGCTCTCCCTGACCCTGCAGGGGCGGGTCGAACAACGGGGGGTCGTCGCGGCCGTGGTGACGGGCCTGGCCATCGGAGTGCTCGCGCTCCTCTACGTCGAGAACACGGGGAGGAGCGCGTCCGAGGTGCTGTACTCCGGCCAGGACGCCCTCGGCGGTCTGCTCGCCGAGGACGCCGCCTACACGGTCGGGTCGCTCCTGCTGCTGATCGTCTGCAAGGCCCTCGCGTACTCCGCCTCACTGAGCTGCCTCAGGGGTGGCCCCATCTTCCCGTCGATGTTCCTGGGGGCGGCGGGCGGCCTGGCCCTGTCACATCTCCCCGGCCTTGACGCCACGTCAGGTTTCGCCATGGGAATCGGGGCCATGTGCGTGGCGATGCTCAAGCTGCCCATGACATCGGTCCTGCTGGCCACGCTGCTGCTGGGATCCGAGGGCATCACCGTCATGCCTCTCGTGATCGTCTCCGTCGTGGTCTCCTACGTCCTCTCTCTCAGGCTCGACCGGCCTTCCGCGGCCCCGCACGCGGCACCCGCCTGAGGAGGCGTTGGTCACCGTCCTGCCCGAACGTGAAAGGATCCGCGTCATGACCGAAATCGTCCCCGTGTCCGGCCCCGAACTGGTCACGTACGCCGATGAGCTCGCCGCCCTGCTGATCGAGAGCGTGGAGGGCGGGGCCTCGGTGGGGTTCCTCGCCTCGCTGGACCGGGCCGAGGCCGCCGCCTGGTGGCGGAAGCGGGCCGCGGACGTGGAGGCGGGTGGCCAGCGGGTCTGGATCGCCCGGGACGACGAGCGGGTGGCCGGCACGATCGGCCTCGTCAGGGCGGCCCTGCCCAATGCCCGCCACCGCGCGGAGGTCGCCAAGCTCGTCGTGAGGCCCTCGGCACGCGGTCGGGGAATCGGCCGGGCGCTGCTCGCGGCGGCCGAAGGGTACGCCGTGGACGAGGGGCTGACGCTGCTGGTCCTCGACACCGAGACGGGTAGCGACGCCGAGCGACTGTACCGCTCGGCGGGCTGGACCGAGTGTGGTTCGGTCCCGGGCTACGCCGCGAACCCGTTCGGCACCCTCAAGGCGACCACGCTCTACTACAAGGCACTCGGCCACCGGCCGGACTGACGCGAAGCCACACTACCGAGGAGTTCTCTCATGACGCTGCACGACATCCCCCTCCACACGCTCGACGGCGAACCGACCACGCTGGGCGCGTACGAGGGCTCGGCCGTCCTGCTGGTGAACGTCGCCTCCAAGTGCGGGCTCACTCCGCAGTACGCCGGCCTGGAGAGGCTTCAGAAGGAGTACGCGAACCGCGGGTTCACCGTGCTCGGGGTGCCCTGCAACCAGTTCGCGGGGCAGGAACCGGGCACAGCCGAGGAAATCCGGACGTTCTGCTCGACGACGTACGGAGTCAGCTTCCCGCTGCTGGAGAAGATCGACGTCAACGGCGAGAACCGGCACCCGCTGTACACGGAGCTGACGCGGCTGGACGACGCGGAGGGCACGGCCGGGGACGTCCAGTGGAACTTCGAGAAGTTCCTGATCTCCCCTGCCGGCGAGCCGGTCGCCCGGATCCGCCCCGGCACCGAGCCGGAGGCCCCCGAGGTCGTGGCACTCATCGAGGCGCAACTGCCCCGCTAGCGGGGCGGACGGCATGCGGGGCCGGACCGGTGCGGCCCGGCCCTGCGACGCCGTCAACGGATCGGCATCCCCGACAGGGTGCGGGCGATCACCAGGCGCTGGATCTCGCTGGTGCCCTCGAAGATGGTGTAGATCGCGGCGTCCCGGTGCATGCGCTCGACCGGGTACTCACGGGTGAAGCCGTTGCCGCCGAGGATCTGCACGGCCTGGGCGGTGACCGTCTTCGCCGTCTCACTCGCGTAGAGCTTCGACATCGAGCCCTCGGCGGCCGTGAACGGCTTTCCGGCGCTCGCCATCCAGGAGGCGCGCCAGACGAGCAGCCGCGCGGCGTCGATCTGCGTACGCATGTCGGCCAGTTGGAAGGCGATGCCCTGGTTGTCGATGATCGGGCGGCCGAACTGGGTCCGCGTCTTCGCGTAGTCGAGGGCGACCTCGTAGGCGGCGCGGGCGGTGCCGACCGCCATGGCGCCGACGGCCGGGCGGGATGCCTCGAAGGTCGCCATGGCGGCGTTCTTCACGCGCTCGCCCCCGGACTTCGCGCGCTCACGGGCCCGGGCGAGGCGCTCGTCGAGTTTCTCCTTGCCGCCGAGCAGGCAGTGGCCGGGGACGCGGACGTCCTCGAGGACGACCTCGGCCGTGTGCGAGGCGCGGATGCCGTGCTTCTTGAACTTCTGCCCCTGCGAGAGGCCGGGGGTGGCCGGAGGGACGATGAAGGAGGCGTGGCCCTTCGAGCCGAGCTCCGGGTCGACGACGGCCACGACGACGTGGACGTTGGCGATACCACCGTTGGTCGCCCAGGTCTTGGTGCCGTTGAGCACCCACTCGTCCTTGGCCTCGTCGTAGACCGCGCGCGTGCGCATCGAGGCCACGTCCGAGCCGGCGTCGGGCTCGGAGGAGCAGAAGGCGGCGACCTTCACGTCGGAGGCGTCGCCGTACATCTGGGGGATCCAGGTGCCGATCTGTTCCTCGGTGCCGTTGGCGAGGACACCGACGGCCGCCAGGCCCGTGCCGACGATCGACAGGGCGATACCCGCGTCGCCCCAGAAGAGTTCCTCCATGGCCATGGGGATGCCGAGGCCCGTGGGGTCGAAGAACTGCTGGGCGTAGAAGTCGAGGGAGTAGATGCCTACCTTGGCCGCCTCCTGGATGACGGGCCAGGGCGTTTCCTCACGCTCGTCCCACTCCGAAGCGGCCGGCCGGATCACCTCGGCGGCAAAGCCGTGCAGCCAGTCACGGACCTGCTTCTGATCGTCGTTGAGCTCGAGCGTGAACTCGGCCATGGTTCCCTCCATGCACTTCTGGATAAACCCGTTACTAGCGGTAACAACAGTCTGTTACCAGCAAGTAGCCTCTGTCAACCTGTCACGTACGCATCCGCGTGTGTCCGAGCAGGGTGTTACGTTGCCCGGGCATGACGAGATCGCAGGACAGCTGGGTGGGGCGGGAGAGTACGACATGGAGACCACACGAGGGGCCGAACGGCAGCGCACGGCGGCCGAGCGGCGCCGTCGGGAGCTGCTGGAAGCCGCGGACCGAGTGGTGCTCAGGGACGGTCCCAAGGCGTCGATGAACGCGATCGCCTCGGAGGCCGGCATCACGAAGCCCATCCTCTACCGGCACTTCGGCGACAAGGGAGGGCTCTACCGGGCGCTCGCCAAACGCCACACCGACGCCCTGCTGAGCGCGCTGCGGGCCGCGCTCGACGCACCCTCCGGACGGCGCGAACGGGTCGAGGCGACCCTGGACACCTACCTCGCGGCGATCGAGGCACGCCCGCAGGTCTACCGCTTCCTGATGCACCCGTCCGACGACGCCGCCCCCACACCCGAGCAGGGCTTCGACGTCGGCCGGCACTCGGCGCCGCTGCTGCGCCGACTCGGCGAGGAGCTGGGCAAGGTGATCCTGGAGCGGGTCGATCTCGGCCCGGACAGCGAGCAGATGGCCCGCATCTGGGGACACGGCATCGTCGGCATGATGCACGCCGCGGGCGACTGGTGGCTCGGTGACCGCCCGTGTTCGCGCGAGCAGTTGGTGCGCAGCCTCGCCGACCTTCTGTGGGGCAGGCTGGCCGACGCGGGCGACCTGCCGGGCGGCCCGGGGTTCTGAGGCGCTCCTCCCGGCTCAGCCGGCCGCTGGGCGCCCCCAGGGCGCCCGCCGGGCCGCGCGCAGCGCCCTGGTGCGACGCAGCCCCGTGAGGCGGTCGGTGTAGATCGTGCCGTCGAGGTGGTCGCACTCGTGCTGCAGGCAGCGGGCGAACCAGCCGGTGCCGGTGATCCGCACCGGCTCCCCGGTCACGGTCCGGCCCTCGACCACGGCGTGGTCGAAGCGCGGGGTGCCGGCTTCCAGACCCGGAAGTGAAAGACAGCCCTCCGGTCCGCGTACGGTGATCCCGTCGGCCTCGACGAGTACGGGGTTGACGAGATGTCCGAGGTGCCGGACCTCGTCGTCGTCCGGACAGTCGTAGACGAACACCTTGAGCGGCACGCCGATCTGGTTCGCGGCGAGCCCGACGCCGTTCGCGGCGTACATGGTGGCGAACAGGTCCTCGACGAGACGGGCGAGCGGCGGACCGAAGTCGGTGACGTCGTCGCACGGGGCGTGAAGTGCCGGGTCGCCGAACAGGCTCAAGGCACGGACGCGTCCGGAACTGCCGGGGATCGGGCGGTTTCGCATGGGGAGAAGCGTACGTTCCACGTGACCTCCACCTTCCCCGTGGTGCCGACGTGCGGTCGTCGCGCCGGACATCGATAGGCTGGGCGCGGACTTACGCAAGGAGGATCTAGGACGATGGCAGGCAACACGGAGCCGTTGTCGCCGCGGGCCAAGCTCGCCGTGACGGCGGGCAAGGCCGCGGCGGCGGTGTCGCGCGCTGCGGGGCGCGGCAGCGGATCGGTGATCGGCGGCCGGGTGGCGCTCAAGCTCGACCCCGACCTGCTCGGGCGGCTGGCGCAGCACCTGGACGTGATCCTCGTGTCCGCGACGAACGGCAAGACGACGACGACCCGGCTGATCGCCGAGGCACTCCGGGCCGCCGGGCCCGTCGTGTCGAACGCGCTCGGCGCCAACATGCCGGCGGGGATCACCTCCGCGCTGGCCGGCGGCTCGGACGCGAAGTACGGCGTGATCGAGGTCGACGAGAAGTACCTCGCCGGCGTGGCGCGCGACACGACACCGAAGGTGATCGCGCTGCTCAACCTCTCGCGCGACCAGCTGGACCGCGCCGCGGAGACCCGGATGATGGCGGAGCAGTGGCGTGAGGGCCTGTCGGGCTCGAAGGCCGTGATCGTGGCCAACGCCGACGACCCGCTGATCGTCTGGGCAGCCTCCTCCTCCCCCAACGTGGTGTGGGTGGCGGCGGGACAGGCGTGGAAGGACGACGCCTGGTCCTGCCCGTCCTGCGGCGGTGTGATGCAGCGCCCCGGGGACGACTGGTTCTGCGGCGGGTGCGGTTTCCGCCGCCCCGCTCCGAGCTGGGCGCTGAACGGTGACTACGTGCTGGACCCGCACGGTTCCGCGTGGCCCATCCACCTCCAGCTGCCGGGCCGGGCCAACAAGGCCAACGCCACGAGCTCGGCAGCGGTGGCCGCGGTCTTCGGCGTGCCGCCGCAGGTCGCCCTGGAGCGCATGTACCAGGTGCAGGCGGTGGCGGGCCGCTACGACGTGGTGGGCTTCCTCGGCCGTGAGCTCCGGCTCCTGCTGGCGAAGAACCCGGCGGGCTGGCTCGAGACGTTCTCCCTGATCGATCCGCCGCCCACTCCGGTGATCCTCTCGGTGAACGCCCGGGGCGCCGACGGCACGGACACCTCCTGGCTGTGGGACGTCGACTACACCCAGCTCTACGGTCACCCGATCTTCGTGCTCGGTGACCGCAAGCTGGACCTCGCGGTCCGGCTCGAGGTGGCCGGACTCGACTTCCGGGTCTGCGAGAACCTGGACGAGGCCGTCCAGATGTCTCCGCCCGGCCGCATCGAGGTCATCGCCAACTACACCGCCTTCCAGGATCTGCGCCGTCGTGTCGGCAACTGACCCCCGCGCGGGCAACCCCCGGAGAGGACGAAGCATGAGCAACAACAGCCTGCGGCTGGTGTGGGTCTACCCCGACCTCCTCAGCACCTACGGCGACCAGGGGAACGCCCTGGTGGTGGAGCGCCGGGCGCGCCAGCGCGGTCTCGACGTGTCGCGCGTGGACGTGCGCAGCGACCAGCCCGTCCCGACATCGGGCGACATCTATCTGATCGGTGGCGGTGAGGACCGTCCGCAGCGGCTCGCCGCGGAGCGGCTGCGCCGTGACGGCGGACTCAGCAGGGCGGCGGCGAACGGCGCCATCATCTTCTCGGTCTGCGCGGGCTACCAGATCCTCGGTCACGAGTTCATCAACGACCTCGGTGAGCGCGAGGCGGGCCTCGGGCTGCTCGACGTCGTCTCGACCCGGGGCGAGGGTGCCCGGTGCGTCGGCGACGTGCTCGGGGACATCGACCCGAATCTGGGCCTGCCGCCGCTGACCGGCTTCGAGAACCACCAGGGCATCACCCATCTCGGCCCGGCCGCACGCCCGTTCGCGCGGGTGAGGCTGGGCGGTGGCAACGGCACGGGTGACGGCACCGAGGGCGCGTACAACGACACGGTGTTCGGCACCTACATGCACGGGCCGGTCCTGGCACGCAACCCGCTGATCGCGGACCTGCTGCTGAAGCTGGCCCTGGACGTGAACGCGCTGCCGCCGTGCGACGACCGGTGGTACGAGGCGCTGCGCGCCGAGCGGATCGCCGCGGCGACCCAGCCGGCCTGACGGACCCGTCCGGCCGCACACGCTCGGACCGGCCCCTGGCGAGGGGCCGGTCCGCGCGTGTGCGGCCGGTGTACATCCGGTGGACGTCCAGCAGTCGGACAGCGGGTTCGGTACCGACACCCCACGCCGGTAGGGTGGCGGGATTCCAACCGGACGACGTGGTCCGGCGTCGGCCCACGTTGCAAAGGTTTCCCGGGCAATGCGAATTGGTGTGCTCACCTCCGGTGGCGACTGCCCCGGCCTCAACGCCGTCATCCGTTCCGTCGTGCACCGCGCCGTTGCCGACCACGGCGACGAGGTCATCGGCTTCCACGACGGGTGGAGGGGCCTCCTCGAGTGCGACTACCGCAAGCTCGACCTCGACGCGGTGGGCGGCATACTCGCCCGCGGTGGCACGATTCTCGGCTCATCCCGCGTCCAGCCCGCGCACCTGCGTGACGGCGTGGAGCGCGCCAGGGGCCATGTCGCCGATCTCGGCCTGGACGCGATCATCCCGATCGGCGGCGAGGGCACGCTGAAGGCCGCCAACCTCCTCTCCGAGGCCGGCCTGCCCATCGTGGGCGTGCCCAAGACCATCGACAACGACATCGCCTCCACCGATGTGACCTTCGGTTTCGACACGGCCGTCGGGGTCGCGACCGAAGCGCTGGACCGGCTGAAGACGACGGCCGAGTCGCACCAGCGGGTGCTGATCGTCGAGGTCATGGGACGCCACACCGGATGGATCGCCCTGCATTCGGGCATGGCTGCCGGGGCGCACGCCATCGTCGTGCCCGAGCGGCCCTTCGACATCGACGAGCTGACCGCGCTGGTCGGCAAGCGATTCTCGGACGGCAAGAAGTTCGCGATCGTCGTCGTGGCGGAGGGCGCGAAGCCCCGGGAGGGCTCCATGGAGTTCGACCAGGGCAAGAAGGACATCTACGGCCACGAGCGCTTCGCCGGTGTGGCCACGCAGCTCTCCGGTGAGCTGGAGCAGCGCCTCGGCAAGGAGGCCCGTCCGGTGATCCTCGGCCATGTGCAGCGCGGCGGCACCCCGACCGCGTACGACCGCGTCCTGGCCACCCGGTTCGGCTGGCACGCGGTGGAGGCCGCTCACCGCGGCGAGTTCGGCATGATGACGGCGCTGCGCGGCACGGACATCACGATGGTTCCGCTGGCGGCGGCGGTGGAGACCCTGAAGACGGTCCCGGCCGAGCGCTACGCCGAGGCGCAGGTCGTGCTCTGACGGTCATCACGCCCCGTGAACCGCCCCCGGCCGCACCCACGGCCGGGGGCGGTTCTAGTCTGGACCGGACAACCGGCACGAAACGGGGACGTCCCCAGCGGGAGTGAACAGATGGATCACAGCGGGCACGGCATGAACATGGATCTGCCGCCGTTCACGCTGGGACGCGGCCTCGAATTCTCCGCGGACCCGTTCTTCCTCATCGGCTGCCTCGTCGCACTCGCCCTGTACGGCTACGGGGTCACGCGGCTGCGCGGCCGGGGCGACGGCTGGCCGGTGAACCGGATCGTGTTCTTCGTCATCGGCGTGCTGTCCATCGCGCTGGTGATGTGCACGGGACTCAACGACTACGGCATGGTCATGTTCAGCGTGCACATGGTGCAGCACATGGTGATCAGCATGGTGTCGCCGATCCTGCTCCTGCTGGGCGCCCCCGTGACGCTGGCGCTGCGGGCGCTCCCCGTGGCGGGGCGGGGCCGCACGGGCCCGCGAGAGCTGCTGCTCAAGCTGCTCCACAGCCGCTACATGAAGATCATCAGCCACCCCGTGTTCACCATCCCGCTGTTCATCGCGAGCCTGTACGGGCTCTACTTCACGCCTCTGTTCGACTTCCTGATGGGGTCGAAGACGGGCCACATCGCGATGATGGTGCACTTCCTGGCGGTCGGACTGGTCTTCTTCTGGCCGATCATGGGCGTCGACCCCGGTCCGCACCGGCCCGGTTACGTGATGCGCATGCTGGAGCTCTTCGCGGGCATGCCGTTCCACGCGTTCTTCGGCATCGCGCTCATGATGGCGAGCCAGCCGATGGTCAAGGCGTACGAGAACCCTCCGGGCTCCCTCGGTATCGACGCCCTGAGCGACCAGTCCGCCGCGGGCGGCATCGCCTGGGCGTTCAGCGAGATCCCGTCCGTGCTGGTGCTGATCGCGCTGGTCTTCCAGTGGTACCGCTCCGAGCAGCGGACGGCCAAGCGGTCCGACCGGGCCGCCGACCGGGACGGGGACCAGGAGCTGAAGGCGTACAACGCCTATCTCGCCTCGTTGCAGGCGCGTGGACAGTAGCGGTGTACGCCCCCGTGGGGTGACCATGGCTGCAACGGCCGTGCGGCCGGGTGAGGAGCGTGTGCTCATGCCTGGATCCACGAAGACCATGGGAGTGCTCACCGTCGGTGCGCTGGTCGCGGTGACGGCGTACACGGTGGCGCTGGGAAGCAATGGCTGGCTCTGGTTCGGCTGGGTGATTCTGGGGCTCGCCACACTGGGGATGGTGGCCACCCGCGACACCTGAGGCGCCCGTACGGCAGGCGTAGCCCCTCAGAGCACACAGCTGCCCGGAAGGTACTGCGGGAGAGACGTGCGGCCGGCCGGGGGTGGATCCCGAGTGCCCCACCGGCCGGAGAACCCTCACGGTCAGCAGCGACCCCCCGGCGCTCGGTAGGCGTCCGACCTGCGAACGGCTGTTACACAACGATCATTGAGTGCGCCCGAACGGCCTCTGCATACTTCAGACCTCGGGGCCGCACACACATCCGATTGCGCCCCGTGCGGGCTGGGCCTTCGCCCGCCTGACTCACTCCTGAGCAGGGGCAATCTTGCGTAAAAGACCGAAGAAGGCGTACGCCCTCGCCGCCGCGGCCGCCGTCGTCCTGACGGCCGGCACGACCGGCCCGGCATCGGCGGGCAGCAACGGCCCGGACCCCGTGTCCCCGGCCGGCGCCGAGGGCTTGGGGACGGTCGGCAGGACCGTGCACACCCTCACCCTGATCACCGGCGACCGGGTCCTCGTGGACTCCCGTGGCCGGGTCGGCGGTATCCAGCGGGCGAAGGGCCGGGAGGACATGCCCTTCTTCACCGAGACCCACGAGGGCCGTACCCATGTGGTGCCCCGTGACGCGCGGCGGCTGATCGCCGACGGCACACTCGACCGGCGGCTGTTCGACATCACCGGGCTCACCGAGCCGGCGAGCCTCAAGGCCAACCGGGCCGGGCTGAAGGTGATCGTCGGTTACGAGGGAACGGCGGCACGAGCCGCCCGCGCCGAGGTGCGGTCCGTCGACGGCACCACCGTCCGGCGGACGCTGCGGACCCTCGACGCCGATGCGGTCACCGACGCGGGCACCGACGGCAGCACGGAATCGCTGTGGGACGCCCTGACCCGTCAGCGGGACGACGGGTCGGCTGCCGCGGCCTCGGGTATCGCCCGCATCTGGCTGGACGGTACGCGGAAGGCGACGCTCGACCGCAGCACCGGCCGGATAGGCGCCCCGGCCGCCTGGGCCCGGTCGTACGACGGCTCCGGTGTGAAGATCGCCGTCGTGGACACCGGGATCGACTCCACCCATCCCGACCTGACGGGCCGGGTGGTGGCGGAGAAGAACTTCAGCGGATCCCCGGACGCACGCGACCGTGTCGGGCACGGCACGCACGTGGCCTCGATCGCGGCCGGCTCGGGGGCGAAGGACACCCGGTTCAGAGGCGTGGCGCCCGGAGCACAGCTGATCAACGCCAAGGTCCTGGACGACGGAGGCTCGGGTGACGACTCCGGTGTCCTCGCGGGGGTCGACTGGGCCGTCTCCCAGGGTGCCGACATCATCAACATGAGCCTGGGCGGCCCCGACACCGTCGGGATCGATCCGCTGGAGGCCCAGGTCGACACGGTCTCCGCGGAGAAGGGCGTCCTGTTCGCGGTGGCCGCGGGCAACAGCGGTCCTGAGCGGGGCACGGTCGGGTCGCCGGGCAGCGCCGACGCGGCCCTGACGGTCGGTGCCGTCGACGACGACGACCTGATCGCCGGCTTCTCCGGCGTCGGTCCCCGCATCGGGGACGGCGCCGTCAAGCCCGACATCACCGCGCCGGGCGTGGCGATCACCGCGGCCGCCGCAGCCGGCGTCCAGGGGCAGAACCCGGCTGGGTACGTCACCCAGGACGGGACATCGATGGCGACCCCGCACGTCGCGGGCGCCGCGGCGATCCTCAAGCAGAAGAACCCCGCCTGGACGGGCTCGCAGATCAAGGCCGTCCTGACGGGCTCGGCGGAGGGCGGTGCCCACTCCGTCTTCCAGCAGGGCGCCGGCCGGCTCGCCGTCGACCGGGCGATCGGCCAGACGCTCGTCTCCGAGCCGGGCTCGGTCGACCTGGGCACCCAGGCATGGCCCCACGCCGACGACACACCCGTCACCGAGCAGGTTCGGTACCGGAACGACGGCACCGACGACGTGACGCTGGACCTTTCGCTGGCGGCACCCGCCGGCGCGGACGGACAGCCCGCCCCGGCCGGGTTCTTCACCCTCGGGACGCAGCGGATCACGGTCCCGGCAGGCGGCGACGCCACCGTGGGCCTGACCGCCGACACCCGCCTCGGCGGCGCGGTCGACGGCTCGTACTCGGCCACGGTCGTCGCCTCCGGAGACGGCCGGACCGTACGCACTCCGGTGGCGGTCGAGCGTGAGAGCGAGTCGTACGACGTCACCTTCAGGACCATCGGGCGGGACGGTGCGGCGAGCACCGGCTGGCAGGCCGATCTGAAGGGCTACCGCGAGTCGGCGGCAGGGCAGCGGTTCTTCCCGGACCTGTCGTCGGGGTCCACCACCGTCCGGCTGCCGCGCGGCACCTACAGCCTCGCAGCCGACATGCTGGTCGACCCCGCCGCCCCGCGCGAGGGCGCCGATCTCATCAGCGATCCCCAGCTCTCGGTGACCGGCCCCACCACGGTCACGCTCGACGCCCGGACCACCCGGCCCGTGGCCTTCACGGTGCCGGACGCTGCCGCACGCCCCACGCGCGCCGGAATGATGTACACCGTGAACACGCCCGAGACCTTCCTCATGGAGGGGCGCGAGTTCAGCAGCTTCGACAACCTGCGCACCGCGTACCAAGGCCCCGAGATGGACGAGGACGTCCTCGTCCAGCAGTGGTCCGCGCAGTGGTCGCACGGCACCAGCGAGTACAACGTCCTCACCGGCGGTCCGGTGCGGAAGCTGGCCACCGGCTACAGCAAGACCTACACGTCCGCGGACATGGCGCTGGTGAAGGCGGGGATCGGGTCGTCCGTACCCGGTCGGGAGGCCGCCCTCGCGGCACACGGTGTACTGGACTACGGAGGCGGCGTGCAGGCCGCCTACTCGGTGCGGCCGGCGCCGGGAACCCGCCAGGTGTACCTGTCCACGGCCGACGGGGCCGCCTGGGACATCGTCGCGGGTGTCCTGGGAGAGCCGGACCCGACGGGCTACCGGGACTTCGACTCGGTGTACATGTTCGACGAGCCGAAGCGGTTCGAGGCGGGGGCGACGTACACCGAGAGCTTCAACACCGGTGTGCCGGGGCCGCGGTTGAACGCGAACGACGGGATCGTGCGCGACGGCGACGACATCTACGGCGCTTTCCCGATGGTCAGTGACGGGGCGGGCCACCCCGGGTCCGTCGAGTACGCGGCGGCGAGCACCACCATCCACCGCGACGGCGCGCTGTACGCGCGGAAGGACGCCGCCGTCGACCAGGAGTCCTTCACGCTGCCGTCGGATTCCGCCGTGTACACGGTGGCGACCACGGTTCACCGGAACCCGGCGGTCAACCGCACCGGAACCCGGATCGACGCCTCGTGGACCTTCCGCTCGGCCCGCACCGAGAGCCCGGCCATGCTTCCGGTCTCCACGGTCCGCTTCCTGCCGCGGCTCGCCCTGGACTCCACCGTCCCGGCGGGCGGCATGCAGACCGTCCCCGTCCAGGTGCAGGGTGCGGCGGCCGGTGACCGCCTGAAGGCCCTCCGCGTCCTGGTCTCGTACGACGGCACGAAGTGGCTGCCCGCCCCGGTGGAAGCGGACCGGATCACGGTACGCGCTCCGGAGAAGGGCAGGACGATCTCGCTGAGGGCCGTCGTCACCGACAAGGACGACAACAAGTCGACCGTGACCGTCCACAACGCCTTCTCCGGCAGGTGAAGCCCCACGGGTCCGGAAACCCCCGTGTGACGTGAGGAGAGCGGCCCGCCGGAACCTCGGTTCCGGCGGGCCGCTCCGCCTTGCCGCACCGCTCCGACGGGAAGCCACGAGTCGGTGCCGAGCCGTCCCAGGCCGTCCGCCATGGTTCAGCGCGGCGGCGCCGGAACAGGGCGGACGGGGCAGTCGGCCGGTGCGAGGGGTCCGTCCTGCCCGACCAGGCGTACGGACACGGCCCCTTGGTCGTGCGCCGCGTACGCGGTCGTACAGACGAGCTGGTCGCGGGCGGAGGCGGTCAGCTCCGTCACCCTCAGGCCCAGCTCCACGTCGACGGTGGTTCCACCCGCCACCACCCCACCCGCCACGGACGCCGAACGGGGCAGCGAGGGAGCGTTACGGAACCCGGCCCGGCGTTCGGCCTTGTCGGGCCCGGCGAGCAGAGCGGTGACTGCCGCGCCTGGCGAGAGGGGCCCGCTCGTCTCCTCACCCGCCGGGGCCGAGGTGCTCCGCCACGGTGTGTCGACGTTTCGTGGCACGGGCAGCAGTTCGCCGTCCGGGGAGAAGAAGAACAGCAGCACACGCTGCTCACGCGGGGGAAGCAGATCGGCGACCGCCGGGCGGCCGGCCTCGATCACAGCGGTCTCCTGGATGCCGCAGCCCACGAGCGGACCCCCGGCGAGCGCCAGCAGCGTGCAGAGCCGTGCCGCTCGCCGCGCGCGGAAGCCCGTCCTCCTCATCCGGTGGCCTCCGTCCGGCCGCCGCTGTCCGCCTGCCCCGGGCCACCGTGCGCGAGCGACGGCCCGTCCGGCGCGCCGCTCCCGGAGCCGGGCCCGTCGAAGGGGAGCTCCACGGTGAACAGCGCACCGCCACCGGGCGCGTTCTCCGCACGGACCGTGCCGCCGTGCAGCCGTACGTTCTCCTCGGTGATCGCCAGCCCGAGGCCGCTGCCCGACGACCGGGAACGTGCGGCGTCCGCCTTGTAGAAGCGGTCGAAGATGTGCGGCAGCACATCCGGCGCGATTCCGGGCCCGCCGTCGTGCACCTCGGTGATCAGCGCTCCCCCGCGTGCCGACAGGCGCACGGTGACCGGTTCGGCACCGTGGCGCAGGGCGTTGCCGACGAGGTTGGCCACGATGACGTCGTAACGGCGCGGGTCGAGACGGATGCGGAAGCCGTCGGGCAGCTCCGTGCGGACCCGGCCGAGCCACTGCCTGCCGGACAGGGTGCTGCGCACGGCCTCCGCCGCGTCCACCTCGTCGGTGGTGAGCTCGACGGCTCGGGCGTCGAAGCGGGAGATCTCCATCAGGTCCTCCACCAGTGCGGCCAGTTTGCCGGTCTCGGCACTGATCAGGCGCACCGCCCGGGCGGTGTCAGGGGTGAGTGTCCCGGCGTCCTCGTCCACCACGTCCGTGACGGCGAGCATCCCGGCGAGCGGGGTGCGCAACTCGTGCGAGACGTCCGAGGCGAAGCGCCGGGCCCGCGCCCCGGCGTCCCGCAGCTCCTCCACGGAGCGTTCGAGGCGGGCCGCCGACTCGTTGAACGTCCGGGCCAGATCGGCCATTTCGTCCCGCCCGTGGATGGGGATGCGCGTGTCGAGCCGCCCGCCGCCCATGGAGTGTGCGGCACGCCTCAGTTCACGGACGGGGCGCAGCACGCTGCGCGCCGCGAGCAGTGCCGGTACCAGGGCCACGGCCAGTCCCGGCAGCGCTCCGTCGCGGGCAGCTGTCACCAGGGCGTCGATGTCCACCTCCTCGTTCGTCATGGGCATCACGGCGAAGAGGACGAGGCCGCTGGGGACCGCGCCGCCGCCGGCGATGACCCGGGTCATCACCGGCATCCCGATCGTCAGATACGCCTTCCCGTCCTTGACGACCCTCTCGAAGCTGCCCCGAGGTGACGTGAGCGCGGTTCGGCGCAGCTCCGCCGTGACCACGCCGGAGACGGGCCGGTCGCCTGAGGAGGCCCGCACCGAGCCGTACTCGGCGAAGACGATCCACGGGTGGGGCTTGGCGCGCGCCGCGATGTCGTAGAGGTACGACTGCAGCGAGTCGGGGTCCATGGGCAGGCCGGGGACGAACCGCTCGACCTCCTCACGGAAGGAGACGACGGCTGTGTCCTGGGCGCGTACGAGGACCGCGCTGCGCGCCTCCCGGTAGGTGAGCGCGGCGGTCGTGACGGCGCTGACCGATGCCACCAGCAGGAACGCGATCACCAGCCGGGTGCGCAGCCCGAACGCCGCGGTCACCGCGGACGTCCTCACAGCGGGCCGAAGCGGTAGCCGAGGCCCCGTACGGTCTGGATGTACCGAGGACTGGGGACCTCGTCCTCGATCTTGATGCGCAGTCTGCGCACGCAGGCGTCCACCAGGCGGACGTCACTGTGGTAGCTGTGCTCCCAGACGTCCTCCAGGAGCCGCTGTCGGCTGAAGACCTGTTCCGGCACCGCGGACAGGTGCAGCAGGAGCTTCAGTTCGGAGGGCGCGAGGGCGATCGGGGCGCCCGACTTGAGGACTGTGTGACCGGCGCGGTCGATGCCGAGTTCGCCATGGTGGTCGACGGCGGGTCTCGGGTCGGCCGGGGCTTCGGTGCGGCGCAGCACGGCACGTATGCGTGCCTCGATGACCTCGGTACGGGCGGGTTTGACGATGTAGTCGTCCGCGCCCGCCTCCAGGCCGACGACGATGTCGACGTCGTCGCCGCGCGCGGTCAGCATGATGATCGGCATCTGGCTGGTCTCGCGCACCCGGCCGCACACCTGGACGCCGCTCATGGCGGGCAGCATCAGGTCGAGCAGCAGCAGGTCGGGTCGGAAGGAGCGCAGGGAGTCCAGACCGGCCTCGCCGGTCGCGACGGCGAGGACCTCGTGCCCGCGCCGGCGCAGCCCCAGCTCGACGCCCTCGCGTACGGAGGGGTCGTCTTCGACGAGGAGGACGCGTGACATGACGGTGTCTCCAGGAGGCGGGGCGGCGTTGACTCCTCATCTTCCCAGGCGTACGCCGTTCCGGTGACAGGCCGTCATATGCACGGCGTGCACCCCGAGGGGCGAGGACGGCCGTCGGGGGCTTCCTCGGGAACGCCTGACATCCGGCCCCGGCGGCCCGCGTTCAGTCCGGGGCTCGTCTCCCGAGGAGGTACTCCGCGGTGACCGCCACCCCGCGGTCCTCGTCGCGCGAGAGCTTTTCGAGAGCGCGTGTCGTGGTGGCACCCGGGATGTCCGCGAGGGCCTGGGCCAGCCGTCGGCGCACGGCCGGGCCGGAGTCCGGGTGGGCGAGGCGGCCGACGAGGCCGTCCGCGATCCGGTCCGTCGACGCGGGGCTGCCCGCCAGGGCGCTGAGCGCGTCGGCCGCGTCGACGTCTCTCAGCTCCTCGACGACCATGTCGATGAGCGCCGGTACCGCCTCGGTCATTCCGCGCGCGGCGAGCTCAAGGGCGGCGTAACCGCGGACGGCGGGGTCCTCGCCGGTGAGCGCGCCCCGCAGCAGCGCGGTCACCTCGTCCCCCGGGATCTCGGTGAGGGTCAGCACGGCGCGCTTGCGCACCTCGGCGTCCCGCGAGGCGAGCCCTTCCGCGAGCAGCGCCGGTCCGCCGTCGCCCGACTGTGCCAGGGCCCATCGGAGCGCGCCGGCCACATGCGGATCGCTCTCGCTCAGCACGGCCGCGACCAGTGCCTCCACCGGTACCGGTGGATCGTCGACCGCGGACAGGGCCGCACGCTGGCGCCGCCCGGCGCTCTCCGACCTCAGTGCCCGGAGGACCGCCACGGTCTGCAGGACGTCCTCCCAGTCGGCGGGCTGCGCGGCACCGATCCGGTCGAGCCGCGTGAGCAGCTCCGTCTCACGTGCGACGCGCTCCCGGGTCTCGCGGATCAGGTCCGCGACGAGCTCGGCGGGCGTGAAGCCGGGATCGTCCAGTGCGCGCCCGACGTCCCGCAACGAGAGCCCGAGCGACCGCAGGCTCTCGATGTGGAAGATCCGCCGGATGTCCTCGTCCGCGTACTCCCGGTAGCCGCCTCCGGTCCGCCCCGTCGGCCTGACCAGACCGAGCGACTCGTAATGCCGGAGCATGCGGGCGCTGACCCCGGACCGCCGTGCCACCTCACCGATCAGCATGTACCGGCCCCCACTCCTTCCCCCGTTCCGAGGGCCACCACACGCTTCGCCTCCTCGATCGCGAACTCGAACCCGGCTTCCGGGTCGTGCAGCATCCGCTCCGTGGCGAGCGCGTGCGCGCGTACGCCGGGGGCGGCGTCCGCCTTCACCCCACGCAGGACCGGCAGGATCACCTCGCCGAGTTCGATCAGCGCCCGGCTGAGACTCAGCTGCATCTCCCTGCCGCCCCGGCCCAGTTGCGGCGCCAACAACGCCGCCAGCTCGGCCTCCTCGCCGTGCGGCACCAGTACGGCCGCGGCCCGCCAGGCGCTCCGCGCCACCTCGTCGTCGGCGTCGGACAGCAGAGCCCGTGTGATCGCCGGCCAGGCCTGCCGGTCCCCGATCTTGGACAACGTGTGCAGGGCCTGGCTCCGTGCCTGGGCGCGGGCCGAACGGAGCTCACCGAGGAGTACGGGGACGGTCTGCGCGGCCGAGTGCCGGGTCAGCGCCCAGGTGAGCATTTCACGCACCTGGAAATCGGGTTCGACCGCGCAGCGTTCGACGAGTCCTCCGACGAACCGGGGGTCGGGCATCGTGCCGACCGCCATCGCCGCACGCAGCCGCACCGACGAGCGGTCGGCCTCCAGCCCTTCGAGGGCACACGTCACATCCGTGTCCTGCACCGGCAGGGTCATCGGTACCACCTCCTCGGCCCCAGTGAAGACCTTGCCACGATGGCAGGGTCAAGCCTGGTCGATCCTCTTCTCCCGCATCAGCTCCTCCAGCTCCGGGTCCGACAGCGGGCGCAGCGTGTCCAGCAGGCGACGCAGCCCGGCCTCGTCGAGGGTCTGGCTGGTGACCTCGGCCTCGGCTTTCGGGAGACGGCGGGTGAGAGTGACCTCTTGGCTGCCGCCGGGCAGGTCACGCACCGTGCGCATCTCACCGCGCGCGTCCGTCGCGCAGGTCAGGCCCTTCTCCTCGATCTCGGGGCACCCGGCTCTCGGCATGAGCAGCGAGCGCACGGTGAGGCCCACGTACGCGAACTCGTCCTGCCGGACGGCGCGGTAGTCGACGCTGAAGTGGGACGGGCCGACGACCGCACGGGAGACCTCCAGGCCGGACGGCGGGGTGCCCAGGTACAGGAGCTCCGGGTGTTCCCGGTAGCGTGCGATCTCCGCCTCGTGCCGGCGCTCCTGCGACCGCGCGGGCCCGACGAAACCCCCGTAGGCCACTCCGGCCACCAGCACGGCCGCCGCCCCCAGCCGTATCCACCGGCTCGGTACGAAGAACGCCGCGACCACCGCGTACGGCACCCCTGTCAGCGCGAACCGCACACCGGGGCTGCCCAGGTCGACGTCTCCGCCGTAGGCCGCGAGTCCGGCAAGGACGCCGAGCGTGCCGGCGGCGAAGACCAGGACCGCCCAGCCGAGTCGCCGCGTCCCGGTGGCGCACAGCGGCACGACGGTGCGCACCGGCAGACCCGTCAGGGCCAGCAGTCCGACCACCGCCGGCAGTCCCAGCACGACGAGCGGCACCGACGCACCGCTCCCGCCGCTCCACGCCACCAGCATCAGTCCGATGCCGAGCACCGGCACGGCGATCATCGTCGTCGCCCAGACCAGGAAGAGATGCAGGGCCGTCAGCGCCCGTCTGTCGCTCGTCATACCGCGGATGGTGCCAGCCGCCTCCCGCTCGCACATGAGTTCCCGTACTCAGCAGGGGACTTCTCGAACCGCCGTCGACCCACGACTTGCCGGAGACACCGGGAACACGGCTACGATCGATCGCCGGGAGCAGCGACGAGCTCGTACGGACCGTCGACCGCATGCGACCTGGCAGAACGCGGCCAACAGCCCGGTCCAGAAGGCTAGGAGAGATGCTGTGTTCTATTACGTCCTCAAGTACGTCGTACTGGGTCCCCTGCTCCGGCTGGTGTTCCGGCCCCGCATCGAGGGACTCGAACACATCCCCGACGACGGTGCGGCCATCGTCGCGGGCAACCACCTCTCCTTCTCCGACCACTTCCTGATGCCCGCGATCCTCAAGCGCCGCATCACGTTCCTCGCGAAGGCCGAGTACTTCACCGGTCCCGGCATCAAGGGCAAGCTGACGGCCGCCTTCTTCCACAGCATCGGGCAGATCCCCGTGGACCGGTCCGGCAAGGAGGCGGGCCAGGCGGCCATCCGCGAGGGTCTCGGGGTGCTGAGCAAGGGTGAGCTGCTGGGTATCTACCCGGAAGGCACGCGCTCGCACGACGGGCGGCTGTACAAGGGCAAGGTCGGGGTGGCCGTGATGGCGATCAGGGCAGGCGTCCCGGTCATCCCCTGCGCGATGGTCGGCACGTTCGAGATCCAGCCGCCCGGACAGAAGGTCCCCAAGATCAAGCGGGTCACGATCCGCTTCGGGAAGCCGCTGGACTTCTCCCGTTACGCCGGCCTCGAGAACCAGAAGGCGGCGGTCCGGGCGGTCACGGACGAGATCATGTACGCCGTCCTCGGGCTCTCCGGACAGGAGTACGTCGACGAGTACGCCGTCAAGGCGAAGGCGGCCCAGGCCGAGGAGTCCAGGAAGTCCCCGCGGCGGCCGCGCTGAGGCGGTGTCGGGGAGACGCCGTGCGGCGGCGCGCATGAGGGCGTGACCGTACCGGCGGGGGGTGCCTCTATGTCGTTCGTCAATCCTGCGCTGTCGGTTTTGGGGGTTTCGGTCCCGTTCATGTGGCGAGGGTGACGGCGGGGGTTCGGGA